>JBQTIZ010000064.1:0-36607 GCA_052387615.1 Candidatus Nitrosotenuis sp. | reverse complement strand
GTAAAACTCGTTAAAGCCTGCCATGAAGGCAGTTCCTGAATTTGTATTAAAGAGGATGCCATCCCTGATTTCTCTTAACATCTGAACTTGTGGTGCAATCTCGCTTCCATATGCGGCTGTTGCAATTGCGCATTGTCCTGGTTGTGCGGTTGTACTGAATGATTTCAGTGCAGCATCAAACTTTGGCATTGCGACATCGAAGTTGTTTTCGCTGTTTGTGTATGTCATGACATAAAATTTATCGCCTGATTGTATTACAACTTCTTTGAATTTTACTTTGATTAATCCGGCAGTCATATTGAATTTGCCTAATGCTTCTCGTATGTAGCTATCATGGCCATTGATCGTTGTCTTTTCTTCGCTAAGTATAGTCAGGATTCCAGAAGCAATTGCAGGCTTTAGTGTTTGTTTTATTTTTTCAGAATAATCATCAAGTGTTGTTCCATTTGTTGGCTTGACAGATACTGAAATTGCCGGTGTAAATCCACCGATTTTGTCTCCAACAGATACTACGTCTGGTGTTTCGGGGCTTCGTTTTTGCGGTTCTTGTGTAGACCACCCCGCTGGTGGAACAAATGAGAATCCTAGTCGTCCATTAGAGTATGAAGCAGTTTCACTAGTTTTTGCAGAAACTCGTTCGGGCTCCCCTTGTGGAAGCAAGTCTGTAATGTCTGCACGATTTTTTACTTCGGCCTTGAGAATCTCTCCCTTCCCCCAGTCGTATGGAATGTTGTTTGATGGTTCGCCTTCATTTTCGAGATTTGCGATTTTATCCAAAGTATCATAGCTTGCCTGTGTTGCCAGCCTGCCAAACACAGCATAGTTTTGATCTAGTGTTGGTGAATCTTTGTGAACTATGAAAAATTGTGAGCTTCCGCTGTCTGGATCTCCACCTCGTGCCATAGATACAATTCCTCTCTTGTGTGATATTGTGTTGAATTCGCCAGGTATGGTGTATCCAGCGTCCCCCGTCCCCCATTCCGAAAGTTTTGCGTAGCCACCAGGCCTTGTTTTTGGATCACCACCCTGAATCATAAAATCCTTGATTACTCGGTGGAATACAGTTCTGTCATAAAATTTCTTATTAGTCAGATTTAGGAAGTTTTCTACAGTTTTTGGTGCATCTGTTGGAAACAGCTCAATTACAATTTCCCCAGATTGAGTATTGAGTGCCACGACCTTATCAGAGACTTCTGTTTCTGCAAATGCTGGTATTAGGCCTACCAGAAGCAAACCAAATGCGGCAGAAACAATAACTGAGTATTGCAACAAACGATATTTTTGCTATCTCAAATAAAAGCTAATGGCATTAGTTTTTAACAAGTCATTTCGGATTGGTAAGAGTATGAATTCTGATGAAAAAATAAAGACTCATCTACTCTCGGTGTGGCTTGAGGAAAAAAAATTATTTGTAAAAAGCAAGGAGTGCATGTTTTTTGTTACCGATGAGGGATTATATTTTGTATCAAAAACCGAGGCAAAGAGCCAATGGTGGAAATCTACCGTCCAGCGACAGATTCTCACGTTAATAAAAAATCCAGACAATACAATTCTAACTCATGATGGTTATAATGAAAAAAATCTTGCATTGGATTTAGAGAATGAAAAAAACTCGAACTATTTGATGACAGATGTAATTGAGGTAAACACAGAGGAAAAGGCTTGGGGCAACATTTTATTCTTAAAACTACGAGACGGAGAAAAGGAAAGAAAATTTCATCTTTCCATAGTAAAGGATTGGGTCACCTATCCAGTAAAGGCCCCAATGGGTTATCTAAGAGTAAATTGGACGCCGATAGTAGAATACATCAAGTCTAGAACTGAATCATGACCAACGTTTTTGCAGTGGGGGTAGGCCCAGGCTCTCCAAAATATGTAACAGAACTAGTCAGTGATATTGTATTAGATTGTGATGTTGTGATTGGTTACAAGTACACTCTACAAACCATACAATCACTGCTCAAAGGAAAAGAAGTGCATGAGATCACAATGAAAAACCAAGAGGAATCATACCAAAAAGTAGCAAAAACACTTGGCCAAAAAAAGCTAGTCGTCCCATTTACAGGTGATGTTAATTTTTCAGAGTCGGAAGTAGTTGATAGGCTAATAGAGATTTTTGGTAAGATCACGATAATTCCTGGAATTTCAGCAACTCAAGTTGCGGCATCAAAGGCACAAGTCCCATTGGATCGCTCTAAAGTGATCACAATGCACATAACCACATCGATCGAGGAGAAAAAACTCGAACTACAAAAAGCAATCTTGGATGGATTTTCAGTTGTTTTAGTGCCAAGGCCTTGGCCGCGTGACCTAAGCAAGCACTTTATGCAATCAGAAATTTCATATTATTTGAAAAAAAATGGTTTTGATACATCAAAGTTACGAGTACATGTATACGAATTTCTGACCACAGGTAAAGAAACGGAATTTGCCGGGTTTGTCTCAGATTTGGAAGGAAAAGAATTTTCCGATTTATCGGTAATGGTAATCAATCAGCACATGCTAGAATCCTATATCAATTTCTAGTTGCGGGCGACGTCCTTCCCGAATTTTACTATTTTTGATTCGTCAAAGACAAATACGGTAATATTGATGTGTTGATATTTTTCATCAAATAGCCTGAAAAAGCCCCGTTCATCAAATGTTACACTCCAAGATTTTCCGGGTTCAATGTTACCACTTGAAATCTTGTTGTCTGAGACAAACGAATTTTTTGTGATTTGTTTACTATTATTATCGAAAGTACCACTCTTAAGAGAGTGTGTTGTATCGTCTTCATTTACAAATGTTATTGTTCCCCCAGGCGCAATTGTAATTCTATCTTCGGAGACAAAATTGAATTTAAATCCAGAGATTTGATTTTTGTACGTAACAAGTTCTGGTGACGATGCACCTTTTAGAATTTTTATTGTAACGTCAGATTTTGAAGTTTTGTCTATAGGTTTTACAATAAATTCAGAAACCTTTCCAGTGTAAACTAGTTTGGTTACCTTCTTTGAAGAATCGGTTAGAGTGCCAGTCAGAGTATAGATGGAATCAGTTGTGGTTTTATCGACCAGCTTACCAATTATGTTTAATGTGTATTGTTTTCCACTTGGATCTATCGCTTTTGAGCTAAATTTGAAAAGCTTCCCATTTTGTAAAATGGAACCAGTAAAATCAGAGGCATTCAGAGTTTTTTGATCAATCATGATTACGCCGTCTTGTAGGGCAAAGCTAGTTTTTGTTTTTGTTTGTGTTATGGAAAATGTGATTTCTACACTAGAATCAGAAATCTTACTGCTTGATACTGCAAATCCATTTCCAGATAGTGTGAATGCGTTGTTTTCTGCAATTTGTGCCTCGGCATTATCCATGGATATTACGAAGACCACGCCTAATAGTATGGCTAAAATTGCTAGATACTTCACAGTATAGCCATGTCCTGATTTTGTTTATAATTTACTACTGAATTATTTTTGGCAAAGCCACAAAATTTAGTCAATTCCTGAGCTATTCGATTTTGGGCATCAATTCATCGCCTGCAAAATTCTCTATCATATAGGCTTCGATGATTCCTCCTAACAGCAATAGGCCAATCACAATTCCGATTTCTATAATCAATGGTTTCCACTGCTCTTTTAGTGGTGATTTTTTGAATAGCGCCATCATCAGAATAAAGCTTCGAGACATTGCAAGTGAATACGCTGCAAGCTCCATCAAGCCAAATGGTGTTGCAAAAATTAGTGCTAGTGGTGGAATCTCACCAAGTAACGGTGTTGTGGTTGTAAGTGCCGAAAATGCAAAGCCAGTAGAGACTGCAGAAAATACGCCCCAGCCAATTCCAAATCCAGGAATGAACATTGCAAGCGCTATTTCGGCATTATGTAGAAAGATTTCAATGCCAAAGTTTTCATCTTTTAATGATTCAAGTAATTTGTTAAATTCGTCTAGGAAGATTTTTGCTTCTTCTTCTGACACCTGAATTTCGGCCCCCAGAGAAAACGCCCCAGAAAAGACTCCTAGAAATACAAAGAAAGACATGATTCGTTTTTTCATTTGAATCAAGTTTTTTGGTGGTGAATAAGAGTTTGTTGATCTAAGCAGAGTTAATTAAAACGTCATTTAATGTTATTTTGTTTATGATTAACGATATTGGCACCGCATTAAATTTTGTAATTAACAAGGGCTTTCAGATTCATCCAGACGCACTAAAAATCCTAGAGCAAATTGATGTAAAAGAACTGGAGAGAATCATAAAACAAATTGTAAAGGAAAAAGAGCGCCAGCAATTATACCTAATTTCACAAAAAGATCTAGAGTCATTTCTAGGCATAAAAGAAGACGAAACCATAGAAGATTTCCACGAAATACTCTATGATCCAACTCCATACATTGCGTCTGCAGAGGGAGTTCAAGGCTTCACTACTCTCTTTACTAGCAGATACAACAAACTCAAACGAATTATGTCAAATAGACCAGAATCAAAGATGCTCAAGTCTGTTTCCACTGTGATTTCTACCAAATCCAAGGAAGAGGTCTATGTGTGTGGTTTGGTCACAGACAGGCGAACTGATAGGAATGCCACAAAAATCAGCTTGGACGATCAGACCGGAATCATTGAAACCATAGTGATTGATGAGGAACTGCAAAAGGTTGCCTCCGGTTTGTTGATGGATCAGTTTGTAATGGAAAAAATTGTGTCAAGTAAGAATGGTGGTTTTATTGTCAAGGATATTATTTTGCCCGACATTCCAGACCACGCTGTTAATCGCTCAAAAACGGAAGCCTATGCAGTTTTTATCTCGGACTTGCATACAGGCTCAAAATATTTCATGGAAAAAGAATTCTCTGATATGGTGTCTTGGCTTTCCAGTCCAGACCCAATTGCAAAGCGAGTTCGATTTGTCATCTTAGGTGGGGATGTGATAGATGGAGTTGGTATCTATCCAAACCAGGACAAGGAATTAGTTGCACTAGACACAGTAGATCAGCTAAAACTACTCTATGATATTTTGGATAAAATCCCCAAACACATCAAGGTGTTTATCGCGCCTGGCAATCACGACCCAGGAAGAAGGGCGCTTCCCCAACCAGCAATTCCTGCAAAATACAATCCAGATCTATGGGGCAGAAAGAACTTTTTCATGGTTGGAAATCCAGCCGTGATTTCACTTAATGGCGTCAAGGTTCTAATTTTCCATGGTCAATCAGTAGATGACATTGTCAAGACCACGCCTGGCCTCAGCTACGACAAACCTGCCAAAGTTATGCAGTATTTGCTCAAGGCGCGACATCTAAGCCCAATTTACGGCGCGCAAACCCCCCTCGCACCAGAATTGGAAGATTTTATGGTAATTGATGAGATACCAGACATTTTTCATGCAGGACACGTCCACGTTGTGGATTTGGACTTGTACAAAAACATCCTAATTTTGAATTCAGGTGCCTGGCAATCACAGACTCCATTCCAGTCAGGTGTTGGAATTACTCCGACTCCAGCCGTGGCGGTGTTGGTTAACTTGAAGACCTTCAAGGTCTACACCAAAGATTTTTCTAAATAATATCTTCCAGAGTAGCTTCTGACTTGAAAGTCTCCTTGACGGTTTCAGAGGATATTGTCAGGGTGAATTTTTTTGTCCTACCATGAATTCCTTGATGGATTATCCTGCCAGAGATAATCCCAGACATTTCAATTTCTGAGAGCATTTGAGTTACCCGTCTCTGTGTAAGTTCTTTTTGGCGTATTGCCTTGCATAGTGTCTTGTAGGCGGAAAATATCTCCCCTGTGGAAAGACCTGATGCCTTCATTACTGCAATGATGAGTAGTTTTTCGTGTAGGGGGTAGGATCTAAGTGCCGTTGTTTCCTTGTCTTCTTCCATTTTTGTTGAGGCTGTTCTAATGTGCTCTTCCTTGACTTTATCTGATTGGCCGCGCTCTGCTATTTCACTTGCCACTCGAAGCAAATCAATTGCCCGTCGTGCGTCACCATGTTCGCGTCCTGCCATTGCCGCGCATAGGTTCAAGGCAGAATCCTCGACTACGCCTCCCAGAAAGGCGTCCTTGATTCTGTCCTTTAGTATCTCTTTTAGTTGCTCTACTGAATAATTAGTAAAGACGATCTCTTCCTCAGATAATGAGCTAATTACTCTAGGATCAAGCCTTTCCTTGAAGGTAAGGTCGTTTGATATGCCAAGAAGTGTTAATGAGCCCTTCTTTAGGCGCTCATTTGCCCTAGTTAATTGGTACAAGATGTCCTTGCCTGTTTTTGATACTAAATGGGCAAGATAGTCGATCTCATCTACGACGAGAATTATGTTGAATTGATTTTGTTCTATTGTTTTTAGTAGTCGTTTAAAGACCTCAGATGTGGCAAGGCCTGTTGCTGGTAGTTTGTCTTCATCCAAGTCAAGCTGCCTGCCAATACTTACAAGCAAGCCATAGAGTGTTGTTTCCTCCTTGGCATTCGAATAGATCAGTTTAATTGGAAATTTTGACTTTTCGACACGTTGTTGTATTTTGTTCAGGATTTTTTTGACAACTAGAGTTTTTCCAGTTCCTGGTTTGCCATAAACTAGTAGGTTTGACGGTCTGGACTGCTTCAAGATAGGTGATAATGACTGGGTTACTTTCTCTAATTCCTCGTTTCTATGTAGGATGATATCTGGAAGGTATGAAAAATGTAAAACATTACGATTTTTTATTATTGATTTACCACTCTCTACATTATCTAAAAATCTATCAACTGGGTCATCAACCATTACTCTCCCACCTCGATTTCCACTCCATACCAACTTTGACTAGATATGAAGTGTTTAGAATGAATATGATAGTTTGAGTTTAGTTTGTAATTAATTATTTTTAATTTGTTTTTCATAAAAAAATTTAGAAAGAAAAGAGTGGAAATGATGGTGTGTGGGAAATTCACAATTAGTTAACTTGGTGTTAAGGAAAGGGATGGAAAAGGCAAATTTAACCCCCTTATTTCGAGTCCAGGCGTGAAGGTTGCCATTAACAATGTTAACGAGCCAAAATAGACCCCTTTGTTTCCACTCCAGGCATGGGAATTAGCCATTTTTTGGCTTTATGAAGTTGTATATCTGTTAACATGTGAATTTGGGTTAGGCGTGGCTAGGCAGTCAACGTTCACAACGCTCCAAGTTAACAAAGATGGCCGGATCCGTTCATTTGTTAACCAGTTAACACGATCGATCACAATGGCAAGGAAGAGGATTCGAATAGACTTGGAAGACTCGGATGGAGCCAAGTACAACTTTAACATTGAAGGCAACATAACCCGGGATAAGGCCATCAAAATCTTTGAGTTAATGAACCTCATGAATATAGAAGACCAAGACGAAGCACCACAACTAGATTCAGTTGGAGCCAAGGTCTGGCATATTGTGGACAAGTACTTCCCAATGGGTAACTTTACCTCAAACGAAATACTGGAAAAATATGAAGATGAATATAATGAACCGGTAAAACTAAGCATAATTTCGACCTATTTAGCTAGATTTAACACCAAAGGTAGGATTAACCGCCTTCGTCAGGGCAAGGCCTGGGTTTACCAAATAGTCAAAATCCCTCAAAAGACAGACTAGGAAATTATTACCCGCTTTAACACAAGAGAATCTCCCTGAAGGCTGACTTTAACATAATCGCCTTTCTGAATTCCTAAATACTTACGAAATTGTTTTGGTATGGAGATGGTTCCAACAGCCGTGATCTTGACCAGATCATCATTTTCTGTGAGCATGATATTAGTTTAATAATTTAAGATATTTAAGATTTCTTGAATAGCTAATCTATTATAAAATTTAGGTAAAACAAACAAAATACCGTTAAAATCAGGATGGGATCTTTCTAAAACTTAGGCCGTAATGGTTTGTTCATGGATACCAAGCTTGGCCTTGCCCTTTTCTGTAATTTGGTAGGTGAATGGTTTTATCCTGTTATTTCTTTGCACATACCCCTCCTCAAAAAGCCTCTTCATGAGCCTTGAAGTATGCTCTCGACTTCTCCCTATTGTGATTTGTATGTCACGTGACGTCATTTCCTTGGTTGTGATTAATCCTAAGACATGTTCTGCTATTCCATTAAAGTCCATATTGGGCATTCTTGGCTTTGGAGTGGGCTTGTTAGGCTCGATTTTGAGATCTTCCGGCTCTTTTTGGAGGGGGGGTTGTACCTTTTTCTCCAAAACAGCCTCGATTTTCTCCAAAATCGGTCCATCTAATTCTTTTTCCTCCAAATCTAGTGCATCCATACGTATTTTCATATCAATTAACTGTCTTTCATAATACTCTAGGCGTGACAAATAACCCGGATCTGCCATCCTTTGAGCTGAAAATGTCTTGATTTTATTATAACCAATCACACCAAATACCCCAACCACGAATGCGACCATCACATATGCGATAACCTGGGGGTCAGGAATCTCTACTAACATCACCAATTAGCCTGATCGTTGTGATTTATTGTGATAGGCCAACATAATTTCACATTTTACGTCAACAAAGACGTCATGTACAATCACAACATTACAAAACAATCAGGAGTAAAGGTTGTGATTCATCACATTCCGCATGCCTGACGGACCAATTTATCAATAACATTCATCACTTGTTCTTCTCTTTCAGGAAAAACATCACTGTCTTTTATCACAGAAACCTGTTCTGCGAGCCTAGATATCACATCAACATCATCAGGAAGCAGTATTCCTAATCCACGAAGTAAGATGATTGAATAAAATAGACCAATCAATTTGTCACGAGATTGATTCACTTGGCGGAAATATGCACCTTTTGTGATACTAAAATCGAACTCGGAGAGATTTTTCCGATTTAAAATAATTTGAATTTGTCGCTCTGTAAACAGTGATTTTTTGATAATTTGTTTGATAATACTGTTAAAATTAGGATTCTCAATCTCTACCATAGCTATACAGATCTGTATACCACAATATCAATTAAACTTTAAAACAATTGATTCAAACCAGAGACATGAGTAAAGTAGAGCAATATCTTCATGCCTCACGCAAGAAGAGGGGTACGTTACTATTCGTGTTAATTGATTCCGAAGTATCAAAGATCAAAGAATCGGCCAAACTAGCAAAACAAGTTGAAAAGATTGGCGCCTCTGCAATACTGGTTGGGGGTTCTTCCGCAATAGACCAGTTAGAAATGGTGCAAGTTGTAAAAAGTCTAAAAAAATCAATAAAAATTCCAATTATTTTATTTCCAGGAAACGTTACTGGCATAGTTCCATCAGCGGACGCCATTCTATTCAGCTCGCTGATGAACTCGGAGAATCCTTACTATATCACACAGGCACAGGCACTTGGCGCTCCAAGCGTACTCAAGTTTGGCCTAGAGCCACTACCAACTGCCTATATCATAATTGGGGAGGGAACAACTGCTTGGTTTGTAGGGGCTGCCAAAGGTATTCCATTTGACAAGTCAAACATTGCAGCTGCATATTGCCTTGCCGCCCAATTCTTGGGCATGAGGTTTGTCTATCTAGAGGCGGGCTCTGGAGCAAAGGAAAGTGTTCGACCACAAATGGTTGCAACTGTACGCAAGATGTTCAAGGGCTTTATCATAGTGGGTGGAGGCATTCGCGATGCCAAAACTGCAGCAGAACTAGTCAAGGCTGGAGCCGATGCCCTAGTTATAGGCACGATGTTGGAAAAGGAAAAAGGCAGTCTCAAGAAGCTAGCCGAAATAGCAAATAGTATCAAGAATCTAAAGAAATAACATGTCAGAGAACGCGGCGATCTCTCGAATTAAGGGGATCCCAATGCCCAACTATTATCTTGATTATTACTCGCAAATATCGGAGAAGGCCTATCAAATCTTTGAAAAAGCAGCCGAAGCCAAATCTACACTTGTTGATTCCTCAGGCATTGTAGAGCCCAAAATCGCATTTGACTTGGCAGACCGGGTCTCAAAAATGCATGATATTGACATTGGCGAACCATTACGAGAATTACTCAAAACCAAGGGAAAGGAGCTTGCAGCCTTGGATTTGTCCAAAAGTATCGCCTTGGGGAAATATCTTCCAGAGGATACACCACTTGAGCAAAGGCTTGATAACGCGGTTCGAGTCGGACTTGCCATAGTCACAGAGGGGGTCACAATTGCCCCCCTGCAGGGAATTTCAAGTGTTACCATCAAAAAGAACAAGGACGGAACTGACTATCTTTCAGTATCCATTGCTGGACCAATGCGTTCTGCAGGTGGAACGGAATCTGCAGTTACAATGCTAATTGCAGACCATGTGAGGCAGGCAGTCGGCCTATCAAAATATCAAGCAAACGCATTTGATGATGAAACAGGCAGATTTGTAGAAGAGTTGCGTGTCTATGAAAGAGACGTAGGCAACTTTCAGTACCATGTTTTAGATCAAGACATTGTAACTGTGATTTCCAACCTGCCAGTTGAGCTTGACGGCGTGGATACTGACCCAAACGAGGTCGTTAATCATAAAAACATGGTTAGAATCAAGACAGACCGAGTTCGGGGGGGTGCCCTTCGTGTCCTAAATGACGGATTGATTGGTCGTGCAAAGAAACTACTTAAACGAATTGATCTCTACAAGCTTGACGGTTGGGACTGGCTTGGCGAGCTAAAGGGGGCAGTCCAAAAAGGAGAAGAGGGAGACTCCGCTGCAAAACGACTCAAAGAAGTCATTACTGGAAGATCTGTTTTGTCATTACCAAACAAGATAGGTGGATTTCGGCTCAGATATGGTAGGGCATGCAATACTGGCTTTGCCGCAGTTGGGATTCATCCTATTATCGCAGAGATCCTAAATCATACAATAGCTGTTGGGACACAAATAAAGATCGACATTCCTGGAAAAGGCGCAACAATTGCATTCGTTGATTCAATAGAAACCCCGATTGTCAGGCTCAAAAACGGTAACGTAGTAAAAATCCAAACTGTAGAGCAAGGAATCAAGATCAAAGACGATATTCAAAAAATTTTGTACCTTGGCGACATTTTAATTTCATTTGGTGACTTTTTAGAAAACAACGCACAACTCATTCCTTCTGGATATGTAGAGGAGTTTTGGCTAGAAGAGCTGGCACAAAAAATACGACAGTATGAGGCAAAACCAGAACTAGAAGAATTTTTGAGCAAAACCCCAACTCTTGAGGAGGCACTAGAGATATCACTCAACTTCCAAATTCCACTACACCCCAAATACTTGTTTTATTGGGAACAGATCTCACCAGTCGAACTAGAATCATTACTAAAGCCGCTCAAAATAGAAGGTGAAACTATCACCTATCCCAAAAATTGCAAGTTGATTCTGGAAAAAATTGGAGTTCCACACGAGCTCACAGACAACTCTGTAATTCTAAAGGAGATGGAAGCGGAAATCTTCTATCAAATGTTATTTTCAAATCCAATCAAAGTTGATGAGACTGACTCTGTTCCACAAATCATTAGCAAGGCAACTGGAATCAAAATTCGACCCAAGTTTTCTACCTCTGTTGGTGTCAGAATTGGGAGGCCTGAAAAGGCAGCTCCAAGACTAATGAAGCCACCAGTTCATACTTTATTCCCAATTGGAGACAGGGGGGGAAGTACGCGTGATTTGCTAAAGGCAAGCATAGGCTCGGAATTTTACTGTAACATCTACAATCGAATATGCAAAAACTGCAACATCCCATCAGTTAGCATCAACTGCCAAAAATGCTCTCAAAGAACCATAATAGAGCACATCTGCCCTCTTTGCAGATCAACACTTGATTCGCCATTTTGCCAAAAATGCAAAAAGAAAGTACTGACTCATGCATTCAAGCCGTTCCCACTAAAAGAAAAGATATTTGCAGCACAAGAAAAAATTGGCATTCGCGTACAAGAACCATTCAAGGGCGTAATGGAACTAATCAATCAGGACAGAATTGCAGAACCGCTAGAGAAAGGCCTTATTCGTCAAAGCCTAGACCTTACCGTGTTCAAGGACGGGACTGTGCGATTTGATGCAACAAATTCACCGCTAACTCACTTCAAGCCAACATGGATTGGGACATCCATTCCAAAACTACACGAGCTTGGCTATACAAGTGACATTGATGGAAACCCGCTCACTAGTGTGGATCAAACCGTTGAAATCAAAATGCAAGATATTATCATACCACATGAAAGCGGGAAATATCTCGTTCAGGCTTGCAAGTACATCGATACAGAACTCACAAAATTCTATAACAAATCTTCTTTCTATAATGTCAAAAATACAGAAGAGTTGATTGGCCATCTCGTAATTGGCCTTGCACCGCACACCTCGGTTGGGATAGTCGGCAGAATCATAGGATTTACCAATACGCATGTCTGCTTTGGCACGCCAAACTGGCACTCTGCGAAAAGGCGTGATGCAGACGGCGATGCAGACTCTATAATGTTGCTAATGGATGCACTACTAAATTTCTCGAGGCAATTTCTATCGGATAAAATTGGGGGATTGATGGATGCACCGCTTTTGATACAGCCAATCGTTTTACCGCACGAATCCCAGCCTCAGGCACATAACTTTGAGGTAACAAAAAAACTACCACTTGAATTTTTTGAGGACACTGTTTCTGCAAAAAAGGCATCCGAAGTAAAAAGCGTTGAAATTATAAAATCACGTCTTGAAACAGAGGGACAATTTCATGACTATCATTTCACCCACGCCACAACAACTCTTACCACATCGCGATCAAGAAGTGCGTATTCTACTCTTGGCTCCATGCTGGATAAATTTGACATGCAAATCAGAAATGCCGAACTGATATCCGCAGTTGACACAACAGAAATTGTTACAAATGTCATAACTACACATCTGGTGCCAGACATCATTGGGAATCTTAGGGCATATGGCAGGCAAAAATTTCGATGCACCGCATGCGGTCGGAAATACCGAAGACCAATACTACTCCAACACTGCATTTGTGGGAACAACCTCATTCAAACAATCACACGACCATCAATCGAAAAATACCTACGACTTGCAAAACGTCTTGTAGAAAAATACGACGTTGGGCCATATCTCAAAGGGAGAATTGGAACACTAGAAGATGAGATTAATCTAGTGTTTGGTAAGAGAAGTGGCGACCAGCTGTTACTGACTGACTATAACTAACGCAGCTTTACGTATTCGTAGGCGCCAAGCTTGTTATCAAAGCAATAGTGAACTTTTTGATAGTCCTTTCTAAATGACTTGACTTTGGCGACCATCTTTTTTGGGTCTTTTTTGTCAATGACTATGTTTTTGATATAGCCTGCAATCTCTTTCATTTCTGTACCTTTCATGCCTAGTCTTGTAAGCTCGGACACTCCGAGTCTGATTCCGCCTGGATGGAAATAGTTGCGGCCTGCCTTGATGTCGCCTGGAATCAGCTGTCGATTTACGATAATGTTTGCTTTTTCCAAATCTGCTTCTACTTTACCGCCATCTGAATAATCTAGAACATTCACTGCGATTTGGTGCGATTTTGTGTAACCTCGCTTTTCACCCAAAACCTTGAAACCCATACCAGACAGTGCGTCTGCTAATGTCTTTGCATTTTTAATAACGTCCTTTGCATATTCTTTCCCAAACTCTAGAGCTTCTGCAAATGCAATTGCCTTTGCTGCCATGTGGTGAATGTGATGACTGGATGTCAAACCAGGAAATGTTGCCTTTTTGATTGCCTCACCATGTCTTTCAGCTCCTAACACTAATCCCCCCTGTGGACCAAACAAAGTCTTGTGAGTGCTCATTGTCATGGTGTCAGCTCCCTCCCTTAATGGATCTTGGAATTGCCCTCCAGCAATTAGACCTGCAACATGTGCTGCATCATAATTGATGTGAATGTTATAGCTTTTCAGAAAATCTGATAACTCTTTTACTGGGTGTGGGAATAAAAAGAGAGAACCTCCAAACATTGCCATCTTGGGCAGTCGATTTGCGTTTTTGAGCTCCTCGATTTTTGCTTTGGTTTTATCAACATCAATTGTCATCTCGTCGGCATCAAATGGATAAAACTCGACATCAAGACCATGAACTAAACCTGCAGTACCAGAATGTTCTTTTTTGCCATGAGAAATGTGACCACCTGCCGGTATGGATGGCGCAATCATAATATCGCCTGGATTTGAAAATGCTGAATAAATTGCCAAATTTGCAACAACGCCTGAAATTGGTCTTACATCTGCAAATTGAGCCTTGTAGAGCTTTTTTGCAAGATTCATGCACTGGATCTCTACTTTATCGATATAGACACAGCCTGCGTAAACACGCTCGGCTGGCCAGCCTTCAGCATAACGATTGCCAAAATCAGAAAGCAATGCCTCTTTTACTGCTGGGCTAGGGACATTCTCACTTGCAATGAGCGGTATGGAATTTTCAAACCACTTGTTGTGCTCTTGGAGATCTAAGAATATTTTTTTGTAGGAAGCTTTGTATGCAGACTTTGCCATGTTTTTGGCAGTTTCTGTCCCAATTTAAAAACAGCGATTGATTTTGGGTCGAAACTGCAATCGCAGTTTTAGTAGAGTTTTGCAAACAAAGTATAAAAAGGGAAAAAAAAGATTCACCAACGACATGAGTGGACAAATACCAAAGGGAAACTTGCCAGTAATTTTGCTAAAAGAGGGATCAACCGAAAACAAAGGTCGTGAGGCCCAAAAAAATAACATTGCAGCTGCTAAAATTATCGCCGAAATCGTTCATTCCAGTTTAGGCCCAAGAGGAATGGACAAAATGCTAGTTGACTCTTTAGGTGATGTCACAATAACAAACGATGGTGCAACCATCCTAAAGGAAATTGATGTCCAGCACCCAGCAGCAAAAATGCTGGTGGAAATATCCAAGACTACTGATAGCGAAGTAGGTGATGGAACAACATCAGCAGTTATTTTGGCGGGCGCCTTACTTGAAAATGCTGAATCTTTGATTAACCAAGATGTTCATCCAACCGTAATAGTTGATGGATATAGAAAAGCACAGAAAAAAGTTTTACAATTTTTGAAGGAAATTGCAGAAGAAGTTACCGCTAATGACAAATCAATTCTGATGAAAATCGCAAAAACCTCGATGCAAACCAAGCTAGTGAGAAAGGAATCTGATCACTTGGCAGAACTAGTTGTAAAAGCGGTGCTCGCAGTTGCAGAAAAAGATACAGGCAAATTCACAGTTGACCAAGACGATGTCAAAGTAGAGAAAAAGGCAGGCGGCTCCATGAAGGACTCTGTGCTCATTGGAGGCATAGTTCTTGACAAGGAAGTAGTTCACAGCGGAATGCCAAAGAAAATTGTAGATTCAAAAATTGCACTAATCAACACAGCACTTGAAATCGACAAGACAGAATTTGATGCAAAAATTAACATTTCAAATCCACAACAAATGAAGACATTCCTAGATGAAGAAAACAGAATGCTCAAAAACATGGTTGACAAAGTAATTGGTTCCGGCGCAAATGTCTTACTCTGTCAAAAAGGAATTGATGACATGGCTCAGCACTTTTTGGCCAGAGCAGGGGTTTTGGCAGTAAGACGTGTAAAAGAATCCGATATGACAAAACTTGCAAAAGCAACTGGCGCAAGAATTGTAACAAACCTTGATGATCTTTTTGAAAAAGACTTGGGTGTAGCGCAACTAGTTGAGGAGCGCAAAATCGAGGAGGACAGATGGGTCTTCGTTGAAGGGTGCAAGAATCCAAAATCAGTCACACTTCTTTTGCGGGGTGGATCACAAAGAGTAGTTGATGAAGTAGATAGATCAGTTCACGACGCATTAATGGTTGTAAAAGACGTGATGGAGAACCCATCAATTGTAGCAGGCGGTGGAGCACCAGAGACATATGCTGCAACAAGACTGCGCAGTTGGGCAAAATCCCTAGAGGGAAGAGAACAACTGGCCGTTGAGAAATTTGCAGAATCTCTAGAGGTAATCCCGCTAACATTATCTGAAAACGCAGGAATGGATCCAATCGACACGCTTACTACTTTACGCTCAAAGCAGCTCAAAGGCGAAAAATGGACGGGAGTTGATGTCATGAAAGGAAGGGTTGGGAACATGAAAACAAGCGAAATCATAGAACCGTTGTCAGTCAAGAACCAAATTGTTTCTGCTGCAACAGAGGCTGCATGCATGCTTTTAAGAATTGATGATGTTATTGCCATCGCAAAATCCGCTGGACCACCAGGAGGAGATATGGGTGGAATGGGCGGCATGCCAGGAATGGGTGGCATGGGAGGTATGGGTGGCGGCATGCCAGGAATGGGTGGCATGGGCGACATGGGCATGGACATGTAATTGGATCGTCAAACGTTTATTTCCTAACAATTTTTACAAAAACCGTTGAGTGGCGCAACAAAGGTCATTACATCTGTCAAATATGCATACCTAGTTGCATTCTTTGCTCTACTTTCTGGCGTCTTCTATCCATTCATTCAGGGTGGAACACTTGACTTTACCATATATGGTGTGATTGTTCTGTTTGTAGGACTTGCAGGATCAATAATGATTTACAAGGCAGCAACATCTGATAAAAAACGCGGATTTTACATTGGAATTGGATTTGGCCTAATTGCAATATCTCTGTACTATGTTTTGCAGCTTACTGGCAGACCACTAGCTTAGACATCAAAGTAAAGATAGAATTCATGTGGGTGAGGCCGAATAGAGATCTCGCGATGATCCTTCCTGCCCAACTCAATTATCTTATCAATTATCTCATTAGAGTAAATCGGATTGAGGAATTTGCGGTCACTTTCTAGCTCGTCTAGCGCCTCGCCTAAATTAGCTGGAACTGTCTTGATTCCGCGCTTTGCACGCTCTTCTTTTGTCATGTGGTAAATGTTTTCAAGCACTGGATCGCCTGGCTCTGTCTTCTTTTTGATTCCATCAAGACCTGCAGCTAGCACAGCTGAGAACACCAAATATGGATTTGCTGATGGGTCTGGTGCACGATACTCAAATCTTTTCAGATATGCATATTTTTCCCCCCTGAAATGTTCTGGAACTCTGATAGCAGCTGATCTGTTGCTTGGACTCCAAGCGATGTATACTGGTGCCTCATAGCCTGGAACTAGTCTGTGATATGAGTTTGTAGTTGGATTTGTAATTGCACACAATGCTCTTGCATGACTTAGTATTCCTCCGCAAAAGTATCTGCCAATTTGGCTTATCTCGTCTTTTGCATCTTTGTCATAGAATGCGTTTTTGTTATTTTTCCAGAGACTGACGTTTGTGTGCATGCCCGAACCTGCATCCATGGATATTGGCTTTGGCATCATTGTGGCCACTTTGCCAAATTTCTGGGCGAGATTTTTTACTACATACTTGTATGTCTGAGCGCCGTCTGCGGCATTTGTCAGATAATCATATTTGATATCAATCTCACACTGTCCTGCAGTTGCTACTTCGTGGTGATGATTATCACACAAAATTCCAAAGTGCTCAATTAGCACGTCTACACATTCATTTCTAAATTCAGTTAGTGTGTCTGAAGGCGTGCTTGGATAGTATCCTTCTTGTAAGCCCATTGGATAACCGGTTCCTTCTTGGCTCCATGGAGCTTCCTTTGATTCAATAGAATATGATTGGCCCTTGTACGGAGTCAGGACATCCCACTGGACCTTGTCAAATACGAAAAATTCTACTTCGGGACCCCAATAGCTAAAGTCAAAGCCCTGTGTTTTGAGGTGTTCCTCTGCTCTTTGTGCGATTCCTCTTGGGTCTCGCTCTAGTCTTCCGCGCCCACGTCCCCAATAAACATCACAAATTAGCCTTGCCGTCTTTTTCTCTGTAACCCATGGAATGATTGCAAATGTGTTCGGATCTGGCTTGAGCACCAAATCAGAGTCATCAACGCTTGTGAATCCAACAATGGACGAGCCATCAAGCTTGGGCAAGCCATCCTTCATTTGGTCGGGGGTGAACGTGCCAGCGGAGATTGTTGTGTGGTGGTATCTACCAACTAGGCTAGAAAATTGTAAATCGATAAATTTGATATTTTCATGTTTTATTTTTGCAAAAACTTCATCTGGAGAATACTTGATCTGAGTTGTGTCGCCGTGAGTTACTTTATATGGCAAGTTTGTCCCTTCAGACTTACACGAAGAATCCTCGCATTTAAGGATTCAGGTATTGTAATGTCAGAAACAAAAAAAATTGATCTAAACTCTTTGTACTCTACTCTAATTAGAGAAATTGAAAATGACACCGTACAAGAAATTGATTCTCAATTTTATCTCACACTATCTGAATATCTTGGCAAGCTCAAAAGTGAAGCATACGATGGAATTGAAAACAAGATAAAAAATAGATTGGTAGAAATGATAACGCAAATCATATCACTGCTTCTGAAAACTCGAATCAGTAAAGTAAGTCATGGTGGACTGAATCTAAACAATCTACTTGATGAGGAAAAATTCATCATAGAATTGCTGCAGGATCAACAAGAAAGAAAAGAGATGATTCTTTCTGCAACACTAAACGGCAGAACTAAGCTGCTAGAATCTGTGTCAAAAAAACACAAGATCAAACCAATAGCTGTACGATTCCTAAAGGATTTTGATCAGTTTGTTGGCGCTGACCTTACAAAATACGGGCCATTCAAGACAGAAGAAATAGCCACCATTCCAAATGAGAACGCACAGGCACTAATTGCAAAAAACATCGCAGTCAAGCTTAGCGTGCAGGACTAATGTCACATATAGCTGATGTAGACGTAATTGACTTTGTATTATTGACAGTATATCCAGTAGTCGCCCTATTTTTAGTCGAAATGCTGTTTCGAGTAATCAAGCTTGCAAACTGGATGAAGCTCTTCTCGCAAGCCATCATCTCCATTGGGTTTGGGGTAGCATACCTTACTTTGATTACTGCTCACTGGCTTACGGCACTCGTGTTGTTTGCATTGGCCGTGGCATTGTTATATCAGGCAAAAATCGCCAAAATCAAGCCTGGAAGATCAATTTACTAGCTATCTGCCAAACAACTTGCTGAAAAATCCCTTTTTTTGGCGAATTACCTTTTTTTCGCCAAATTTTTTTGCACGAATGGAGCTGAGCTTGACACATCTGTGTTCTTCTGGAAGTCGATGCTCTGAGCAGAACTCGTCTTTGCAGTAATTGCACTCAAATGGCAGATCTGTTTTGTTTCCACAATAGGTACAATTCACTTTGTTCAATAGTTTTTTTGTAATGTAATTCTTCTAATAAACTGTAAAAAACTAAAAACATAAAACAACGACTGGAAAGAATTCTTACATGTTAAAGGGCAAAGTTGCAATCGTAACTGGTGCATCAAGTGGGATTGGAAATGCAACCGCGCTAGCATTGTCAAAAGCAGGCGCAAAAGTTGCAATCGGTGCAAGAAGAACCAACAAACTGGAATCATTAAAATCTGAAATCGAAAAAAATGGTGGCGAAGCATTTGTGCAAAAACTTGATGTGACAAAAAAATCTGAATGTGACTCTTTTGTTGAAAATGTGGTAAAAAAATGGGGGACAGTAGACATTTTAGTAAACAATGCAGGCTTGATGCCTCTGAGCTTTTTCAAAAACCTCAAAGTTGCTGAATGGGATCAAATGATTGACGTGAACATCAAAGGTGTTCTGTATTGCACGGCAGCCGTAATACCTCACTTGCATGCAAAAAAATCAGGACACATTGTCAATATATCGTCAGTTGCAGGGAGAATTGTTTTTCCAGCAGGCTCTGTTTATTGTGCAACAAAACATGCAGTTGCAGCATTTAGTGAAGGATTACGACAGGAATTCAGCCAGCGCTCTAATATCCGCGTTACCTGCATTGAGCCAGGAGTTGTCGCAACAGAGCTTACCAATACCATTACTGATGAATCACTAAAGTCATTTGTTGAAATGTCAAAGAACATAGTTGCATTGCAAGCAGAAGACATTGCAAATGCAATCTTATACGCAGTAGATTCACCACCACATGTCAACGTAAATGAAATTCTGATCAGGCCCACAACCCAAGAACGATAGATGAAACAGATTCTAATTCTAGGTGGAGGATTTGGGGGGTTAGCTGCTGCCAATGAACTGCGAACAAACCTTCCTGATGCAAAAATTACGATCATCGATAAAAAAGACTATTTCATGATGGATCTAGTCAAACTTTGGATCATAAAGGGCACAAGAAAATTCGAGACATCAAAAAAATCACTACACGCTATATCAAAAAAGGGGATCGAGTTTGTAAATGAGCAGATAACACACATTGATCCAAGCCGGAAACGGGTCAAAACACAAACCAAGGAACTATCCTATGACTATTTGATCGTGGCACTGGGAGTAGAGTTTGCCCCAGAAAAAATCTCTGGGCTGCCAGAAAATGGCTTTATTCTGTATGATTTAGAGCATGGGCCAAAAATTCGCCAAAGAATCTTGGAAATGAAATCAGGAAAACTGGCATTTGTAATCACTGGAATGCCTTACAAATGTCCGCCTGCTCCATTTGAGGCGGCGCTAATCATTGATTCTATGCTGCAAGACCAAAAAGTGCGTGATAAAATTGAAATTGACTTTTACAGTCCTGCACCCATTACATTGCCTGCAGCAGGACCTGAGGTAAGCAAACAGCTCTTGGAAATGTTGGAAAAAGAAAAAATCAGTTTCCATGGAAACTGTAAAACCACATCTGTTGAGAAAAACCAATTAAAATTTGAGGACGGTAACAGTGCAAGTTTTGATTTGTTGATTGCCATACCGCCGCACAGAGCGCCAAAAATAGTCTACGAGTGTGGCCTAGCACAGGAAGGTGGATACATACCTGTCAAACGAAACTGCAAGACTGGGTTTGATTCTGTTTATGCAATAGGTGATGTTACCACAATGATGGTCACAGACAAAATTGCAGTGCCAAAGGCTGGAATATTTGCGGAGGGGCAGGGAATTGCAGTAGCGCGAGATATAATATCGCAAATCAAACGGGAGCAAAACAATTCGATATTTGATGGAAAGGGCGGTTGTTTTGTAGAAACTGGCAATACCGCAGGCTATGTCTATGTGGACATGTTTGCAAATCCGGATCCAATCACGCGACTAGATGAGCCTGCACTACAGCACATGATTGAAAAGGAAAAGTTCGAAAAAGAGCGACTGGAAAAATGGCTATGATTCTTTTTTCTCTCGGCTCATGTGACCTAGTAATGCCTTGAGATCAGGCGAAATATCGTCTGGGTTTTTCATGATGTCTAGCTTTTCTGGAATGCTTTTTTTGAAATCATCTGCCTCTAATTCGATTCGCAGCTTTTCCTTGCAGTTTGTATGATCGTCATCTGTGCCGGAAATTTTACGACAAATAGAGCAGATCTTCACGGTTTGATTTGGTAATCCTACGATTTAATTATTTCACGTTTGACTTTTTCTCTTAGGGGCCGTAGTCCAGCTTGGTTAAGATGCCAGCCTGGGGTGCTAGAGATCGTGAGTTCAAATCTCACCGGCCCCATTTACTAGATGGGATAATAGTTAGGGTATTGGATTTTGCACTAATTTTCCTTCATAAAATAAGTAGAGGATCTAAGGATCCAAATTCATACGAGCTGTAGAAACTCTTCTAAACCCAGCCATCTTGTATATTGAAAACACGATTACTCCAATCGATATCAGCATAAACAATGGTGAATATGCTGTTAAGAATAAACTTCCACTCAAAGGCAACAAAAACCCAACAAATGAAAAACATGCAGGGCATACGCCAAGCATAAAGCCTAAAGCACTACCGCCAATTCCAGATTTTACGTTTGGTTTACAATCAACACATTGATTTTTTGAAAACAGATACAGAGAGACAAACATTCCAAAAAGAACTGAAAAACTAATGTATAATGATGCGTTAAATGGTTTTTGCAAAATGTCTGCAAACCAGATCTGAAATGCCAAAGATGTGCTTATTGACTGAATCAAGGGATTCAAGAAAAATATTCCAATGGCAGACGCTAAAGCAATTAGTGGTTTTTGTTTTGTTGCCTGAATCAGAATCATGCTCATGCTCGTAATAATGGTTCCATGACTGGTTTTATTGCACCGTATGTCAGAGGGGCAATATCCTTCCATTGTATGATGCCGTTTTTGTCAAAGACATATTTTGTATCTAGCTGTTGTACCTTGTATAATTTTGCCATCTCGATTCCTTTTGCCACATACCAATCGTCACGTCCAAACTTTTGATTCCATGCTACAAACTGGTCGTCCGTTTCTTTGTCATCAACAAAGACAATTAGCACGTTAAACGTATCGTCTCCGTTTTCCAAATCATATCTAGCCAAATTTTGTGCCCCTATCTGGCAAGGAGTACACCAAGTAGTCGTATAAAATATGAATAACGGCTTTCCTGCAAAGCTTTGTTTTGTGATTAGGCCGTTTTGTGGATCATTGAGTGTAAAATCAGGTGCACTTGAGCCTATTTTTGGGCCCGGCAAGTCAATTTCCTGAATTATTGTGGCCTGTTTTTCTGAAGGATGTGATGCACCAGCTGCAAATACAATTGCGATTATAGATGCGGCTGCAATTCCTCCCCCAATCAGTTTTTTGGGCTTTTTCATTTAGCAACACTTGGGTTTAGAGTCTTTTGGAATGTTAGATAGAATCTTGTTAATTTCTGAGGCAAGCTTTTCTTTTGGCATATAGCCTGCAAGCTCGCCGATTTTTTTACCTGTGTAAAATACTTTGATTGCGGGAATGCTCATCACGCCAAGCTCAGCTGCAAGATCCTGATTTTCTTCAACATTTATTTTAACAAAATCTGCTTTTCCTTGATGCTCCTTTGCAATTTCATCAAATATGGGCATTAGTTTGACACACCAAGGACACCAAGGGGCCCAAAAGTCAACAATAACGGGCAAACCCGACAAAAGGAAGCTTTGCATTGGTGAACTAACTTTTGCAGCTGGTTTGTCAAAAACTGCGTGCTTGGCAATTTCTGTTGAACAGCTGTTGTGCTCATTGCAGAAGATTTCACATTGTTGGGCATTTTCAATCTCTTTGTACTCAAAACCACACACTTCGCACTGGTATAATGTCTGATTTTGCTGCGTTGTTGTCTTTACCATGCCTTTACTATGAATAAGATAGTATTTAAAATACAAAGTTCATAGTAAAGTAGTTACTATGAAAGATCAAAGTAATGTGATATGTCTTTGTCCTCTTGATGGTGTGATAGATACAATTGGCAAAAAATGGAGCCTACTTATAATAAACGAAATAGGAAATCATGGGAAATTACGCTACAACGAACTTATGTCTGAGCTGAAAGGAATTAGTCCATCTACTCTTGCATCCATGCTTAAGGAATTGGAAAAAGAAAAACTAGTAGAAAAAGAAATCTTCAGGGAAATCCCACCACGTGTTGAATATTCTTTGTCTACAAAAGGGAAAGAACTTAGAGAGGCGATAATTCCCTTGATAAAATGGGCCACAAAAAAGGGAAATTATACCGTACACTGCAGTTGTACTCTCATGAATAAGTGATCACTAGATTATTCCCGAGACAAATGTAAGATCGATCTCATTATTTTACAAATGTAAAAACAACACTAAAGTACGTAATCCGATTCCAAGACCTGCAAGGAATGTTCCTATTGCAATCCCTATTAGTATTGATTTTGTCATCAAGAGTTTATTGTATTTCGATTATTTATCAAGATCCTAGGAAACAAATTACCAAGTAATTATTTTCTTACTTGGTATGGTTTATAATAATAACTAAGTAGTAAATAACTACTTATTTTAAATAATATACTAACGTATAGTATGTCATGCTACAAGTAATCAAAGCAGACGAACATTTCAAAGGACAATATGATTGGTTGACTACGTACCATCATTTTTCATTTGGAGAGTATTACAATCCAAAGAAAATGAGTTTTGGTCCTTTACGTGTATTCAATGACGATGAAGTACAGCCTAGAACAGGATTTGATCTTCATCCACACAACAACATGGAGATAGTAACTTACCTAATTGAGGGCGAGCTAGAGCACAAAGATAACTTTGGAAACCACGGCATAATCAAACCAGGCGAAATACAGCGAATGTCCGTCGGAACAGGAATAATTCATGCAGAATATAATCATTCCAAGGAAAAACCGCTGAGATTATTGCAAATGTGGGTTTTGGCAAACAAGAAAAATCTGAAACCCACGTGGGAACAACGCAAATTCACTAAAGAACAACAACTAAACAAACTGCTACCTGTAATAGTTTCAGAAAATTCTGAAAACAACGACGCCTTGAAGATACATCAAGATGCATCATTTTACCTTTCAACCATTACACCACAAAATACCGTCGCACCTTCTGTTATCCCCTGAAAATTCTCTACATGAATATCCAAGTTTTGTGCTGTGCCGCGCCTTACTGCTTTTTGGCCATGAATAGTAACATCAAGACTAGGATCTATTTTGCTTACATCTATTACATCAAGCACTAGGATTTTTTTGTTAATCAAATATTGAATTCCAGAAAGAAACTCCGAGTCCGAAATTTTGCCTTCAGCCCACCATTTAGCCGAAGTTTTCACCCACATTGGAATGACAGAGTTTTCCTGTACATGAAAATAGTATGGGGCTAGTTCTTTTCCGGCGTGATATGCAGTGACCTCATATGTGCCGGCTGGAAAATCAAAAGACAGTGGAACCGATGTGGAATATGATCCACTTGCTAAAACTGGAATGGTGTATTGTGTTCGTATGCCGTCAGGCCTTGTGATAATCAAAGAAACTGGGCTTGTTTGGCCAACATCACTGCTTCTTCCTAAGATTTTGATGAATACAGTTTCGCCATATTTTGGTAAAGTGTATGTGTTTTGAACTGGCTTTAGCTTTTGGAATTTTATCAAATCTCGCTTGTTTAGCTCAATTAAAGAATCAACAAAACCCTGATCATTTACTTTGTCTAGTGTCCAGAGATTAATCTTATTCTTAATCCAGTTTGGAATCTCTTCTGCACTTGCAGGTTGGATCTGTGTTAGTATGATTATTGTCGATAATACAACTAGCAAGAAAACTAGAGTTTGCAATCACACTTCAAATCCCGTTTTTAATAAAAAATCATTCTATTGATCTACCCAATGTCAAATTGGTTCAGACTTTTCCACAAATACCACGTAGCCACGCTCCGATAAGGCCTCCATTTCTCTGCTATTTGCTCAATTTGGTTCTTTTCTGGCAGCTCTGATAATGAGTACAGTCTCTGAATCCCTTTTTTCAACCCCAAATCTCCAACAGGCAAAACATCTGGCCTGCCAAGCGAGAAAATCAAAAACATCTCAGCAGTCCACCTTCCAATTCCCTTGACCTGTGTTAGCTGTACAATTACTTCTTCGTCGGTGAGATTCTTCATGTAAGCTAGCCTGATTTCTTTCGACTCTACTTTTTTTGAGAGATCCTTGATGTAGCTTACTTTCATGTATGACAGGCCAGCTTTGTGTAGCTTGGCATCTGGAGTTTTTAGCACATCTACAGGTTTTGGGAATCTGCCATAAATTTCTCGAAATCTCTTGGAAATAGAGTCTGCTGCTTTTCCTGATAGTTGTTGAGTGATGATTGCCTCAACTAGGGATTTGTATGGGTTTTTTGTCAACGAAATATTGTATTTTCCAACCTTATCGATTACTTTGGCAAGCTTGCGGTCTTTTCTTAGGTATTTTGTCGGTACTGACAAGTTAGAGCTTTAGGACCTCAAGTACTGCATCAAAGCTCTCTTGAGTTCGATACTCCTTGTATTTCCTAAGAACAGAAATGATTTTTTGTTTTTGCGGCAGCTTGTAGATTCTGTTTACCATTTTTGCGAGGCCAGAGCCAATCAAAATTGCCTGACATGCAGATGTCACGTTTGAAACTTTTCTCTCAAGACTTGAGCTCTCAAAATCAATTATGGTGATGGATCTTCCTACAATCACATGCTTTGTGATATTACTCAGCTCACCATGATCAAGGCCTGCAACGTCCAGCTTGTGGCAATCGATGAGTACCTTGCGTATTGTACGTTTGAGTGTTGTAGCGCTTCCCCTTCCTTTGAGATCCTTAATCCAATCGTAGATCTTTTTTCCATCCAGATACTCCATTACAAGAAAATTCTTGCTACTTGCAATCAGTTTTGGTCCCACACCTGCCTTGTTTGCGGCTTTAAGCAATGTAGTCTCACCCTGCATGTCTCTTCGCGGAGAGTCTGTCCTTCGAATCTTGAGCGCAACTTTTTTTGAGTTTAGCTTTGCCAAAACCACCACGCCCGTGTAGCCCTTGCCCAACACACAGGTCTTGTTTATTGTCATTGGGCCTTCAAATGATATTTCCTGAATTCCCAGTTTTTTTAGCTCCTTTATCCTGGACTGGATTTGAGATTTAGTTGCCTTTGGGTATCCAAGTATGGTAGAATATGGTTCTTTGACTAGGCCATTAACTGGAAAAAATTGTCTCATCTGTTGAGACGAGCTCCTTTGCAGCCTCTTTAATGGATTTGCCTTTTGCCATATCTGCAGTTGTTATCTTGAATTTTTTGATCTCTGATTTTAGACCTGCTGGAACTCCGGATTTTTCTATGTTATTTTTTATCAGCTTTTTTAGGAAAATTTGTGCATCAGTGTTTTGCCTTTTCTGCAAAGAGCAGACTTTTCCATCATCATTGATCCACATAGTGAGACTCTTCTTTTTGTTGGCAGCTATGAACTTTCCCACATGATCTGCAACAAAAAATTCCGGTCCAATTCTGGTCTGATATTTACCAAGCTTTTTTGATTGTAACAAAAACAGCAGGGCGGCTGAATCGGCAGAAATTGTGGCCGATCTTTTCAGAACCGTAAACCCAGCTTGATTCATCTGTGTTGAAATGGATGTTGCCGCCCGTTTTAGTTGGCCCCAAATTATGTCGGGGCTTCGCGGCTTGTATCTAAATGACAATACCAGAACATTTTTGATGTTTGTACTTGTTGTCTTTTTCTTTGATGTGAAAAATGAGATGGCTGGCTTTCTCAAGAATGCTCTTGCTGCTAAAACAAATCTACCAACATTTTCAGTCGATATAGCAGCACCCAAGTTTCTGTTTGCATCAATTGGATCCATAATTACAATGGAGGTATCAAATTCTTTGATTGATTTCCCAATTACTTGGCCTTGTTTTAGCTCTGAAATTGCTTTTAGCGCGCCTTCAAATGAGCCAAAATTCAATATCAAAACCTCTGCGACATATCCTGAAAATCCTTGTTTGGCAATCTCTGCACCATAGATGTCGTTTGCCTTGAGAAATGCCTTGAGCAGTCTGACCTCATTTTTCATTGTACCAGAAAGCGATTTTATCATGAATTTTGTGTGAAATGGAGATCTATCGGCCGAGCTTTTCCAGGCACCTTCAGCAACATCATAGCAAGGAACCACGTTTACTTTAGTATCCTTGATTTGTGCCTCTACAAATGGGTGTTCTGCATATCTTACATATGGCTTGAAGTCTCTCAGAGCAGCAAATCCAATTTTCTTTCCAACATCGACAAATTCCTTTTCTGGTGTATTTGTTTGGAATTTTATGAATACATCAACGTCTGCTCTTTGCGGCAGCCAGGTTCCTTTTGCATACGAGCCGACAACCTCAATGCCCGATATCTGAGAATAGTTTGTTGCTTGTTTTTGTACCAGCCTGATTACTTGCTCTACTATAGCATCCTTTTGCTTTTGCAGCTTTTCAGAAGGTACGGTGTATTTTTCCGCCTGCTTTAAGATCTGGTTCATTTTGCGTTTATCACTCCTATATCAGAATAGATTGGGCCGCTAGGTGTAAGAACGCTTTGCTTGAACTTGATTGCAGATACCTTCTGAGTGCCAAACTTTCTTGCACCATACTTTGATATCTGATCTGTAATATCGCTTGTCTTGTTTTTGATTCTAAATATGGTGGCGTGTGGTTTGAACGGCTTGTCGCTTTTGAATCCAAGAGGTGCAAGCTTTTCTTCTACTGTCTTTGCAAGCTTGACTAGCTTTTCGCCGCCCTCATCAAGGCCAATCCAAATGACACGTGGAAGCTTTGGTTTTGGAAATGCGCCAACACCAACAAAACCAATATCAAATGATGAAAACTGAATCGTATCCAGCTGGGCCTGAATTTTTTCTACCATATCGTCTAAAATCTCTCCTAAAAACATCAACGTAAAATGCATATTGTGTATTTCAATCGGTTTTGCAGAAACTCTTAGTTCTGTCTGTAACTTTTTGATCGAATCCAAGACTTGGTGATCACTTATTTCCACTGCAACAAATGTTCGCATTTAGGTGGTAGCGTTTTTGTCTTTTTAATGGCTTGCGGTAACTTATTACTCAGGCACAAAAAAGACACAAGCAAATGCCAAAGCTCATCGTATGCCTTACTGGAATGCCTGGAGCAGGAAAATCCACCATTGCTACGGGCTTGGAAAAAAAGGGATTTTCCAGCATAAACATGGGCGATGCAGTGCGCGCTGAAGCAGAAAGGCGTAACTTGGAACCAACAGGACAAAACTTGGGCAAGCTAATGCTTGAGCTTCGAGAAAAAAATGGACAGGGTGCAGTAGCTGAGCTGATCAAAGACCAAATCGTAAATTCTCAATCTGATGTTGTGATAATTGATGGAGTGCGTTCCAATGCAGAAATTGAGGTACTTAAAAAAATTGCGACAGTAAAGCTTTTGGCAATTCATGCATCCACTGATACTCGTTATTCTTTTCTTTCTGTACGACATAGATCCGATGATCCACAAAACAGAGAAACATTCAATGAACGAGACACAAGAGAAATCGGCGTTGGAATATCAGCATCAATTGCACTAGCTGATGAGACCATTTCAAACAACAATCTGTCAATTGATCAGCTAATAGAGACAACATATCGTACCATAACAAAGTGGCTTGCATGATTTCACTCATTGACTGCAAAATAGAGGCATTATGCGAGATAAACCCATCAGAAGATCCACAAAAAGTAGAACAGGCAGTATCTAATCTCATTGATGGTATAGAAATCAAATCTACCAAATATTCACTTGAGGCAACATCAAAAGAAATAGAATCGCTTGCAAAAATTCATGAATCCATTCAAAACCACAACACAAAAAAAATCTATTATAGAATACTAAATCAAAATCTGGAAGGAAACTCTACCTGGTTCTATCTGAACAAGCAGGCGGCCTTTGTAAATAATGTTGCAGTGTGCGAGCATGACGATGAATCTCCAATGGGTCCAATCAAAATAATCCTACACTCAAAGAACATAGAGCGCGTAATAGAGTGGCTCTTGTCCTAGTCAGCTTTTTTTCTTAATTACTCAGCTGGATTAGCTTCCTAATCTTTTATGATTTTTAGTAAACCCAAGTCTGTTGATACGCAAGATTGCCATTATAGGCGTCGTACTGGTAGTTGGGGGAATTTTGCTTTACCCACAACTGGGCAAGTTGGGCATAAAGGACAATCCAACAATTAATGCAGTAGCACAAGACTTGGGAGGCCTAAAAGACACCACAGTCAAGCGAGTATCATATGAAATAGATAAAACAACGAATACGGTTGGCGATAAAATTGAAGATATTGTACCAAATCCAGAACAATTCAATCCAATTCCAAAACTTGAAGACCAAATAGCCATACCGCAAAAGGAGGAAGTTTACTACGGCCAAGTCTATGACAAAAATGAATCAGAAAACTCCTGCAAAGTCTCTGTTCCTAAAATGGCAAAAACAATCAACGGCGTAAAAGAGCTAACACATACAATTATGATACAGGAATGCATGTATGAAAAGAACAAGCCCGTCCAAGTTACAGTATCAACAGATCCAATAACTGGTGTACAAACAGTATCAGTTGATTCCATGCCTCAGAGTAAAGTCTTTGAAACATTACAGCTGACCACTACAAAAAACGCAGACAATACAGTATCAATTCACTATGAGGATTCTTCTGGCAAGACACTAAAAGTAACCGTAACATTGCACAATTCTGAAAAGCAATTATTCACCGGAGAATTCTTTGCATCGAAGTTTGATGCCAATGTTGATGACATATCTGATAGCCCTCACATCATAGAAATGATAGTAGAGCATGCGGACTATGGAACAGTCAACTCGTCTGTGTTTAATCCGCAAGGAAACGAAGAGAGCACCATTTATGGTGTGTTTAGTCAATAATCTATTTTTGAAATAATGAAACTAGCTGTGGTAATGCGTTAGCAGATGTCTCTCTTACTGATAGATCCATATCCGACGACATGACTGTTTTTTCTGTATTTACCTCAATTAGAGCTGCGCCGTTTTGTTTTGCGTATAGAGGTAATGTGTTTGCAGGCGATACAACTAGTGATGTGCCTGCAATTATCATGACATCGCAGGTTTGTGCGTGCAAAATAGCCTCAGACCATACGTCTTGAGGTAGTCCTTCACCAAACCATACCACATCTGGCCTTAAAATGTTGCCACATTTGCATTTTGGAGGCAAGGAATCGAATCTTGACGCAATATTGTCTTTGAAATCACAAACAGTGCATTTTATACGAATTATGCTCCCATGCAGCTCAAAAACGCTTTTGCTTCCAGCCCTTTGGTGTAATCCATCGATGTTTTGAGTCAATACGACAACTTGTTTGTGCTTTGCAAGATCTGCTATTGCAAAATGACCCTTGTTCGGGCTAGCTGCAAGAATGTTTTTCCTTCTATCCTCATACCATTCCCAGACAAGCTCGGGGTTTTCATAAAATGCATCAATTGTTGCAAGCTGCATTGGATCGTATTTCCTCCAAAGGCCTTCTTTTCCCCTAAACGTTGGAATTCCACTCTCTGCAGAAATTCCTGCACCAGTAACAAAGACAATTTTTTGTGCATCTTTGATTTGTCGTGCCAGTGAGTCAAACATTTTACTTTAGTTCGATTTCAAGCAAGTCTTTTGCTGCAATAACTGAATTGTGGATCTGTTTTGCTTCCAGTAATAGCTCTGCTTCATCTTTGTATCTTGCGGAAAAATGGGTTAGGATAAGATTTGACACATTTGCATTTTTTGCCAGAGTTGCAGCTTCTTTTGCGGTGGAGTGATACGTCTCAGCTGCCTTGTCTTTTAGTGCATCAGAAAAAGTGCAGTCAAAGGAAAGATAATCACAACCTTTGAAAAATTTTTCCAATAGTTTGGTAGGTCTTGTGTCACCAGAGATTCCAATTTTTCTGCCAGGCCTTTTTTGTCCTACCACCTGTGATGGCTTGAAAACAGTGCTTCCAACTTTTACCTCTTGACCAAGCTGCAATTCATGCCACAGTGGGCCTTCTGGTATGCCTAGCCTGATTGCTTGCTCTTTGTCGAATTTGCCAGGCTTGTCTTTTTCTGAGAATAGATAGGAAAATGCTAAAACAGAGTGATCTGCCTGCTCTGCGTTCACAGCATAGGTTTTTTCCTCACAAACAAGGCCTGGCCTTACCGCAGTGATCATGACAGGAAAAGACAGACCAAATTGCAAAATTCTAATGTTTTCTCCAATGAACTGCTCTATTCCATCAGGGCCATAGATTTCAATTGGTTCCGTTCTGTGCTGTAAGGTCATTGTTTGGAGCAGTCCTAACACTCCAATGCAGTGATCTCCGTGCATATGCGTGACAAAGATTTTCATTTTCTTATTCCAGCCAAGACCTGACTTGAGATATGATACCTGTGCACCTTCTCCTGCATCAAACATTAGGATCTCGCCCTCTCGTTCAAGGCAAATACATGAGAGTCCGCGATCTTCTGTTGGCTGAGCAGCCGATGTTCCCAAAAATACTAGCTTCATTTTACCAAAATCATCCTGGTTAAACTCTTGTGACGATAGATTTCATATTTTTTTGTCAGATTTAGCTTGATACCATCATCCAGGCCTTTTTTGCACATGATTGCAAATTTTGTCTTTTTTGACATCTTGGAAACAAAACTCTTCATTAGTTTCTTTGGAGGTTCTGAAACTTTGGATGCGGTACCATATGGCAAATCAGTCACAATCCCATCAAATTTGTCCTTGATTTGTATCATATAGTCATAGCTTTGATTGAATACTTCACAACGAAATCCGTTTGCCTTTAGATTATCTTTTGAGATTTGGCACATTTTTGCATCAAAATCAATTCCAACTGATTTGATTCCCATGGATTGGGCCTCAAGTAACGTGCTACCAGTACCGCAAAATGGATCACAAACAGTTTCATCGTCATTTATTCTTGCCAGATTGATCATGGCACGAGTTAGCTTCCAATCTAGTTCATGATGGAATTTTGTTATCTTTTCTGGGCGTTTTGGAGCCTCAAACTTGGTTGAAAATCCAAAAAAGTTCTCCTCGTCTGTGAAAATCAAGTAAATTACCACATCAGGGTCTTCCAGTGAAACTTTGGCATTGCAAAAAGTGGAGACCATGCTTCCAAGCGAGCGTTCAATCTCTGGAACATCTACTGGCTTTTCAGACAGATTGATTGCCTTGCACATAAATGATTTTGCGCCAAACAAAAGCGAATAGTTTTTCTCATCAAAGAACACATTTGACATTTTTCGGAGCAGCTGTCCAGATGTCTTGACAAAAGTAGCCCGTCTTGCAATTTTCTCCCACGGTGTAGTACTTTGAACTATTACTAAATTAGAAATTGTTTTGATTTTTGCAAATCTATCATACATCTTTGCCAGAGTAACCACTTCATCTACTGCTAATTCTGGATATTCTTTTGAAACTAGGAAAAAACTCTCTGGCATCCTAAATTGCCTTTGCAATTGCTCCTGACACATCAACTACTGATGTGTTACCAGGTATGGTGTTTGCAGAAATTATTGCAGAAATACCCGACTGCCTGATTTTTTTTTCTGCATTATTAATTAATAATGCATGTGTACATGCGACAAAAACCTTGCCGCACTTTTGCTTTTTTAGAAATTGTGTTGCTTTTACGATGCTTCCACCAGTACTTATCATATCGTCTACTAGTACCAAGTCCCGCCCTTTCACTCCATCAAGATTTCCAGTCATTATCTGGACTTTACCAGTCTTTCTGTCTCGCTGCTTTTGTAATGCAATATAGTCAGTTCCATAGAATTTTGCAAATTCTCTTGCTCTTTCCTTGCCTCCAAGGTCTGGCGATACCACTAGAGGGTTTTTGAGCCTCATCCTTTTGAGATGATTCGCAAGATCAGATACTGCAGAAACATTTCTTATTGGAATCTTGAAGTGCTTTAGGCCAAGCATGCTGTGCATGTCAACTACTATTACCTTTGATGCACCGGCAGCTGCTAAAAGTTTGGCAATCACAGATAATGTGACTATTTCGCCTGGGAGGAACTCTCTGTCCTGCCTTGCATATCCCATGTATGGAATCACGCAAATTATTTGGTCAGAGAATTGTCTTGCTTTTGAAATTAATGATAGTGTCTGCATCATGTTTACATCCACTGGTGGATATGTGGAATTTACAACAATGATTTTGCCTTTTTTTGGTTTTGCAGAAATTGTAATTTTGCCCTCACCGTCTGGAAAAATGCGAAGTTCAGATGACACATAAGATGCCTTTAGCTTTTTTGCCAGTTTCTTTGCTAAATCCTCTGAAGCCCTTCCGCCAATTACTGTAACAGCTGACAACAAATCAACAATCTAGGAGGGACTCTTAAGTTTTAGGAGAGGGTTACTTTTTATTTTGCTGCGACAGCTGCTTCTGGTTTTGCTTCTACTGGCTTGTCCGCCTTTTTGTTAGAGTATGTCTCTATAAAATTGATCTTTTCTAGTGTTGGGACAAACTTGAAGGCATCCATCTGGATAAAGTGTTTGATAATTCTGAGGCTTTCTACACCATAGATTTCTTCTGGTATTGTAACATCAACTATGTTGCCTGTTATTTTTGATACGATTTTTGAATCTTCAACTGGCATGTGTCTTTTTAGAATGGCATTGATTTTGTCATCGTTTGTATCTAGGGATTTTAGAACATTAACATCATAGACGACAGTTTTTCCTGCTAGTCTGTGATTGAAATCAACTTGTACTCTACCAGAACCGACGAATCTTACGACGCCTGTTTTTTGCTCAACTTCTATGGTGTCTCCAACTGAAACTTTATCTGCATCTTCGCCTAACTTGCGGAGTGGAATCATTCTGACCTTTCCTGTATCGCGCTCACCAAAACCTTTGTCTGGTGTTACGTCAACTGTTAGCTTATCGCCTGCCTTTGCGTTTGCTAGGACATCATCTAGTCCTTTGAGAACCCAAGACTCGCCAACTGAGATCAGTTTTGGCTGGTACTTGATGTTTTCTTGGAATAGATTATGCTTTTTTGCGTCTTCTGCAATTGTGGTTTCGACTACTTCGTTAGAGTCCTTTACCTTTGCAGTATAGTCAATTAGAATCAGTGAGCCTTTAGTAAATGTCAACGCGATCAGTCCTCGAAATTCCTAATATTAAGTTTAGAGCTGCTTCAGCTTGTCTTCAGCAACTTTGAGGGCTTCCATCTGCTTGGTCTTGTATCCCATCATTTCTAGAGTAGAGCCAATTGAAGAAATTGTTCTCATGACGTGGTATTTTTGTACCTCACCCATGCATCCCACTCGGAATACCTTGCCTTTGAGATTTCCAAATCCACCGGCAACTAGAACTCGGAATTTCTCAGCAAGTGTGTTTCGGAATGTCTTGTCCTCTAATCCATCCAGATAGTTTAGTGCTACTACAACAGTTGATCTTGCATCTTCTTTTGCAAATGGAGTCAGACCAATTGCAGAAAGGCCAGAATACAATGCATCAGAGCAAATTCTATGCCTTCTGATTCTATTGTCTATGCCTTCTTCTAAAATGACATTCATTGCTTCTCGGTATGCGTACAAAAGTGGTAATGCAGGCGTGAATGGAGTGTGCTTTGCCTCTTCGTAATATTTGAAGTATCTTGATAAATTAAAGTACATTGTATTTGGCGGATTTGCATTCATGTATTTTTTAGTTCGCTCATTGACTACAATCGGGGAGATTCCCGGTGGTGCTGCAAATGCTTTTTGTGCGCCAGTCATTGCAACATCGATTCCCCACTTATCCATCTCGAGGTTTTCGCCACCAACAATAGAAACACCATCAACAACATAGAATGCATCATTTCTTGCAGTCAAATTCTTGATTTTATCCAAGTATTTGATCATAGTTCCAGTCGAGGTCTCATTCCAAACACAATAGAACGCCTTGACATCCTTGTTGTTATCAAACGCCTCTTTTACTTGGTCAAATGTTGCGTTTGTTCCAGGCGTGCTTTCTAGTTTTATGACACTGGCCCCAGCCCACTCTAACATTTGAGCCAGTCTTCCAGAAAATTCACCGTTTGTTGGGATGATTACTTTGTCTCCCTTTTTGATTAGATTAACAACGCTTGCCTCTACTGCACCGGTTCCTGATGCTGAAAGCAAGACTGCCTCGCCACTGCTTTTGAAAACTTTTTGCGTTTTTTCTACTGCATCTTGGTATAATTCTACAAAATCGTCACTTCTGTGGTTGATCATTGGTGTGATCATTGCGCGCATTACTCGTTCTGGTACATTTGTTGGACCAGGTAACATGACTAGATATTCCATAAAGCTCGCCAGCTTGGTCTGTTTTGCGGGCTTTATTTAAAACTAAAGCTTGGCCAGCCGATCTTTTGCATTAATTTTTAACAAAACCTTTCGAGTTCCGACTGGTACCAATTCATCCCAATTTTGATCGCTTGCAATTTTTTGTCTAATGTCGGTACCCAATAGAATTTCTCTTTGTTTTAGTGGAACTGATACAACTTTGATTCCTCGCTTTTTGTACAATTCATGTGTAAAATCATCATTTGAAAATACCACATCGTATTTCGGAATGACTTGATCAACTTGGTATGTCCATTTGGCATGATCATCTACGTCTGGCACAAAATAGATTTTACTTTTTTCTAAATCTGATTTGTCTAGCGAGGAGAGGATCATTTCTTTTCTTTCTTCTGCAGTGAATGGATTTCTTTTCTCGTTGAATCTGTTGGAGCTGCCAATTCCTATTGAGAGATTATCCACCTGGGTCAGTGCAAATTTTACTGCAGCTAAATGCCCTAAATGAAATGGCTGGAATCTGCCTATGAGAAGACCGTCCATGGTTTTTTTGTTTACACTTGATTTAAAAACTAAACAATGAAATCACAACACAAACATGGATGTTCTCAAAATTGACGGCTCTCATGGAGAAGGTGGAGGACAAATTCTTCGATCTGCACTAACATTATCGTGCATAACACAAAGACCAATTCAAATTGAAAACATTAGGCACAATCGTAAAATTCCAGGCCTCAGGCCATCACATCTATCTACAATCAAGCTTCTTGGTAAGATTTACAATGCAAAAATAGATGGCCTGAGTGTTGGCTCTACTAGCATAACATTTGTTCCGGGGGAAATTCAAAATGCCAAACTGCAAGAAAATGTAGGAACGGCAGGAAGCATTTCTCTGATTCTACAGGCAATCATACCGGCAGTATCGCTTGCAGGAAAAAAACTGGAGCTTTCAATCTCTGGTGGAACAGATGTGCCATGGAGCCCTACTGCAAACTATACCAAACATGTCCTATCGGAAGCATATTCCAGAATTGGAGTTAATTTTACAATGGATATCAAAAAACGTGGATACTATCCAAG
>JBQTIZ010000063.1:0-8898 GCA_052387615.1 Candidatus Nitrosotenuis sp. | reverse complement strand
GCATGATGCATTTTACAGAATTAGATGCACTCAAAGTATTAGCAGATTGTATTGATCCCCCAGAAGACAATACACCAAAAATTGAAAAAATATCTTCTCAGATGATGAAAAAATACATACCAATGGTCAGACATGCACTGGCCCAAATTGCGTCGCACTACAAAGACGCTAAAGAATTTACAAATGTTCTAGAAAACGCAGAACTCTACATCAAAGATGCAGAGCGATTTTATTCCCAAGGACAGGATGAGCTTGCCATATTATCAATAGGATATGCAGATGGCCTAGTTGATGCACTGCGAATAGCAAAAGGAATAGAGCCTGAAATTCCATAGAACAAATTAAAAACAATGACCACATAGGAGTAATGCTTTGGATATTATCGATAAAAAAATACTAGCATCGATGTACGTTTGCTCGCTTATCAAAGAAGATCCAATCACACATTGCATCAAAAAGACAAACCTGTCTGAATCCTACATCAACGATAGAATTGTAACTCTGAAAAAAAATATGTTAGTATCAGATGATAAAACCCTAACAGAGTTTGGCAGGACTGCTTTACATGTTGTACTTGCAGGGGGTGTTTTTGATATCATTCATCCAGGCCACATCTATACACTAAATGCCGCAAAGGCATTAGGCGATGTGTTAGTTGTGGTGATTGCTACAGGCAATACTGCAGTGAAAATGAAGAAAAGGCGACCACTGCATACAGAAACGCAGAGACAAGAGTTGATTGGCGCATTATCCATGGTGGATTTGTGCCTAGTTGGACACGAAAGCGATATTTTCAAAACAGTGTCCATTGTCAGGCCAGACATCATTGCATTGGGTTATGATCAGGTGCACCAAGAAAAATTCATCACAGATGGCTGCAAAAGCCTGGGCCTAAACGTAAAGGTGGCAAGACTCCAGTCACCAATTCCGGAATTTTCCAGCTCTAAAATCGAAAAAGAATATGGTGAAGCACTGCATGGAATCTAGATTGAAACTTTAATTGATATAGAAGCGCCGTTTTTGAGTACCAGTTTTTTGCGTATCTCAAATTTTGATATAAGCTCTATTATGGATTGATCGTGATGAGTTCGCTCGAGTGTGATCATCTGGCAGTCAACTTTCCCATTTAGCTTGCATGCAAAGCACTTTACCCATCCGTATGTTCTCTTTCCATCAGAAAACCCTTCAATTTTGATTCCATCTAAATTATTTAGTTGACGTAGTGCTTCGACATATTCTTTTTTGTCTAACTTGACATTGAGTGTACCGGGAAATGGCACATATCCAATTTTTTCTTTGAATTGTTTTGTGTATCCTTTGAGTGACATGTAGTATTTTCCCTCACCCATTCCAGCAACCAGAGTTCCAGCAAGATCAATTGTTGATGGAATCGATTCGAGATTTTTTTTTAGTAAATTTAGAAGATCAGAAATTTGATCATATCCCTTTTGCGTAAGCTTGACTGAGACTTTTCTGCCAGACATTATTCGTGTGATGAACCCATCCTCTTCTAGTTCCAAGAGATGTTTTGAAGCGGCCTGCTGTGATTTGTGTATGTTTTTACCCAGGTTTGATGTGGTAATTGGAATGTAGTTATTTTTTGCACCCCTTGACAGTAATTCGGTCAGCGTAATTAGGTGTTGAATTTTTAGCTCAGACATCATACAAAAATAAAAAAGATAGTGTTTAAGATTTTTTCTTAAGCTACCCCAAGTTCGGTAAATGTTTTGAGCGAAATTCCATCTTTATTGGTCAGGTTTGCTACTCTGTGTCCAATGACACATTCGATTCCTGCTTGTTTTGCTCCATCTACTAATCTCTGGGTTACTATCCCGTCAAGTATAAGATATTTGATGCCGGATTGTACTGAAAGCTTTGAGACAAGTTCTGAGATTGGAACTTTGAAGACCTCGTTTCTGTTTGCGTCAAGGCCGATTGCTTCTAGTGTTTCGTTGATTTGTGAGAATGTTTTTTCTGCTAATTCTGCCATCGGCTTGTCTGTTGGATCAGAAAGTGTTGGTTTTGCTTTCGGATTCTTCATTTCTTCAATGGTGTCCTTTAAGATGTCAGTGATTTGTTGTGGTGTGAGCTCTTCTACTTCTACTCCTTCTGGAGCTCTATGGACGATGTCGATATCGACTACACTTTTGAGCTCTTTGAGAATAAATCCACCTGCACGGTCTCCGTCCAAAAATGCAATCACTGTTTCTTTTTGGTCGCACAAGTCCTTGATGGATTCGTCAATTCTAGCGCCATCAATAGCAAGCGAATTATCGATTCCTGCGCGAAGGAGATTGATTACATCTGCTCTTCCTTCAACTAGGATGATCCATGGAGAGTCAAAGACGCCTTGTCCACAGGGAAGCTTTCTTCTACCATATGTGGTGAGTTTTCCAGATGTGGATGTTCCTTCGTGAATGTCTTTGAGCATTGTGTCGCCTTCTGAGATTGTTTTTGTCGCCCATTGCTGCTTGATCTCTTTTGCGCGCTTGATAATGTCGTCTTTTTTTGTTGCACGAACATCTTCAATTGCAGTTAGTTGGAACTTACAGTCAAACGGGCCTACTTTGTCTATGCTTTCAATTGCGGCAGCTATTAGTGATGCTGTATCAACATCGGTACTCATCGGTATGAGTGCATCACCTTTGGTTGTGTTTGTAGTACTGTTTGCAGTTACTTCTATTCTTCCGACTTTGGAAAGACGTTGCAGTTCATTGAGGTTCATCTCTGGGCCTAGTAGACCTTCGGTCTGGCCAAAGATTGCGCCTATGATATCTGCTCTTTCAACCAGTCCGTCAACATCAAAGGATAGCTTAACGTGATATTTGACAATTCCTGCTGATGGCAATTGATAGTATACCTCCTAAAGTTCAATGGTTTCGCTTTTCCAATCACAGATATAAGTGCTTATCATGATCTATGCTCGATAAAATTAATTCAGATAGAAAAATGATAAAAATTAAGAGTTTATTCGGTGCTAAAAGAGTGTCCACATGAGCAGGATTTTGTAACATTTGGATTGTTAATCTTGAATCCGGATCCCATTAGAGACTCTATGTAGTCGATGTTTGCCCCCTTGAGGTGTTCTTGTGAGTAGCTGTCAACTAGTAGTTTGACACCCTGCTCTACGATTACGGAATCATCTTCTTCTGGTTTGGCTTCAAAGCCCATTCCATAAGAAAGACCTGAGCATCCGCCGCCTTGAACATATACTCTTAGGTACTCTGGCTTGTCTGCTTCTTCTTTCATAAACTCGACAATCTTTTCTGCTGCTTTTGGTGTGATTGTAACGAGTTTTTGTGTTTGTTCAGTTGCCATGACGTGCTTAGTCGTTCCAAATTATAATAAGGTTTTCACCCAATACAGAATAGTAATAAAGAAAAATTAGGTATAGCTTATTTTTTGGACTTGTTTACAAACGCAGTCATGCGTTGTTCTCGATCTGGATCGGTAAAGCAGTTTCTCCAAGCCAAGAGTTCCACTCCAAGGCCGGTATCTAGATCTGCGTTACGCCCTTTGTTGATTGCTATTTTGGACATTTTTACGCCGGAAACAGAATTTGCTGCAATTTGATTTGCCATCTTTAGAGTTTCTTCCATCAAAGATGCAAGTGGTACGACTTGGTTTACAAGGCCAATTTCTTTTGCCTCGTCTGCCTTTATCATCTTGCCAGTATAGACAAGCTCTTTTGCCTTTGCAATGCCGACAAGCCTCATCAATCTTTGTGTTCCTCCCCATCCAGGTGGAATACCGATTGTTACTTCTGGTTGGCCCATCTTTGCAGTGTCTGCAGCAATTCTAATATCGCAAGACATTGCAAGCTCGCATCCGCCGCCAAGTGCAAATCCGTTTACTGCTGCAATTGTTGGCTTGGAAACAGTTTCTACTGTTGCAGTCACTAGCTGTCCAAGCTTTGCATATTCGACTGATTGGTCCGCAGTAATCTTTGACATGTATTCAATGTCGGCACCAGCTGAAAATGCTTTTTCGCCTTCGCCTGTCAAAATAATTACTTTGACTTCATTATCAGTATCAAGCTGAGTGAACACAGCGATGATTTCTTTTGCAACATCCATGCTCATCGCATTTAGCTTGTCTGGTCTATTGATTTTGACTGTAGCAATTCCGTTTGATATTGAGGTTGTAACTAAAGCCATGATTTATGCGAAATTTTTGCTTGAAATAAATGTTTAGAGGTGCGTGCCCCATTGAGCAAGTGCAGATGCTGCTGCCACCCAATCTCTTAGGTCGTCATAAACTGGGACCCCCTCTTTTTCAATCAGTGTGGATATTTTTCGTGTGTATGGTCCTCCGTTTCCACCAACTAGCAGTGGTTTCTTTTGCTGCTTTGAAAAATCGGCAAGATGCTGTATGATGATTTCCTCTAGAGGGTCATCTTGGAATACGAACCAAGGCATTACAATATCCACGTTGGGATCCTCGTAGAATTTTTCAATCGTATAGCGATAGTCATCTGCGTTTGCACCACCAGTTACGTCTGCCGGGTTTCCTTTGCCAATGACATACGTTGGTGGAAAGTGTGCTTTCATGTCTGCCAAAGTCTTTGGAGTTACTTTGGCAAGCTCGAGGCCTAATCTTTCAAAGTGATCAATTCCTCCAATCATCGGGCCTGCTCCGTTACTACACATTGCAGATCGATTTCCTTTAGCTGCTGGTTGCCATGCAAGTGCCTTTGTTACTGCTACTAGTTCTTGGTAGCTGTCAACGGAAATGATTCCTGCTTGCTTGAATGCGCCCATGATAATTGCATTAGAGCCTCCAAGTGAACCAGTGTGAGATGCTGCTTGTTTTGCGCCAGCCTCTGTTCTTCCGCTCTTCCAAATTACAACTGGTTTTTTCTTTTCCTTCATAACGCGTTTTGCTGTTTCAATGAACTTGCGTCCATCCCCAAAGCCTTCCACGTATAGTGCAATGACTTTGGTTTGCGAATCGCTTGCCAAATACCAGATCATGTCTGCCTCATCAACGTCCGAACGGTTGCCATAGCTGACCATCTTTGATAGTCCAAACGAGTCAGCAGATTCCAAAAAGCTGATTCCCATTGTACCAGATTGTGAGAGCAACGCTACATTTCCTAGTCTTGCGCGAACCATTCGTTCTTGTCCTTGGAATGCGCAATCTAATCTGTTTGCTGCATTGAACATTCCAATGCAGTTTGGGCCAATGATTCTGATTTTGTGCTTTTCTGATAGTTCCTTTATTTGAGCTTCATATGCTGCACGTTCTCCGCCAAGCTCCTTTCCTCCGCCGGAAACAATTACAACGCTGTGTACACCTTTCTTTGCACATTGTTCCAATACTGGTGCGGTGACAGACAAGTCAACACAAACAACTACCAAGTCTACATTGTCAGGGATTGCATCAACTGCTGGATAGCACTTTACTCCAAGAATCTCTTCCGCCTTAGGATTGATTGGATAGACTTTGCCCTTGTAGTCATGCTTTGCAAGGCTATCAAGTACAGAGTTGCCCACTTTGCCTGGAGTGGCAGATGCGCCAACTAGTGCGACGGATTCTGGTGTAAAGAACTTCTCCATGAATTCTGCGTTTGGTTTTGCTTTAGAGATTGCGTTCTTGTTGACTTGTTTTGCTAGTATGATTTTTGCATCAACTACAAAATAGGATTTTTGATAAACCACTATTGGATTAAAGTCGATGCTGTTGACATATGCCGCATTATCTACACCAATTTTGCCAATCTGAACTAGCGCCTTTGCAAGCATGTTAAGATCAATTGGTGCGCTGCCTCTGAATCCTTTGAATAATTTAGATGATTTGAGCTCCTCAATCATGGATTTTGCGTCGGATGTTGTAATTGGAAGCATTCTCCATGCAACATCTTTGAAGACTTCGGTCATTACACCGCCAAGGCCTGCCATGATAACTGGACCGAACTGTGGGTCTACTTGTAATCCAACAATCATTTCAACTCCTTTGGGAACCATTTTTTCCAAGAGCACGCCTTTGATTTCGGCTTTTTTGTCGTATTTTTTCACATTTCGTATAATTTGATCAAAAGTTTTCTTGACATCTTTTTCGTTGTCAATTCCCACTTTGACTCCACCCGCATCTGTTTTATGCAAAATCTGTGGGGAGACAATTTTCATTACCAGTGGAAAGCCAATTTTCTTGGATGCCTTTGCTGCTTCAGATGCAGTCTTTGCCAGTGCATATGGTGGGACTTTGACTCCATACGCTTTTAGTATTGATTTTGAAATTTCTTCGGTGATTACTTTGTGATCTGTTTTCATTGTTTCGTCAAAAATTTTCTGAGTTGTCTTCATAACGTGATCGGACACACCCTCGCTCAATATATTAAATTTGTGTCAGAGGTGAAACTCTGACTTGAAGTTTTTGTAAAAGAGTTTCATGTTTGATTCTACCACACCAATGTTAGAGTCAATCTCCGATCGGATTTTTTGTGGGCTGATATATGGAAGATTTAGGTTTTCTTTGGTATCATCAAGCCAAGACTTGACAATATTGGAATTTACTTCAAAATGAAACTGCACACCAACTGCACTGGCATGTTGGAATGCCTGGTTGTACAGTTCAGAATACGCCAATCTTTTTGCCCCATTTGGAATGTCAAAGGTGTCCCCATGCCAGTGAAATACAGTGAATGGGTTCTTCATACCATCAAATAGGCTCGATTTTGTATTTGAGTCTACTTTGACGTCATGATAAAACCCAATTTCCTTTTTTTGTCCTGGATAAACGCTGGCTCCAAAAGCTTTTGCAATTAATTGTGAGCCAAGACAAATCCCAAGCGTTGGAATATTTTGTTTTGCGGCACTTTGAATCAATGATATCTCGTCTTTGAGGTATTGTAGATCGTCGTTTACGCTTTCGGGTGCACCAAGCACCAAGACCATAGAATGATCAAGTTGTGGAATTTTTTCTTTTTTTGCAAATATGGTTTGCAAGGTAAATCCATCAGAGCGGAGTAAATCCCCTATTGTTCCAGGCCCTTCGAGTCGGGCATTCTGTATGACTAGAACATTTGACATTAGTTTCCACAGTTTGATTTTTTGTTGATCAAATCCGAGAATTCTTGGCCCGAATATTGTTCTGTGATTGAAAACGGAATTACGCCGAGTATTGTAGTGTCAAGCTGCGTAGTTACTTTCATTTTGTTTATGTTTATTCGAGTCACATCTGTACCACCCAGCTCGGTGTCTAAAAATGAAAAGAAAAGACTCGACATTCTGTCATCTTTTGACTCAAATTTTCCAAACACTACACCGTCCGTGTGCGCTGCAAATCCACCAGAGCCAGTACTGTATGTGCCAAGATCATTTTCATCATAGGCCATAGTAAATGAATATTTAGAAAATGTTGCAGGATAATCTGAATTATTACAAACCTCAATTGTTTTTCCGGTCAGTACAGACAGAAAATCAAATGATTGGTGTGGCCACCTAAACTCTAATTCTTTGGCAGAAATTACATTTAATGAGGAATATCCAAGTGAGCCTGCAATCACGATAATTGATAAAATTACAACAATTGTGTGTTTGTTTGCCATGAATCAAGGTCAAAACAGGCATAATTTTAGTATTATAAAATGAAAAATGAGGATTTTATGGCCAAAGGCCTTTTGCTTTGAATGCTTCAACAACTCTACCTACTGCCAAAACCATTGCTGCTCGTCTCATGTCGATTTTGTGTTTTTTGGACAAAGTCAACGTGTCTCTGAATCCTCGTGTGATGTGGTCTTCCATTTTCTTGGCTACTTCATCAAACGACCAATAGTATCCCATGTTGTTTTGTACCCATTCCAAATACGAGATACAAACACCGCCAGAATTTGCCAAAATATCTGGAATCACAATTATTTTCTTTCCATATATGATTGGATCTGCTTCTGGCATTGTCGGACCGTTTGCAGCTTCTGCAATTATTTTACATTGTAGTTTCTTTGCAATGGATCCGTTGATCTGATTTTCCAGTGCTGCTGGGACCAAAACGTCGCATTTTGTTGTTAGTAGCTGTTCCGTAGAAATTTTCTTGCTTCCAGGATAGCCAACGACTGAGCCTGTCTTGTTTTTGAACTCTAGAACCTTTTTGGAATCTAGTCCATTTGGATTCATGATAGAGCCCTTTGTGTCGCTTACTGCAATTATTTTTGCACCCATCTTTTCTAGGTACTCTGCAGTAAATGTTCCTGCGTTACCATATCCTTGAATGACAACCTTTGCACCTTTTAGTTTGAGGCCAATTGTCTTTGCAGCTTCACGGACACAGTATGCGCATCCAAGACCTGTTGCGACATTTCTTGCAAGAGAGCCACCAAGTGAGAGTGGCTTTCCTGTAATTACTCCTGGTTCGCTTCCCATGCCAGACAGTTTGCCGTAAACATCCATTATCTGCGACATTTCTACGCCTGTTGTATACACATCAGGTGCTGGAATGTCTTTTTTTGGACCAATGATTTCAGCTATTGCAAAAGCAAATCTTCTAGTCAGCCTTTCAAGCTCATTTACGCTTAGCTTTTCTTTTTTAGGATTGACGAAAATTCCGCCTTTTCCTCCGCCAAGCGGGACATCAACTACTGCACACTTCCAAGTCATCCAAGACGAAAGTGCCTTGACTTCCCTTTCCATGTAGTCAATGCCGCCTTCTGGATCAAAGTATCTGATCCCTCCCTTGTACGGACCACGATCATTGTTGTGCTGACTCCTAAATCCTGTAAAGACTCGAATCTTTCCATTATCCATCTTTACTGGAAGTTTTACACGCAAGACTTTGTTTGGTTCTGCAAGATAGTCTCTGGTGCCTTTGTCAATTTTGAGAATTGAACACGCATCATCGAGTTGTTTTAGTGCGTTCTTGAATGGATCTGATTGAACCAATTTGATCGAGATCTGGTGAAGG
>JBQTIZ010000062.1:0-2456 GCA_052387615.1 Candidatus Nitrosotenuis sp. | reverse complement strand
GGGACATACATTCGCAGTATAGCCACAAGAGGAGCAACTCGCGCAATATCTCACTCTATTAGAAACAGCGTCCGCATATTGGAATATGCTGGATTTAATCCAATTATAATAGAAAGTGTAGGAGCTGGCCAGACCGAAGTTGAAATTGCAAACATTGCAGATATTACAGTTGTAGTGTTTAATCCTAATACCGGCGACAGCATTCAAACTATCAAGGCAGGACTCACGGAAATTGGTGATGTATATCTAGTAAACAAAAGCGATTTGGATGGTGCAACACAGCTATTTGAATCAGTTAAGGAATTCATTGGTATGACAGAAAGAAACCCCATAATATTGCAAACATCTGTTTTAAAAAATAAAGGAATTGACGAATTTGCAAAAATGCTAAAAGAAATGATGGCTAAAAAATTGAAGACCAAAAAGAATCAAGATGTAAAACGACTTGCAGCTGAGCTAAAAGATATTGTTTTAAATAATGTTGGAACCAAAATTGATTCATTGCTTGAATCTGACAAAAACTATTCCAAATATCTAAAAAAACTTCAATTACGAGAACTGGATCCATTTGAAGCGGCAGATAAAATATCTACCAGTATATTCAAGTGAATAGTATGGCTCAAAAACAAGAAAAACAGAAAAAAATTCTAACTGATTCTAATTTTACAGTTGACCGTGTTTACAATGCGAAGAAAAAAATCTCAAGAGAAGAGCCTGGGAAGTATCCGTTCACTCGGGGAATTCATGCAGAAATGTACCGTGAAAGATTCTGGACCATGCGTCAGTACTCTGGATTTGGCGACGCAAAGCAAACCAATGAGCGATTCAAATTCATGCTTGAAAAGGGACAAACTGGACTTTCCATGGCATTTGATCTGCCAACGCAAATCGGACATGATGCGGATGCACCACAGGCAGAAGGCGAGGTAGGAAAAGTAGGCGTATCGATATCATCACTCAAAGATATGATGACTGCATTTGATGGCATTCCATTAGGCAAAGTCAGCTCTTCTATGACCATTAACTCTACTGCATCTACATTACTTGCATACTATATTGCAGTTGGTGAATCACAGGGATTTGCAAGTACCGAACTAAGAGGAACAACACAAAACGACATTCTCAAAGAATACATTGCAAGAAACACCTACATCTATCCACCACAACCATCAATGCGAATAATTGGAGACATGATCGGGTATTGTGCAAAACATGTCCCACAATGGTACCCAATTTCAATTTCCGGCTATCACATGAGGGAGGCAGGCTATACTGCAACACAATAAGTTGCATTTACCATAGCAAACGCAATAGCATACATTCAGACCTGCCTTGATAGGGGCCTCAAAATCGATGATTTTGCACCAAGACTATCATTTTTCTTTTGCTGTACAATAGAATTCTTTGAAGAGATTGCAAAGTTCCGTGTTGCAAGAAAGATCTATGCCGAAATCCTCAAGGAACAATTCCATGCAAAGGATCCAAAATCAATGCAGCTCAAATTCCACACACAAACAAGCGGCGAGTCATTAACTGCACAACAACCTGACAATAATATCGTACGTGTAGCCATACAAACAATGGCGGCAGTCATTGGTGGAACACAATCATTGCATACCAATTCCCGTGATGAGGCACTCGCATTACCCACTGCAGAATCTGCAAAAATTGCACTCAGAACACAGCAAATTGTGGCGCACGAATCAGGCATAACAAAGACAGTGGATCCAATGGCAGGCTCGTATTACTTGGAGTATCTATGTGATGAAATCGAAGACGGTGTTAGGAAATATCTAAAACAAATTGAAAAGATGGGCGGAGCACTAAAGGCAATAGAGAAAGGATTCTTCCAATCTGAAATAAGGCAAAACGCATACCGTCTCAAAAAAGAGGTTGATGCTGGAGAGCGAGTGCTAGTTGGTGTCAACAAATTCTCAGATAATGTAGAGTCAAAACAAGAACTACTCCGAATAGATGACACTGTAGAAAAGAAACAAAGGACAGCACTCAAAAAATTAAGATCAGAGCGCGACAACAAAAAAGTCCAATATGCTCTATCTAAGATGCAAGCTGCGGCAGAAAAAGACGATAATTTAATGCCATTGATTTTGGATGCAGTAAAATCACATGCTACCACAGGTGAAATTAGCAACACTTTTCGTCAAGTCTTTGGAGAATACCGACCAAAGGAAGTATTCTAGATGAAAATTGATCATATCGCAATCGCAGTAATTGATGTGGAGAAAGCAGCAAAACAATATCAGGGAGCATTAGGCGTCGAAAAAATTATCTATGAAACAGTAGAATCTGAGGGCGTAAAACTTGCCATCATAAAGCTAGAAAATGGAAGAATTGAGCTGATGCAGTCGACCCGAGATGACAGCCCAATTAAAAAATTCTTGGAAAAAAAAGGCGAAGGATTACACCATATAGCATTAGCCACTGATGATATAGAA
>JBQTIZ010000061.1:0-18421 GCA_052387615.1 Candidatus Nitrosotenuis sp. | reverse complement strand
ATCTATTGTATCCCCTCGAAGATTTTCTATCACGTATTTTGTTTGGTAAGTCTGGTTATTTGCATAACTTGTCATATCATCGGAATATGAGATAAAGGCTAGTAAGGAAATTACAGATACAATAACTGCGATAGCCTGAATAATGGTTTTGGATATTCTTGGATTTGATTTTTGTAGAACGTGTTTTTCTTTTTGTATGGATCGATTTTGTTGTTTTAACTTGGAATTTATGGCATAAAGAAGCGTCTTCTGTGATTCAAGATCAAGTATTAGTTCTTCTTTCAATTATACACACACTCCAATTGAGTTACTCTAGTTATCGCCAAGAATATCTCGTCAATTTCGAAAGGTTTGTAGATTATTGAATTGGCGCTAAGAGATTTTAGTCTCTCTAGTGTCTGTAGTGTTGTATCAGCTGTTGCCATGATCACTTTGGCATTTGAATCAAGTTGTTTTATTTTTTCCAAGCCGTAAAAGCCGTCAAAATTTGGCATCATGACATCCAAAATAACAATATCTGGCTTGAATTTTTGATACAACTCAACTGCTGCCTTGCCATCATAACCGATTCCAACAACATTTATGCCGCATAATTCAAGATGTGTTTTAAAAATCCAAGCCGTGCCGTGGTCATCATCAATTATTATTGCGCTTAATTGTGAGAAGGGATTATGCTTGTCCATATCAAACCCAACCTAAATTTAGGTGCCTCAAGCCTAGAATTTTCCTGATTTTGTTGTAATTTTTCTCTATGAGTACGTACTCTTCTGCTTCAGAGACGCCGTCAGGTATTAGCATATTAAATGCATAACTTTTCGGAACAATTGCGGCACGACTTTTCATAAATGTGATTTCCTGAATCATTATTTTGCGGATGATGTTTGGAATTGTCTCTCCGCACATATTGGCAAATTCTTGTATCGCCTTGAGCTCTTTTTTGGTGACCTTGATGAGTATCTCAGTCATGCCTACCTATCTGCACAAAACTATATGAAAAGTGGGACTTTATTGCAATAAATTTTGACAATATATAAAATGTTAGTGCAGTACCTTGCACTGCAAGACAAACTATATCAATGAATGACGCGTATTATATTATTCATGATAAAGAACATAAAGCCAACAACGGAGAGTGCTACCTTCCGACTGAATTCAATTGTCTTGAATAAACTATCGTCACGGGCAGAGCTACAAAAGACAAGCCTTAATGTGCTTGTAAATCAGGTACTATCAAACTATGTGGAATGGGAAATGGATGCTGCCAAAGCAGGCTGGATTCTAACCCAACGCCAGGTTCTATCAAAACTAATAGATACAATTGACGAAAAAACCGTTTTAGCTGTAGCTGAAAAAGTAGCTGAATCTGGTGGTAAAGATTCCATATTATACATGAGTGGAAAATACGATCTTGACGGTTTATTGTCAAACATTCGCATTAGTGCACAAAGATCAGGATTTAGCATTAAAGAATATGCCAATGAGCGCAACTTGGAGATGATAGTACAGCATGATCTTGGTTGGAAATGGTCACTCTTTTTCAAACATTACTATCAAAAAATTTTACATGACTTGAAACAGAAATCTATCTTTGATTATACAGAAACGACATTGGTGATTAATCTAGTAGAAAACTAAGAGAATATGAATAATAGTACAATTGTAAATGTTTTAGGAATTGTCGTTTTAATTGTGGGATCACTTGTCATTCTTGGTTGGGTTTTCAGTATTGACATTCTAAAATCCATCTTGCCTGGTGGGCCTACAATGAAGTTTGGAACCTCACTTTCATTTGTTTGTACTGGAATTGCACTTCTATTCATCACAAGAATGAGAAAAGGGAGAATCACATTAGCTCAGATTGGACTGCCAGCATTGGCCATGATAATCATCATGTTTCTTACTGTAAATACAGTTTCAGTGCTTCTTGGAAGCGATATAAGTCTTGTAATGTTGTTTATGAAGCAACAGTCCCCTGCGAACACTACTCCGAGCATACCATCTGTGGGTGCGTTGGTAAACTTCACTTTGATTGTGGCAATAATGTATCTGTTGTCGGCTGATTTTGCTAGAATACAAAAAACCCTCATCAGTATTGGCATTATTATAGGCATAATCGGGGGCATCCCACTTGTTGGTTATATATTCAATTTACCGTTCCTTTACTATAATTTTGAAAACATAAGTAATGCGATGGCAGTCCACACCTCTGTTTTGTTTTTGTTTACAAGTGCTGCTCTAATTCTAATAGGCAAGGACAAAGAAAACCCGACGCGTTTGGAATCTGCTCAAATAAAAACAAGAATGGTTGCTTTATTTGTAACAGTCTCATCGATTCCAGTCTTGTTTCTTGGGATAATGACATATCTGTTTATTCGAGACTTGGACGTACATAGCAGTTTTGAGTACAGCTTTGCCATGCTTGGGGGGATTGGCATATCTACAGCTGTATTATTCGCATATTTTTTTACGAGGCAGGTTGTCAGACCAATAGCTGATCTTAGAGACACTATACATGAGATATCAAAGGGCAAACTTGACATAAAGGCAAGAGAAGACGCTAATGATGAGATTGGGGAACTAGCTAGATCATTTAATGTCATGGTTGAGGATCTAAAAACCATAACGTCACTCAAGATAGAAACGGAAAAACTAAAACAGATCGATAAAGACAAAGAAGAATTTGCGGCAATGGTTTCTCACGAATTAAAGACGCCCATTATTCCAATTAGTGGTTATGCGGAATTATTTCTTGACGGCACCCTAGGCAACATGACTGAAACACAGAAGGAAAAAATGCACATCATATATGAGAACTCGATTCGATTATCGAGTTTAATTCAAGACATATTGGATGCCAGAAAAATTGAGTTGGGAAGATTGAAGCTCGATGTTCAGGATGTAACAATAAAGGAAATTGTCAAAAGAAGCTTAGATATATTCAAACCAATTGTTGAGCAAAGGGGCACCTTACTAGTAGATAAAACAGACGACATTGTTGTCAGGTGTGATTCTGATAGAATACTACAAGTGCTTAGCAATATCATAAGCAACGCTGTCAAGTTCGTTCCAGAACAACATGGCACAATATCGATAAATAGTAGAATAGAGAATGGGATGGTTGTGGTGGGGGTACAGGATAATGGAATCGGAATTCCAAAAACAAAACAGGAAGATTTGTTTAAAAAATTCTATCAGGTGGACAAATCATTGACTAGGAAATCTGGCGGCACCGGATTGGGACTTGCCATAAGCAGAGGAATAATAGAATCGCATGGAGGAAAAATTTGGGTTGAAAGCAAGGAGAATGAAGGAACAACAGTCTACTTTACCGTGCCAAAAGGAGACGGCACATGAAAAGCGTACTAGTTGTGGATGATAATAAAGACATCAGAGGATTATTCAAGACAATATTGGAATCTTCTGGATATCAGTGTACTACTGCAAATGATGGAAAAGAAGGACTGGATATGTTACGTGCCAACAAATTCGATTTAGTGCTGCTTGATTTGGCCATGCCAAATATGAGTGGCATAGATGTTTTAAAAAAAGTAAAAGATGATGCAAGTCTTGCTAAAAATAAAATTCTTATAATTACCGCCTCATCTCCAGCAGATTCAGAGATCGACTCTATTAAGAAAAACTTCAAAGTCTTAGACGTGGTCAAAAAACCAATCAACAAAGCGAAACTTGTTCAGTTAATACAAAATTTTAGCTAGCAACATTCTGAAAATATCTCATATATTAATTACAAGAGAACAGTGATCTCAAATCTGAACAATATTGTCAAGGCCCCTTCCGGTTTACTAGATCCGCTACTATACAGTTCTAAAATAGGACCCACTGCTGAAATTCTGAAATAGTTTTTTATTAAATTGAATTTTGTTGTGATATAATGGTAAATCTTGATATCAGAGTTTTTGAGAGTTATACACTACAAGATGTTTTAGGTGAAATGCCGTCAGCTGATCAGCAATTACAGCAAAAACTAGAGCAGCAAACTACCAAACTAATACAAAATTTAGATAGTAAATCAAAATTGGAACTGCAAGAAATTTTATCGCAACACCTCAAGGCAAAACAGGAAATAACCAAGTTTTCCGGCGCGCAAGCACTAGACCAGTCCAAAATAGAGATGTTTCATGAATTTTTATCAAGATATATTGAAGAAATAAAATCCAGACTAGACCACAAATAATTATTCTTTGGATTCTTTTGTAAGTTTGTGTTTTCCTGTTACAATATAGTTTATTGCATCACTCATAAACATCGCATGATCTGCAATTCTCTCAAGATATCTTAAAACCAAGGCCTCCGCAAGTGCGCACTTTGTATCCTTTGAATTGATCAACATGGGAAGTCTTTGCTTGTATAGCTTGTCAACAAATTCCTCATTTTCCTGCATCGTTACTGATTTTCTTATGTCTAATTCTGCAAAATACAGAACGGCATCTCTAATCATGGTTTTGACTTTATCCGAAACTTCGATTAGCCAAGTCTTGTCGCATTCTGAGATATCGCCAAATACGTCTCTGACAGATGCAATGTCGTAGGCATATCTGCCAAACCTGGTAAATCCATAAGAAATTTCAATAGATGATCTAATCAATCTAAAGTCGTCCGCTACTGGCTGATATTTTAGAAAAATGTCAAATGTCAAGTCTGCTACCTCAAAATATCTCTTTGAAATTTCGTTTGATATTTCACGAACTTGGCCTGCAGTATTTTTTCCATAAAGATACGAATCTATTGCAAGCATAATGCTCTGTGTAGCAAGCTCGCCCATATCTGACATTATTGAAGAGAGTTTCTTAATTGACGGATCGATTAGGCGGGTCATCTATCCAAATTGCCCCTGAACATATTTTGCGGTTAGCTCGTTTTGCGGTTGGGTGAAGATCTTTTTTGTTTCATTAAATTCTACAAGATCTCCCAAATACATGAAAGCAGTATAATCAGAAACACGCACTGCTTGTTGCATGTTATGTGTGACTATTATGATGGTGAACTCTTTTGCAAGCTCTAGTATGGTCTCTTCTATTTTTTGGGTGGCAATTGGATCCAATGCCGATGCCGGCTCATCCATTAGAAGAACTTCTGGCTGAATTGCCAATGCTCTTGCAATGCAGACTCGTTGTTGCTGGCCGCCAGACAGCTCCATTGCAGGTTTTTTGAGATCATGTTTTATCTCATCCCAGAGGTATGCCATTCTAAGCGAGTCTTCAACAATTTCATCCAAGATTTTTTTATCTCTGACTCCATTTAGGCGCAGACCAGCTGCCACATTGTCATAAATGGACATTGTTGGAAACGGATTTGGTTTTTGGAAAACCATGCCTACCTTACGCCTATGATAAATCGGATCTACGCCTTTAGAGTATAGGTCTTCACCATCTAGTAGGATCTTTCCTTTGACTGTGGCATTTTTTGTCATATCGTGCATTCGATTCAGGCATCGCAAGAATGTTGTCTTGCCACAACCAGAAGGGCCAATTAATGATGTGATTGTTCTCTCTTTGAATTTCATTGTGATGTTTTTGACAGCCTGCACCTGTCCATAGTAGACTGAAACGTTTTCAGCTATCATCTTGAATTTTCTCTCATCGCCTGGTTGTTTTTCTGAATCTGTACTTTGTAGATCTATGATTGTTGTCATTTTTTTCTTCCTCCCATTATTCTATAAAACAGTCTTCCTTTTGCGCTGTTCTTTGTTGCAAAATAATATCTCACGCCAACATTAATTGCAAGAATTATCATGATCAAAACACATGCTGCACCCCATCCTTGTTGCTGTGCACTATCATATGGAAGCAAAGACAATCGCCATATCCTTAGTGGCAATGCATCCATTGGAGAATCAAAGCCAGAAAAGAACTGACTGCTCCCAAGTACTGTCATGACTAGCGGTGCTGTCTCGCCTGATATTCTTGCCACCGCAAGTAAAATCCCAGTCACCATGCCGTTTTTTGCAGCAGCCAAAACAATTCTGAATGTGACTACCCATTGTCTTAATCCCAATGCTAGGCCTGCCTCTCTGTATGTGAGTGGAACCAGCTTGAGTGATTCCTCGGTAGTTCTGGCAATGATTGGAAACATTATCAGAGACAGTGCGAATGCTCCTGCCCACAAGGAAAAGTGACCAAGCAATAACACTATTGTCAAGAACGCAAATATTCCAAGAACAATTGATGGAAACTCCATGAATACGTCATTGAAGAAGCGAACTGTTCTGCCTAGTCTGTTATCGCCAAACTCTGCAAGAAAAATGCCAGACATTACACCGATAGGAATTCCAATCATGCTTGACATGCCTATCATGATTATGGTTCCTTGAATGGCAGGGCCTATGCCTCCCCTCCCTGAGCCAACGGCGCCTGGAATCTGAGTCAAAAACTCTATGGAAAGAGCAGATATTCCATTTCTAAAGACCTCTAGCAAAATACTACCAAGCGGAATTATTGCAATGACTACACAGCCAAGCACTATGCCCATAGCAATTCTGTCTATGACCAGTCTGCCCTTGACATTGTGCTTGAAAAGAGAACGATATTCCGCTCTTTTCTGAGCGGATGATAGCATCATGCGTTGATGACTCCTTCTTTTACTTTGAGCATTCTTGATACCAAAAGATGTGCAACTATGTTAATTGCAACTGCAACAAGTAGTAGGGTGAATCCTATTCCAATCAGTGCTGGCAAGTGCAAAGATGCAGGAGATGCCTCAATGAACTCGTTTGCTATAATGCTTGACATTGTCTGTCCTGGCTGGAACAGTGTTTGTGGAAACGCATTCGGACCTGTCGCATTACCAATTAGCATTGTTACTGCCATGGTTTCACCAACTGCACGACCTAGGCCCAAAATAGCAGCTCCAATCAAACCTGTTTTTGCATATGGAAATATTGCAAGCTTGAACATTTCCCACTTTGTAGCGCCTAGCATGTAGGCCGCCTCTTTTTGCATGTGGGGAACTGCCCCCATTATCTCTCGGGATACTGCAGAAACTGTAGGTATGATCATTATTGCCAAGATTATACTTGCACTGAAAATATCAAGACCAAACGGCGCAGATGAAAAAAGCCAAACACTATTCCCAAACATATCATGCAATGGATATTCTATGTTGTAGAGCAAAAACTCTCTAAAGACTAGCAGTCCCCAAAATCCGTAAATGATGCTTGGAACTGCCGCTAGAAGATCAATCACTATGGAAAGCGGACCTGCAATGAATTTTGGTGCCTGAGAGATGAACATGGCAATTCCAATGCTTATTGGAACACCCATTGACATTGCAAGTGCTGCAGTCACAAGTGTCCCCATAATATATGGCGCAGCACCAAAGGCTTCTCGCCCTTCAACCGCATTCCATTCTGAGCCTGTTATGAAATCTAGTCCCTCACGCTCCCAAACCAGATGGGATTCTGAGTATAGCTGAAACACAATTAATACAATTACGGCTAAAACATAGACTCCGGCAACAGTCGCTGCAACCTTGAATATCTTATCTGTGGGTATTCTGTGAGTGGATTTTTGGCCTGCTAACAACACTCTAGTTTCTTTGTTGTTGTTTTATTCGGGATCACCATATTCTACTTAGGAAACATAGTTCTATATTGATCAATATAGTTTACAGACCAAACTGGTATTAGCTATCAAATTTTCAACTAGTTATTGCAGTCATTAGAGGATACAAAACAAACTAGACGGATACAGATTAGCGGCGGCTCGACTTATACTATATCACTTCCAAAAAAATGGATTGATGAGCTTGGAATAAAAAATGGCGACAACATGACAATAATCAAAAACGCTAATCGTTCTATGACTCTGTTCCCAGGATTGGATAGTGAAAAGCCAGCAAAAAAAGCAATATTCACAATTAGTCAAAAAGACTCTGATGAATCAATTAGGCGTAAGATTATTGCATTGTACATTACAGGATACAAGACAATACAAGTCACCTCAAAGGGAGTCAAAATTCTACCTGAACATTCACGACTCATTAAGGACTTGGTTCGTAAATCAATGATTGGAACGGAAATTGTTGAATCTGATTCTGAATCCATAACAATTCAGATTCTGACTCGTCTCCCGGAACTGACATTTGATGTTGCACTAAAGAGAATGTATCTAATGACTGCAAACATGCACCGTGAGGCAATGGAGGCACTCAAAAAATTTGACGTCGAATACGGGGAAGAGGTAGTAAGAATGGATGATGAAGTGAACAGATTTAGTCTGTACATGATGCGAACACTCATCATGGCAATTCAAAACTCTAGCATGCTCTATGATGTAGGCCTTAAGCGTCCATCAGATTGTCTTAATTATCGCACTGTCATATCCAGAATTGAGAGAATCGCAGACCATGCCGCGTTAATTGCAAAAAGAATAAAATTCCTAAAAGAGCCATTAGAGCCAAAAACTATCAAAGACTTGGAATCCCTGAGTGACGAATCTATTTTTTGCTTTGAGAATTCGATATCTGCCTTGGTAAAAAAAGATCACATCTTAGCAGAAAAAGTGGCTGCAAATATAGCACAAGTAATAGAAAAAGAGAAAGAACTCATGTATGGAATGAAAGAATCAAAGAGCTCTACTATTGTCAAGTTTACCTTGGAAGATATCAGACGAACTGCTGAATATTCCAGCGATATTATAGAAACTGTGGTCAATGAAACCATTCATAACATAATTAATGAAAAATAATTTTAAAAATTAAAAAAGAAAAATTAGTTTTTTCTTCTATTGGTATGGTCTTCTGTTTTGCTGTTCTTCAATTAATGCATCATATAGCGGTGCTTTTGGCGTAAATCCAGTGCAGATGAAAGTAAATGTCTCTACTACTGCAAATCCTGTCTTGCCACCCGTTGTATATGCTTCTTCGTTGTCTGTTCTTGTGTTTATCTTGTAGTTATTGATTGAACAATCATCATACTTCATAGTTCTCATGGATTGTCCTGCTTGTATCATTTCTACAGTAACGTCGAACGCTTTGTATGGATGTTCAAATCCACCAGATTTTCCATGTTCAAATGTTTGATCTACTGCCTCATGTAGATATGGTGTGTCACCAACGGCTCGAATCAGTGTAAATTCTGGTGCTGTCTGTTTTGTTGTAAAACCGCTAGCACTAGTACTGAATAGATTGTTGGTTGTATCATACAATTGGAATTCATATGTTACAGTTTGGTCTCTGAACTCAAATGTTGCTTGTGGATAAACACCCTCTGCAAAGACATAAACATTGTTACCTTTTGGTGCATCGGCTGCCTGTATGTTGTCTGTTTGTGACAGACTCACAATTAGTCCAATTGATGCGATTGCAAGGACTGCAATGATTGAAGTCTTTTTCATATTTTGTGTGTTCATTGTGTAATCTTTTATCGTGTCACTACTAAAGAAGAATCTTTATTGATTTGGTAGGATATGGTATAAACCATATACTATATAGTTTGTAGCCAAAATTTGGTTTCACAAAGCTCAAAAGTAGATTAATTCAAACTATATAGAAACCAGAGATTCACGTAAAAAATGTAATCTATGTCGATTATTTGTATATACAAAACAAATCGATCCAATATCAATGAAGAAAACACTATCTATAACACTAAGTCTGATTCTCATGGCAGGTGTCTTTACACCATTAGCTAATGCAGCACAAGGCCCAGAACCACCAAAGTCTGACAAGCAATTTGCAATAAATGGTGCAGGAGCTACATTCCCATTCCCACTAATTGATACTTGGAGGGTAGAATACAACAAACTATACTCTAATGTAAATCTGAATTATCAATCAATTGGCAGTGGTGGAGGAGTACAACAGCATACTGCAAAAACTGTGAACTTTGGTGCATCTGATGCACCACTTACTCCAGCAGAGCGAGAACTTGTTCCAGGAACCATGCACATACCTGAAGCAATAGGCTCAGTAGTATTGGCATACTATATTCCTGAAGTTCCACAAAGTGGACTAAAGTTAACCGGAGCAATGGTTGCAGACATTTACCTTGGCAAGATAAAAAAATGGAATGATCCAATACTCCAAGAAGCAAATCCTGATCTAAAATTGCCTGATAGACCAATTCTTGTAACTAGAAGATCTGATGGTTCTGGAACAACCTATGTCTTTACTGACTATCTCTCCAAAGTAAGTCCAGAATGGGATGAAAAAGTAGGCAAAGGAAAAAGCGTTGCATGGCCAACAGGCGTAGGTGCTGCAGGAAACGAAGGTGTTGCATGGGCAACTAGAAACACGAAATACGCAATTGGCTATGTTGAGCTTGCATATGCAAAATCAAACGAAATGACTATTGCATATTTGCAAAATGGCGATAAAACTAAATTCGTAGAGCCCACATTTGACACTGTTTTTGAGGGCGCAAAGGCATACCCTATAGAGAAAATACCAAAACCAGAGGCCGATTGGAGCCAAGTAAGCATGGTTTTGTCACCTGGTGAAAACTCGTATCCGATTGTCAGTTTTACCTATCTGCTGGTGTATGAGGACATCAACCAAGCCGTATCTAACAAAGATGCAGCAAAAACTCTTGTTCACATACTACACTGGATGGTAACTGATGGACAAAAATTCTCAAAACCACTAGGCTATGTGCCATTGCCTGAAGCAATTCAGGAATTGGACAAGCAAGGAATTGCAAGAATAAAGTTCAATGGTGAGCAGCTCTGGAATTATGGTTCCATAAAGACTGATACTACAAAATCTGATACGGCAAAGACTGATGTCAAAAAGACTGATACAAAAAAATCAGAGAAAAAAGACACCAAGAAATCAGATAAAAAATCAGAGAAAAAAGACACCAAGAAAAAAATCAAAAAGACGATCAAAAAGCCTACAACTAGTAAAACGGCAACCAGTAAAACCACTGGCAGCAAGTGAGAGCTCACTAGCTGAATACTTATATTTTTCTCAATAATGTAAATCTTGATTTCTTTGAATCGATTTCCTCATGCATATCCACATTGCTGATTATTTTGACTTTGTAATCCATCCAGTATTGTTTCATGTTTCTTCCATATGTTACCGGATTATCGCTTAATTTTTCCTCAGTTTCAGAAAACAATTCAATATTGAAAATATATTTTTTTGATACTCGGAACAACTCATCTACTCCCTTTTTAACAGAATCAATATGATTGAATAAATGTCTTGTAAAGACAAGGTCTATTGAATTGTCTTCAAACGGTATGGCATCTGCTTGGCCTAACTGAAAGCCAAACTCTGGCAGATTTTCCTTGGCCGTTGCAATAGCCATCTTGGAAGTATCTATTCCTTTTACAGCAAATTCTCTTGGAAATAATTTTAGATCGTTTCCTGCGCTACAGCCAACCTCAAGAACACTTTGTGCTCGCAGGGACAATACCAAATCCCAGATAAATTTTGACATCTCTTCATTGTAGTGTGTAGTATGGTCCTGCGCGTAGTTATCCCAGTACTGTGAATCTAGTGTTGACATTGGCAGGGAACCATCTTGGTATCAAAGGTGCAGTCGTGTGGACCGTCAGACATTGCGTCAGTTGGAATCTCTTTCATGCATTCAGAATGTCTGCCTTTTTTGCAAAACCAGCAAATCCTGTCTGCTGTTCCTCCACCCAAGCACGAGTCCATAATGTGATCTAGTGTAATATGTAAAAAAACCTTAGATTAGATGTATAGCAGCCACTGGATGAATCGTTCATCTTTGCCCATGGCTACATCCATGAATGATTTTTGCAGCGTTTTGGTAATATGGCCAATTTTTCCATTGGCTATGGTAACATCGTTTACTTGGGCAACTGACTTTACCTCGGCAGCAGTTCCAGTCATGAATATCTCATCTGCGGAATAAAGATCGTCTCGCTCTAATTCGCGTTCTGTTATGTCCATGCCGTCTGATTTTATTATCTGAATTACAGAATCGCGGGTTATTCCTGCAAGGCATCCTGAGCTTAATGGCGGTGTGTAGATTTGACCATCCTTTACAACGAAAATGTTTTCAGCGCTTCCCTCAGCTATTTTTCCGTGGTGATTTAGCATGATTGCTTCATCATAGCCATTTTTTAGTGCCTCTACTCTAGCAAGTGCTGCGTTTGCATAGTTTGATGCGGCCTTTGCCTGCATTGGCTGCGATCTGGAATCAATTCTAATCCAGCTTGAAATCTTGCATCTGGCACCTGTTTGCTTTCCTGCCTTTGATTCGCCCATCTTCCACTCCCAGCATGCAATGGATACATCCACTTTGTTTGGAGTGGGAGTCAGGCCCATCGTACCATATCCGTAATATGCCAATGGTCTGATGTAGCATTCTTTTAGACTACTTGACTTTACTGTCTTTACTATGGCGTCAGTTATCTGATCTTTTGTAAACTCCATTTTCATCGAGTACAGCTTGGCAGATCTGAAAAACCTATCAACATGTTCTGGCAATCGAAATATGGCAGAGCCTTTTGGTGTGTTATAACACCTGATTCCCTCAAAGACTGCAGTTGAATAATGTAATGCGTGAGTTAGTACGTGGACCTTTGCATCCTTGAATGGCACTAGTTTTCCATTCATCCATATTTTTCCAATTTCTTTCATAGAATGTCGGAAATGTACAGGTAATTAAAAAATTATCCGAAAATCTCACGCACAACTAAATACTGGAAATAGTTTGGTATAATCATGGAAGTAGCATCATCCATCATAGCTATGGCACTCGTAGTAGCAGGACTGATTGGACAGGGTTTTGAGATGAAAAAGATTCGAGCCTCAATTAGGGCAGATGAACAGCTCAGCTCAAAGAATGTCTTTACTGATAAACGAAACTTCAAGTGGTACGCACTAATCGCGGCAGGCTTGGTCCTGAGTTTTGCAAGATTTTAGAATTCGTGCGTAGCTCACAAAAAAGTCTAGATGAACTATATAGATCAGGTCTAAATATCGCGATCACATAATACTATCAGCGCGTGTTTTGGGTAACGCCGGGCTAATTCTAGACTATGGCCCATGAACAAACCCAGCATGGCACTCTTGGATTACCAAGGGCGCCATATGCGATTTGTACTGCATTCACGAGAAGGTGATTTTTGACCTCTCTGAATGTACAGCACGAATCGCTGTTTCTATGTTATTTGCAGAATCATCAACTACTATGATTACACGTGATGTTTCTTCTTGTGCATCCATGTTCAGTATGTTCAGGCCTGCCTCGCCAATTCTGGAGCTTGCCTTGGATACTATCTGGTGGACTCGCCACATTTGGTCGCCAATGAGTGTGATCACTCCTCTATTGTACTGAATGGTAGCTAGTGGGTCAAATCCCAGAAAATATCTCTCATTTCGCTTGACATAGTCTGAATCCAAGAATAAAATTCTTGTAAACTCGATGTCGTCTCTAGTAAACGGCGATAATATGATAAATTCCGAGTAGCGTTTTTGTTTTTCCAGTGACTCTAGGAGGCTTTCAGCAGCGAGGCTTTCTATCTTTAGTATGGCACAGTTTTTCTTGCCGGTTACAATTTTGAGTGGATGGCCATCCTGATTGTCGGACTTGCGCAGTATGGTAGTGGTCTTGCTTGGGTTTTTCATGTTGGTTATAATGATCGGCATGTCAACTCCGTTCTCCAGGATCTCTTTGATGGCAATTGGATCCAAAATCTTCATGCCAAACATGCCTGCAATTCTTGCCTCGTTGTAGGACAACTGTGTGATGTCTTCTAGCTCTTCAGAGACAATTCTTGGGTCTGCTGAAACTACTGCACTGTCTTTTTCAAAGTCGATTCTAGTGTCGTATTTTTTGTGGAACAATATGCCAAGATCTGCAGCAGTTCTATCAGAGCCTCCACGCTCATATGTCGTTTCTATTCCGTCGACTGTCTTTCCAATAAATCCACCAATTGATACTACCTCATTTTGCCTTACTAGCTCCTCTAGCGGACCAATCCTGGCAGCAGATTCGGTGGCAAGAAAATTCGTAGATTCAATATTGTTATCTGTAATTATTGGCCAGTCATCGTAGCTTGCCACATCGGATTTGAGTCCATTGCTTTTGAGAATGTAGCTCATCACAGATGACATGAGTATCTCACCCGAGAATGCCAGCGCCCTTGAGCGCGTTTCATCTGCAAAAGAATGGTTTTCTTTGGCATCCGAGAATGCCTGTAGCGCTTTATTCAGAAAAGAATCGATTACTCTCTGGCACTCTGGCTTGTACTGATCTGATACTGAAGCAAGAATTTTCTGGTATGATTGTTTGATTGAGGAAATGTCTGGCGTGGTTCCATCTTCTGATCTTTTGCCAATGTGTAACGCCAGATCAGTTAATGATTTTCTTTTTCCATCATGGATGGTAAGTGGTGCTGAAAAGACTGCGATAATCTTGGAATCCCGGCTTAGCTGTTTTATTCTATTTACGACATCTGATACAAACTCACCATCAATTCCACTTGCGCTTCCACCAAACTTTGCGACAACTAGTCTCTCCAAGTTAGTTTGTGTGAAACTAAAAACCACTTTTAAGGATTCGTGCTAGCTCAAATGCTGCAGCATTATCTCTGATGCTTTCTTTGCACCATCTGTTTGAATACGGGTTCTTTTTGATTCAATCTTTTGCGGAATTATCGAATCTAGCTTGAAAATGTCCTCAAAGAAATAGCCCTCAGCTTTGGCATTGTCTTCTTGCTCAAAATGTCCTTTGATTGGAATAAAAATTCCCGGCGTTCCATATGCCTTTGCTTCGTCTATTGTGGACTTGCCTGCAAGCGATATGACAAGGTCTGCAGCATAGATTATTTCATGCAAATTATTTACAAAGCCAAGATTTCTGATGTTCTTTTTTTCTATTTTTAGCGAGGGCCCTGACACTAGAACCAGATCATAATCTTCTTTCAGCTTTGAGAATGCCTCGATTGTTTTCTCTATTAGAAATTTTCCAGCATCTGTTCCACCAACGCTTGCCACGATGGTTTTTTTGGAAAAAGAGAACTTCTCTCGTAACTCATCTCTGTTGTGGTTAGTCTGCCTCACTATTGGACCAACTCGCCTGATGTTGTCCTGATTTTCTCCTGTTTCGGGCATTATCACAACATTGCATTTTTCTATTATTTTCCTCATGGATTTATTCATCCTTTTTTCAATAATTGAGCCAACTCCTTTTGTGAAACTGGTTTCCACAATGTCTGTGATTAATATGGTTGGGATCTTTTTTTGTTGCGCAATACTCAGGGATGCAAAATCCTCATCGCTTACAACTAGTCTTGGGTTTTGACTCTGTATGAATTTTTGCGAGATTTGTTTGCAGTTTTTGTAGTACTGGTAGTACTTCCACAGCCATTTTAACGAGCTCTGTAGTACACCATTTTGTACATCAAAGCTTGGGGGGGCATACCAGTCATTTACTGAAAAGCCACATTCTGCTACTATCTTGGCAGCGCCGTTGCCTGTAACGAATTTAGTTGTAGATTTGTTCAAAAATGCGCCAACTGCAACATCGCGCGTTGCATGCCCTAGGCCTATTGGGCTGCAGAAAAATCCAATATCTGTACGATTCAATGATTTTTCTGTTTCATCTCTCAAAGTTTAAATGGTTTCTGAAAAGGAATTTTGCTGGGCTCATGGTCCAGATCGGTTATGACGTCGCCCTTACACGGCGAAAATCCAGGGTTCAAATCCCTGTGGGCCCACCATTACACTAGGAGCGGGCACACTTTTAGGACTCGGTTCAAATTTGACTGCCCGCGCATTTTTCGGGGGATTATAGTTGGAATGTTAGATTTTGCACTTTTTTGGTCTAAAACATGATGTAGTTATGAAGCGTTGAAGCAAAATAAGCACAACAAATGACATTATCATAACGATTGGCGCAATGGGAAATTCTGGTGTTACAACAATCGTCATTTCTGCGCCTTGTCCAGAATTGCCAATGTTGTCAAATTTGATCGTAATTGGCCCTACAAATTCCTTAGGAATTGAAACATCAACTGTGTTTTTTCCACTAAGGGGCGTAATGCCTTTTGTCTTGAAAATCTCTTTATTCTGTTGCATTATTGAAAATTCGTAATCAGTAGAAATTGTTTTGTTACTGATGACATATCCTTCTTGAATATCAAATGAAAATTGTATTGTAGAACCTGAAACAATTTGCGGCAGATTCCAGCTCAGGTTAACCTTGTACTGAGTGTTTGTCGTGTATAGGGTAACTGGAAATGCCTGGTTTTTGTTTGGCTGAACCATAAACGTCATTTGATTATGATTCTGGTTTTCTTGTTTTATCTTTTCAAGCATTGGGCCTAGGAGAATGATGTGAAGTACCCTATAGTTTTCGTAAGAATAGTCATCAATGGTTATGGTCTTTTCATAAACTTGTATTCCATTAAGATAGGCATTATATTTTGTTGCAAAAAACTCTCCAAATGACTTTGGAATTAGTATCTCCTCATGTACAGTAGACGTTTGGTTGATGTTGGAATCTGACCATTCAAATGGCATGGAAAACTCTATTGCTGATGTGATTTTGTCAAAGCTGGCTTGTTGAATCGCATCATAATAGCTAATTATTTTGATTTGACCTGCACCATAATTGCCATCCGCAACAATATCTGATGTGTGCGGAAATGAGATTCCAGCCTCATATTGTATAGGATTTTGGTTTGAAGAGCCCTTGACTGATTTTACATTGATTTCAAACTTGTACAATCCGTCAAATCCAAAGATATTCCCCTGAAACTCAAAATACTTTTTAGAGCTGCCTAACAATATTTCAAAAAACGACCCTTTTTGTTTTTCCTCTATTTTGATCTGGTCTGTATCTGAGGGTACAAGTTCAAATCGCAAATACCCGTCGTCTGTATGAAAATCCATATCAAATAGAACCCTGTCACCCTTGATTGTTTTTATGCTGTATGTAACATCAGAAACGGTAATTCCAGTGTCCGTCTCAAACATTGAAAAGGTAAGGAACTTGTGCTTTGTGGCGTTATCTACACTTGATGTGATTTCCATTGTGACTTTTTTGTCACCAAGCATTTTTGATGGCAGTGTTTCGTAGCCGGAGCCGTGACCGTAGGACTGCTTTGGCATGGCGCAAGATCCAAGTATTACAATTAAAACGAGGACAAGGTAAAAGTTTGTTCTTACCATGATTCAACCCAATGCTATCTGATGTATTTATGGACTAGTTTCACTCAAAGCGTAATCTGGGTGGGAATTTCTTTTTTACGCTAGATGTGTATAGTTTGATCTCACCGATTATCCATTTTTCAAGACAGATGTTACAGATTGTCTTAAGCACAATACCGCCTTCAACCCACGTCTTTATTTTGTGGTATCCTCCTTCAGGTCTTTCTTCAACAAAACCTCCGCAACTGCAACAACTATGATACATGATGTCTTCTCCCAAATTTTCGGTCATTGTTATTTTTCTTCATTTCACAAATGTACTACTCTAATTATGGTCTCCGCAATTTGTAGAAATCACCAGTCTTTAGAATAAAGTCAACATAGTTAGAGAAATAGATTACTTTGCGGCTTCAACTTTTTCTGGATGGAATGTTATTTCGACTGGTATGTTTTTGATTTTTCCAACCACATGTACCGTTGGGTAGCCCACAGAATCAGGAATATAGTTTCCATAATAGATGCCTTTGTGTTGCTTGTCTTCGACAAGATTTAGGAATGTCTTTTTTCCATTCAGTGTAACATCCAGCTCAAGAGTTTTGCTTAGACCTGATACACCAATAGATTTCTTTGTGCTTTTACTTTTTGTTGTCTTGGTGTCATGTTTATGCTCTGAATTGTCTTTGCTAGTAGACACTAGTTTGATATTTGTCGAGGATTCATCATGTGATGTTTTTGTTGTTTTAGTGGTTTTTTTGTCATTATTATCATGTGAATCATGATTAGTGGAAGCTTTCTTGTCTGACAATGTTGCTTTTGTTACTACTAACTCGATTGCGTTTTTCTTTCCTACGGTTGGAGGTTCGTTTTTCCATCCCACTTCAATTTTGTAGTCGCCAATAACATGTGCTTTGTGGGCGTATGCACTACCCATCAGGCCTACTGCTAAGATAGCCACGGCTAGAAGTGAAAATGTCTTATTCATGATCATCGTTTATCAGATTTCTTAAATAATAATTCCGGTAGAATAATCAAAACAATTTGGAAAATCTACCAGTATTATAGTGAGCCAAAGATGTCTGCTATGTTGTCTGCAGCGCTCTCGATTAGCTTTGGCATGTATTTTGTAATTAGTTGGCTAACAAATGATCTATTTATTATTTCAAAAATGACAGCGCCGTCTTGAAATTTACGGGCAACAATTTCATCTGCTGTCAGATTCTTCCATACTATTGAGACTGTCCCCTGTGATTTTTTCACCCGCTCAACAATTTCCTTAAAGATCATGCCTCGTTCAAGTAATCCCAAAAGGATTTGTCTTGATGTAGAG
>JBQTIZ010000060.1:0-6143 GCA_052387615.1 Candidatus Nitrosotenuis sp. | reverse complement strand
TTTTTTTACACCCATTATTATTCACTGTTTGATCCTAACATTTGTTGTATTTTTTCAGTCAAATTCGGAACGTGTGCTTGTTCTTCGACCATTTTGATTGCTTCTATGGCCTTTAATAATCCCTCTGACTCTTCACTCGACACTACAACAAAACCATTTTGTCCAATTGTGATTGTTGCCTTTGTTGCACCTTCTATTGTTTGAATCATAGAACCACGTTTTCCAATAAGTCGCGGAACTTTGCTTGGAGAAATTTTTATCATCTCACCATCTTCAATTTTTCCCAAGTCCCTATCAGATATTGTGATTAATGGGTCGCGTGATCTATCAGAGTTTGCAACTCGTGCTGCAATTAGATCTCCAGTCTTTAGTCGCGAAGTGAGATCATCAACTTTGGGATTAAAATCGCGCCCAAAAACATCCGATGCGGGCAAGATACCAGCATAGCAAGAATTGATGTTTAGTTCCCAGGATAATGAAGTGTGTGATTTTACAATACCAATAATGAAATCATCAATTCTTGGAATGTACATTCCAGTTAACGGTATTACGCGAACACCGCTATCAAAGATTTCAGAAATACCAACAGTTGTTGCAATTATTTTGTCACCAAAAAGATGAACGTTTTCTTCTGCCCTATATGGACCAGTCGTGATGACATCTCCAGGTATGACATATTTTCTTTTCACATCATCCATTATTTGACCATCTCCACTGTTGCTGAACCCTTTGTTATAGATCCTAGTCTGTCGATCACGCTTGCTCTTGCCCCCGCAGGTATTTCTAGTATTGCTTTAAGTGATCCATTATTTTGCCATTCTTCTTTTTTCAGAGAACCAGTTGATTTGAGAACTGCATAAGATTGAGATGCATATTGAGCTGGGACTGTAATTTCTAGCAACATGTTTTCTGACTTTAGAGGAATTATACTGCGAAGCTTTTCAACAACATCCTTGCATTGTTCTTCAGTATTCTTGAAAGGATCAATCGATATACGAGCTTGTTCTAGTGCCTGTTCTATTCGAAGTGGGGGGTGTGGTAAGTGTGATCTTGGATCAACATAGGTTTTTGCAATAAATGCAATTATCTGCTTTCTTTTCTCTGTAACCATTTTACGTCTTTGATCAGTGGTAAGATTTAACTCACCTTTTTTCAGAATTAATTCAATTATACTGTTAGTATCTTGTGTGTTGAATGCCTTGAGTAGTTTTTCAATTGATGCCCTTGTTCCCTTATTGGAATCTGTATAGACTTCATCAGATACTAAAACGGTTGAAATATCATTTCTTTTACCAAGCTTGTATTCCAAAGCAGGATCTGGCTTGACTAAAATCTCAAACTTTTCTCCAGCAACAGAGTGCCTGATTACGGTTACATCAGTCATGGGGTAGGTAACAAATATCGGTATTTATCTCTGTCAAAATCACGCTCAAAGTCACGCTAGATTTTTATGTGGACTTGAAAAGTTTTTTTCTGATTGCCTTCTTTAGAGATAATTTCACAAGATAAAAACCGCATGTCAGTAAAGCTAAAGGGCGTTGTGTTACAATATGCAAATGCGCTAAGGCGAATATGCTTAAACGGCGTTCCAGTCTTCGCCATTGATACTGTAGATATGATAGAAAATTCGTCGGTAATGTCAGATGAGGGTATTTCTCATAGATTGGGCCTAATTCCATTAAAGACCGATCTTAAACGATTTTCAGAACCACATTTGTGCTCTTGCAAAAGTCAGACCGGTTGCTCAAATTGCAGAATAATGTTAGTTATTGATTCAGGAGATGCAGACACTACTCGCATAGTTACATCAGCTGAGCTTAGCTCTGAAGACCAAACTGTAAAACCAGTTTCAGACAAGATTCCAATTGTCCAGCTTGCTCCAGGTCAAAAGATAAAGCTTGAAGCATATGCAAGACTTGGACGTGGATCAACACATGCAAAATGGAATTCTGCAAACATTGCAGTTTTGACCCATACCGATAAAGAAGGCGAATATGTCCTAACGGTAGAGACCACTGGTGCTCTGAGTCCAGAGCAGATAATCAATGCTGGTGTTGATGAGCTTGCTCAAAGACTAGAAGAATTTAAAGAAGTCATCACAGAGCTAAAGGCCTAATCATAACATTATATTTGGGTTTCAAAAGCGCAATATCTATGACCAATCAGATAGTACTAAGCATGGTAAAAGAGCTCAAATCAGCTTCTACAAAGAACAAGGCACCAATTTGGTCAAATCTTGCAGAAATGGCACTTAAACCAAAGATTGCAAAAAGAATAGTCAACCTAGCCAGGCTCAATACTGTAACCAACGATAATGACGTCATAGTGATTCCAGGCAAGGTTTTAGGTACAGGCAATATTTCCCACAAAATTACATTGTGCTCATTTTCAATTTCAACTTCAGCTGCAAAGAAAATTAAGGCTGCAGGTGGCAAAATAGTCACACATTCAGATCTAATTTCTAAATTCCCAACTGGAAAAGGCGTGAGAATAATTGGATAAACCCCAATCATTAGTAGTAGATGGAACAAACCTTGTGGCAGGCAGGCTATGTTCAAATGTTGCAAAGCTACTTCTGCAAGGAAACCGTGTAACTATTGTGAATTGTGAGAAAATACTGATCAGTGGAAGGAAACGAGAGATCATTCAAAATTACAAAAACTTTTTATCAATTTCCAGTATTTTGCACCCAGAACACGGTCCATACCACCCACGCAGACCAGACACCATAATGTCCAGAATGGTCCGTGGAATGCTTCCCAAAAAGAAACCATCTGGAGATGCAGCACTTAGAAGACTTCGCACGTACATTGGAGTTCCAAGCGGATTAGGAGCATCAGAGAAAACAGCTTTCGATAATGCAAAGATATCAAGACCTCAATCTAACTACACTAGTATGTCAGAACTAGCGCAAGAGGTAGGTTGGTCACGATGACTCCAAAAACTGAAATCTATTTTGCAACAAGAAAAACATCAAAGGCACATGTTTACATTACAAAAGGCTCAGGCCGAGTTAGAATAAACAACACTCCAGCCGAGATGATAGTCCAAGAAGTTGCACGTGAAGTAATTCTCAGTCCTCTAGAGATTGCGGGTGATTTACGATCCAAAGTAGACATTTCGGTTCGCGTCAAAGGCGGTGGATTTATGGGCCAAGCATATGCAGCAGCAACTGCAATATCTAGAGCACTCACAGGCTGGACGAAATCTAAAAAAGAGCCAAAAGAACACCCACTCCCAAAACAAACAAGAACAGATCTGAGAAAAAGAATAAACGACTTTGATAAACACCTACTAAGTGGAGATGCCAGAAGAAAAGAACCAAAGAAATTCGGTGGACCTGGCGCAAGAAGAAGAAAGCAAAAGTCATACAGGTAGATTGAAAGCAGTAATCTTGGCAGGCGGTAAAGGAACGCGTGCGAGACCTTTTACTGACTATTTTCCAAAAGCGATGATTCCAGTAGATGGAAAGCCAGTGATTTCACATATTATACAACATTTATCATCTTTTGATTTCATTTCTGAAATAATCATAGTATGCGATCTGAAAGGATTTGGTGGTCAGATCAAAAATTATTTTGAAAAATCAAAAAAAATCAAGTTCGTCCAAGATTCTGCTAGCGGAACTGCAGGCGATCTGATGCACCTAAAAATAATAAAAAATGAACCATTCTTTTTGTGGTTTGCAGACAATCTTTGCGCTCTAGATCTGAAAAAAATGCTCAAGCATTATACTGATAAGAACAGCTTGGCATGTATTGCAACAAGACAATTCCGAAAAGAGGAAACGGGCTTTGCCAAAGCAGATAACGGAAATGTGATACAGTTTATTGAAAAGCCTCTTGTAAAGATGGAAAACTGTGAATGTACTGGAATCTATGTACTCTCTGGTAAAATCCTTGGCATAATAAAATCAAAGGCAAAAAGAAATCTCAATTTATCTTACGATGTATTGCAGGAGTTATCAAAAAAGAATCTTGTCAGCTCATACGATATCGGTAAAACTCCTTGGGTAGATGTAGAGTCACCAGCAATTCTTGAGCGAAAATCAGACGCCATAAAGAAAGTAATTAGTCAGATTAATCACGGGTGATTTCTTTCATACAGAGCAATTTTGTCTTGGTGTTGTAGTGTAACTGTAATGTCATCTAACCCTTCAAGTAGAGTTTTTTTTCGCGATTCATCTATAGAAAACCGAATAGATTTTGAATCATATTGTATTGTTTGAGACACTAGATCAATAGTAACTATGGAATTTATCTTCATTAAATCAGATATAGCATCCTTAGGTAAAGAAATCGGCAAAATGCCATTTTTGAAGCAGTTATTGTAGAAAATATCTGCAAATGATGATGCTATTACAACATCGAATCCATAATCCTTTAGTGCCCATGCAGCATGCTCACGACTAGAGCCACATCCAAAGTTCTCACCACTCACCAAAATGTGAGAGTCAGAATATTTCGAGTCGTTTAAGACAAATTCTTTTTTTGTGGTACCATCTTGATCAAAGCGCCAATCATAGAACACGAATTTGCCAAACCCAGTCCTTTGGATAAGCTTCAAGAACTGTTTTGGGACAATTTGATCAGTGTCAATGTTTGATCTATCAAGTGGCGTTATAATGCTAGAAACTTTGTTTATTTTTTCCATTTCATATCCATTCCCGAATATCTACAAAATGGCCTGCAATTGCGGCAGCTGCTGCCATTACAGGACTAACCAAGTGTGTTCTACCACCTGCACCCTGTCGTCCCTCAAAGTTTCTATTGGACGTACTGGCACATCTTTGTCCCCTTGCCAAAATGTCTGGGTTCATTCCAAGACACATACTGCATCCAGATTCTCGCCACTCAAAGTTTGCATCCTTGAATATTTTATCAAGACCCATCTCCTCTGCCTTTCTTTTTACTTGTTGAGAACCAGGAACTACTATAACGTTCACTTTTGGAGATGCCTTTCTTCCCTGAATAACGCTTGCAGCCTCTATCAAGTCTTGTAGTCTTGCATTAGTGCAAGAGCCAATGAAGACTCTATCTACTTTGATGTCAGTAATTGGAGTGCCAGATTTGAGGTCCATGTATTCTAGTGCTTTTTTTGCAGCGTTTTCTTGGCTAGAATCACCTTTTGCAAATTCCGTAGGACTTGGAATCACATCAGTGATATCTGCAGTCATTGCAGGGTTTGTCCCCCAGCTTACTTGAGGGACGATTTGAGAGGCGTCAATAGTGAATGATTTATCAAATTTTGCGTTATCGTCAGTTTTGAGTGTGTCTTTCCAATTATCTACTAAATCATCATAATTTTTTGGAACATATTTTCTGTTTTTCAAATAATCAAATGTTTTCTGGTCTGGTGCAACAAGTCCTGCCCTTGCACCTCCCTCTATAGACATGTTACATATGGTCATACGTTCATCCATAGATAGATCAGAAATTGCCTGGCCGCGATATTCCAAAATAGTGCCATTCCCACCAGCGGTTCCAATTTTTTTAATTATAGATAGTATGATATCTTTGGCAGTAATGGTATGATTATTTTTCCTTTTTCCATCGACTCTTATTTCAAATGTTTTTGGCTTATCCAATACAAGACATTGAGTTGCCAAGACATGTTCTACATCAGATGTTCCAATTCCCAATGCAAACGCCCCAAATGCACCATGAGTTGAAGTATGAGAATCGCCGCACACTATTGTGGTGCCAGGCAATGTAATTCCAAGCTCTGGTCCAATCACATGGACAATTCCTTGATGTGGGCTGTCTAGGCCAAACAATTCAATCCCAAATTCTTTGCAGTTTTGCTCAAGAGCCTTGATCTGTGTTGCAGAGATTTGATCTAATATTGGCAATGACCTGTTGGTAGTAGGTACATTATGGTCCATTGTTGCAAATGTAAGATCTGGTCGCCTTACCTTTCTTTTGTTGATTCGAAGACCATCAAACGCCTGAGGTGATGTTACCTCATGTACCATGTGCCTATCAATGTAGATTAGTGTTCTACCATCAATTTGGTCTACTTTGTTCGACTCCCAGATCTTTTCAAAAAGTGTCTTTGCCATGGTGTAATCAGATCAATTCAGTATAAAATTGTAAATTAGTCTGGTTTGTACTTGAAGAGTCCACCAGCAGATATAATTTTGG
>JBQTIZ010000059.1:0-16110 GCA_052387615.1 Candidatus Nitrosotenuis sp. | reverse complement strand
GTCTATGTGGTATCACAAGACCTCACAATCAAAAAAGGCAACAGATATTTTTGGGGAACCGTAACGACAAAAGATAAGGTCGGGAACGCATTCATTCGAGCATCTGCGGACAAGCTGGGGTTCGATGAAGTAAAAGAGATCAAAATCTTATCATCATTACCAGCATCGCTTGCAGTCAATATTTTTCCAGAAAAAGTACCTGCAACAGTCAAGCGAGACTTGGATGTCATAGTAAGCCTAGTTGATTCTGATGGATTGCCAACGCTTGCACAAGAAGATGTCAAGTTAGAATTTTTTTCTGATGACGTATCAATCAACAATCAAATAGATAGAAAAATAAAAGAAGAAAGCCTCAAGGGTTTGATAAAAAAAGGCGAATTCAGCTACCATTTCACGCAAAGACTAGACTTTTATAAAGAAAACCAGACAATAACCATTGGCGCGTCAACTAAGGGGCTTGGTGTATCAACTGATACATTTGAAACAGTAAAACCAATTACAACAAACAACCCAATAGCTGAAAACAAAACTTTGGCCACATTTACTTTAGATATGATTCCAACCAAATCCGAAACCATTGCAGTATATCAAATAGGCATGCTAGTAGATGAAGAAGATGATGACTCTACAGAATCCACTACTACAGAATCCAGTACCACAGAAAAGAAGCAAGTCTTTTTCCCATTAATAATAAATGAAAACTATGATTCTTCTGGCAGCGAGCAAAAAATCAACATCATATCAAGCAATGATCTTTTGCTCAAGGTAAATGATGCAGGCCAAATTAATGCCGCATCATCGTATGGCGCTGCAATAATTGAAACGGGTCAAGAGACAGGCCAAGTGTTACTGGCAGCCACAATCAAGGGAATCGGTTCCTCATCAACGGTAACTGAGATCATAAACACACTAAAACAAGAACAGACAATGCTGTTTTCGCCTACTGGCTCGGATTCCATTTTGTTTGATAATAACGGTAGATTTGATTTCTTTGTAATATCACTTGATACAAGGGGAAGGCCGACACTGGTTGAAAACGAAATTAGATATTTGATCACACCAATCAATGAAATAGTAACAATACAAAAGGCAAAAACTTTTGCCCATGTGAATTTTCTAGGGAATACCATCCAATCTGAAAATGATGATAGTATGAATATCAAAACAGTGCCGATTGGTGAATCAGCTGATGTGAGACTAGAGGCCCAGAATACATTCTTCAAAGAGCCAACTGCAAAGCTTGCAATTACATTACCACATGAAACAATGAACCAAGACAGCGAATATTCTGGAATCATCCAGATTGTTGACTTTAATGACAACCCGGTAATATTGAACAGTGATCTACGAGTCAAGCTGAGCGCATCTGAGATTGGAATGTTGGAGATGCCTGAAAATATCATGATTTCTGCAGGAAAATCTTATGCCGAATTTCCAGTTTCCACCACAGACAAAACTGGCAAAGCCATGATTTTGGCAAATGGTAAGGGAATTGTCGAGTCTGAATCCGAAATTGAGGTAAAGACACTTGCTACAAAGCTCAAAATTAGTTTTGGAAGTGTGATTGAACCAGTAGTACTAGAAGAGCCAACTGAGCTAAAAATCTACGTGGATGATGAGGCACAAAATGCTGTTGGTGGTGCTACAGTCAAAGTAATATCTTCAGATTCATCAATAACGCCCGATAGCATAACTACTAATGCGGAAGGTGTTGCAACAGTCCAGTTTAATGCCCAAAAATCACCAAAAATATCATTAGAGATTTTGGCCTCAGCTGAGGGATATTCTGAAGATACTAAGACTGTGGAATTTGATGTGGACGGCACTGTAGAAACCGCTAGGACTGAACTGCCACCTTGGATAATTTATGCTGCAATTGGTAGCATGGTAGCCATCGGCGGTGGAATATTTACATTCTTGCGCAAGCCGAAGAAGATTCAAGACGAAGACGAAATTTACGAATGATTTTTACTATACAAAAGTCACGGACAACTGAACCAAGAACAATCTCCGCTTTTATCATAGCGTAAAAGCTTTGTCAAACTGTTCTAAGTCGGCGAAACACGCAGAACGATTTCCGCTAGAGGCCCCATCACAATGTTTCCATTAACGTACCCATCAGCAAGAACATACATGACATACATTCTTGTATCCGAGATTGGCGGGGCAGTTGAAGTAAAGCTTATGGTTTTTCCAGTTCCACCAACACCAGTCAGATCTTCATTTAATATTCCAACTATTTGTGAAGATCCATCTGGAAACGTTTGCGGTGGTTGTATCGTAAAGCCAGTGTTTCCAGTCACAACTGGTGTAGTCCACCCACCTGGCATGTTTATTATCAGACGAGAGCCAGCACTGATTTTATTTCCTGCCGCAGCTTCCAAGTCTGCAAGAACCACGTTGAATGTTTGAGTAGAGCCTGGCAATACTTTGGTTTTGTTTGCAAATATGTTTGCGTTTGCGGTAGAATCAACCACGCTAGACAAGTACACATTTGCTATTGAGGAAGATGTTCTTATTGCAGTGCCGTATGCTGCCTTGCCAAACTGTCCTAGAGTGGTAAAGACGTTGGCCTGAACAATAATTGTTTCCGGCTCTGTGCCACTGCCACCTAGATTCCCAGGATCAACTTTGACAAGAAAAGTAGTTACAGATTTCGGGCCAATTAATTGCGATGTGACTGTATTTTTCCACATTAGCTGATTAGCTGTGGGGCAGGACCAGTTATTTACAGCGGCAGGAAAAATTGATTGAGTGTTACAACCTACGTTGAACACCTCATCGTTGCTGTTTGCAGGAGAGGTTTGTGCGCTGATTACAATCTTACTAACATAAACGGGCTGATCTGTTGGATTTACAACATTTACTCCCCAAAGACCACTGTCATTCGTATCGCCAAAGGTGTTTGGTATTATCAGGTATAATTCAGGTCTTGCAAAAAGGTCAGATGCAACAATAGAGCCTGGCTCTGAATTGTCGCGCATGAAAACGAGGTTTTTTTCAGGATTACTCTGCATTGTTACCCTTGTTGGTTCGTCAACTCCCTGTGCAAATGTAGAAAATGTTACGTTTGTCCCAGCAGGGCTAAGCAGTCGATATTTCCATGACAGTACTGTTGATTCGGCAGGGGCTAGATCAGATTTCATCTGAACAATGGGTGACGATGATAAAACCGCCGATGATGGGGTTATAGTGATTGATCCTGCTGTAACATTTAGCAGTCTTGTAGTTCCAACATTAGTTACAAACAATAACGCTGTTGCATTTTCACCCAATCTAACATCAGGTGGACTCATGACTAGTTTTGCTTTGATGTGATTTGCACCGCCAACGTTTACCTCGGTTGTTTGCATAGTACCAATTGAGGATATTGTCTTGACATCATAGATTCCAGGATTCATGTATAACGGATAGTTTTGCAAGAGTTCGGTTCCAAATCCTGGCGCTAAAACAGATTCAGTGTATGCCACATCAAATTTTTTGGCGGGTTGTGTTGCTTGAGTTTTGTTTATTATCCATATGCTTTCAATTTGAAGGGGGTTTGTCCCTTGATTTTTGACATATACTGCCAGTCGGTTACCATTAGTGTCATCAGAAGATACTGAAAGGAGGTATTTTTCCTGGATTTTTTTAATTTCGCTATCAGCTATGGTTTGCTGGGCCTGTATCATGTCTGATTGAGTTTCAATCACAAGATAAGATACTGACAAACCAGATGTCATTAAGACCAAAAAGAACACAGAGCCGATTATTGTTGAAATTCCTCGTCTCATCTTATCTCGCCACTCAGAATGACATGGTCTGAGGTTCTAGCTCCTCCAAAGTCGACTTGGACCAACATCGGCTTGACAAGTGGTACATCCATGCTCAAATTTTTGCTTAATTTGACTACTAGCCGAACCTCTTCATCGTCTACTAGTGTATTGTCGTTTTTTTGCACCAAGCTGGAAGCAGGTAAAATGCTGAATTTGCCATTTAGTGGGTATTTCCCTGTGGAATCATTTGCACTAGCATCAAGTGTTCTACCGCCAGAGTTGACATCCCAGATGTGTAAAACTCCATTAATCTGAATACCCTCAAGGTAAACCGTGGTAGGGCCAGTATTTTTTATCTGTAATACGACAAATTCCGTTCCATCGTTGATTGGAATGTTATTTGGGTTTGTCTGACAGCTTGTAGTGCATATTTTTTTGTCAAATTTGTTATCAATGTTAGTAATGCCAAGTATGTCATTTGCATCACGCGTATCATATCCAGTCATTTTAATAGAATAAGCTGGAAGATTGTTGGTTTGCGGGTTTTGGTTTGATGCGCCAAGACCGCTTCCCTGAACTAGCGATGCCAACATGACAGATCCAGTAGTAGTTATCCCAAGCAGCATTAGTGTAGCAAAAATTTCAGAAATGCCTCGTCTTTTTGCAATCAAGTGTTGTACGGCCTCGCAGTAAATTCAAAGAAGTTACCTCTCTCAGTTGTTACTCCAATTTTGTATTCAGAATCCTTGTAGTTTGGATCATCCCACCTGCCAGTAAATTGTAGGTTGCCATTAGATAATATGTCAATGCCGACTTTGGGTTGCATCATCGTGCCAAGATTATCATTAATAACAAGATCTTGCGTGTCAGTTTTTACCATAGTTATCTTGGATGCAACAGAATCCATCGTGCCAACATTTCGCAGTGATATTGTAACTTGATTTCCGGTCGGATCAAATCTAATGTGCTCAAAGACAATGTCTTCTTGTCCTCGTTCGTTCTGAAATGTTACACTGCTTGCAAGCCTGTTGTTGATATCACCTACTTCGTTTAGTCCTTTTGTCACAATAACGGTGCCGACTGGAACTACTATTGCAAGCATGAAAAGCGTGCCTAAAATCTGGCTTACTCCACGTTTGGTGGAATTTTTTCTCATTTATCCTTCTCACCATTTGCTTTTTTTGTCTTTGAAGAGATGATTTTTTCAACTTCTGCAGTTATTTCGTCAATGTTCTGTGATGAAACTATTGAAAGATTGTACTTGGATGCAATTGAGACTGTTTTTTCTGAAATGGAACTAAAGCCAATGAGTATTGCAACTTTTGGCGACGTATCAAGAATTTGGATTAATCTTGAATCAATCTCAGAGTTGCTCTCAGAAGAATTATTTATAAAAATGAAAACGGAATGGTCAGATTTGTCAACGCCAACTATGTCCACGCTGTGATCAATCCCACTCTTTCCTTTTGTTGTATAATTTTCGTTTACCAGATACCCATGTTTTGATAAAATATTAGAAATTTCTGTTTTTAGTCTAAGTTGATCAAGTTGTGGTTTATTTTCAAAATCAGACAACACATAGTTATACAAGGTTACTGAAGAAGCTTGATTTACGGTAAAATCATGATTAAACTCGTTGCAATGAAGATTGGTTTTTGCCTCATCAAACTTGTCCATACAGTCGACGCATAGATACCATGATGCAGGAAGACGCAGTTCTTTTTCTTGGCTTTTTATTATTTTCTTACAAGAGGGGCACTTTATCTCGTCATTTACTTGTGATTCAAAGTTCTTTTTTTCGGTGATAAATCCACATGCACGATGCTCATAAAGATGCAGCTTGTTGACGTTAACCGAATTACATTTTGGGCAAGTAATCCTAACACTGACTAAAAACGAGGCATGGTGATCTGGGCAAACCAAGAATTTATTATTAACAAATTTTTCAACATGCCCAAGATTTACCAGATTATCCAAAAATTCTATGTCAAATTCATCATCAATCTCACGAAATATCCTATAACCAAATGTTGCCTCTTTGTGGTTAATTTCAGGCATCAATAACCCGCTATAACTTTCCTTGGCTTTTTTTAGAAAATTTGCAATTTTTACGTCGTTTTCTTCTTTCCATTTCATTTGTTCTATTTTTTCTGAGGCTTAAATTTTGTTTGTGGTTTTTTTTTGTTTTTTAACCGACTCTAATTTTTGCCCTTTGGAGTCAATCTTGCCTTTGAGTATGTTCTTTCCTAGCTGAAACATGAATTGTTCTAAGCTTAGAGCTGGTTTGAAAAATGTAAACGGAATGCTGTTCATTTGCACTCACAATCTCTTATGAGTGGTTTGAAAACTATACAAAAGTATGGATTTTGGTAAAGCCCAGAAAGGATTGTCGTTTATCCGAATCAAGAAAAAGACTTCATTTGGATTTGGTAAGTTTGGAATAAAAAAAGAAGGCGTATCTCCACAACAACCCAAAAAGCCAGAAAGCAATACCATGCTCAGTACTAATGTGCATCTTGGCGCAACTGACATTGAAAGATTAGTTCCAAAATTTAAAACACTAAACAGAATAGAATTTGAAGGTGCAGAAATTTATGCAGGCATGATGAAAGATCCAACTTCAAGGAATGGTTTGCGTTATGTCATAATAGAACCACAGATGAACAAAATGGACAGTATTAATTTCAAAGTAATTAAAAAACTACTAATATCAGAGTTGGATATTTCTCTGAACAACATTAAAACAAAAAAAGAAGCTGCTCAAGAACTAAAATCCAAAATTTTAGAATTAATCAAAAAATACAACATGGAGATTCCAACTAGGAGTCTATCAAAAATAACATACTATGCAGTAAGAGATTTTGTATATCTTGGGAGAATCGAGCCATTAATGCGTGATCATCTAATTGAAGAGATTAGCTGTGATGGCGTAAATATTCCACTATACATTTGGCATCGCGAATTTGAATCAGTTCCAACAAACATCATGTTTGAAGATGACGATGAGCTGAACAACTTTGTTCAGAAAATGTCATACATTGGCGGAAAACATGCATCTCTTGCAAACCCAATAGTGGATGCATCACTCCCAGATGGAAGTAGAGTCAACCTCACACTTGGGAGCGAGATCACCAAGCGTGGTAGTACGTTTACCATACGACGATTCCGTGCCGACCCAATTACAATAGTTGATTTGATCAAGTTCAGGACCATTTCAATTCAGGAAGCTGCCTATCTCTGGTATGTAGTAGAGAATAATTCTACAATGCTAGTTGCTGGCGGAACTGCAAGCGGGAAGACTACCCTCCTAAACTCGTTATCCACGTTCATCAGACCGGGACAAAAAATTGTCAGCATAGAAGACACGCATGAGCTAAATCTGTTGCATGAAAACTGGATTCCCGCTGTTTCTCGACAAAACTTTACAGATGGGCAAATTGGTGAGATCACGCAATTTGACTTGTTAAGAGCCGCACTAAGGCAAAGGCCGGACATTTTGATAGTTGGTGAGACAAGGGGTCGTGAAGCATATACTTTGTTTCAAGCAATGGCGACAGGTCATGGAGGCTTTTCATCAATTCATGCGGATTCTGTTGAAGCTACATTGACTAGATTGGTATCATCGCCAATGGATGTTCCAAAGGCACTAATTGCAAACACACTAGATATGATCACATTACAGATAAAGCTGAGAATTAATGACAAATCTATCAGGCGGATTATCAAAATAGCAGAAATTGGTGGGCTCGATGAGAAAACTGGTGAGATCAAAACACATGATGTTTTCAAGTGGAATCCAAACGATGACAGACATGAATATTCAGACGGCAGCATTGTCTTGGAAAAAATTAAGGAAAAAACTGGCGTAACCAACGACCAAATCACGTACGAATTAAAAAAACGCGAAACTGCGCTTGATTGGCTTGATCAGAATAACATAAGAAGTCACAAGGATGTGATGGAAAATATTTTAGAATTTTATTCGAATTCCGATAGATTTTATGAGAAAAAAAGACTGGTAGTTGAAAATTGATTGGTATTCTAAAAAATAACATTGAGGATAAAACACAACATCAACCATCATCCTTTCAAGTACTCAGCTACAGATTGTTAAATCGGCATATTGGATTTTTGTATCCAAGGCTTCCAAAGCTTAGAGAAAACATCAAGCAAGCAATGATTCCGGTTCCGTTTGAGGTCTTTGTTGCAAGTATGGTGACCATTAGCTTTATTGCATCAATTGTAGGTCTTGTTGGAACAATCATTGTGTCAATGATTTTTAATTTTGATCCATTGATCACGGTTTTACTTACTGTGGTAGGTGCTGTGGGTTTAGGGTTGATGACATTTGTCTCAATGCAGTTACTACCAATTTTGAATGTAAAGACAAGATCCGACAAGCTTCGTGAAGAAATACCACATTATATTGGATACATGGCAACTTTATGTGCAAGTGGGTTATCATTAGAAGGAGTTTTCAAATCAATTGCGCAAGAAATATCCAACGAGGAAGTTGTCAAGGATGCAAGATTTGTTACAAGAAATATCGAAGTTCTAGGAATGGATGTCATCACCGCAATAAACGACCTAATCAAAAGAACGCCAAAGGGGCCGTATTCTGAATTACTTGAAGGATCCATCATAACATTCAAGTCAGGTGGAAATCTTCGAGAGTATTTTTTGGCTACCGCCAAAGTTCACCTGGAAGAAAAGAAGATCAATGTCAAAAGATCGACCGAATCCCTTGGAATAATGGCGGAAATGTACACCATATTGCTAATCGTGTTCCCACTAATGGCAGTCATTATGTTATCAATCATGGCAATTATGAGTCCAGACTTGGGTGGATTTGATTTGATTACTCTAATGAACATGCTCACATATGTTATGGTGCCTCTTTTTGGGGTGGTTTTACTATTGATGATGCACTCCATGGTGCCAAAGAGGTAATGATGAACACAAAAACACAGCAAAAACAAACAAAATTGCCAAAGCTGCCAGTTATAAAATCTGAAAAGTTCCGAGTCATCATAATTTCAGCAGTTGCAAGCGTGTTTGTAATTTCAGCTAGTTTCTATTTGTCAGGCTCCATTCAACTCATAACACGAGACATTGGAATAATTTTTGGAATACTTGCAGGAGTCATACCACTAACATTACTCCAGCTAAAAGAAGTGCAAAGACGTGAAAGCGTTGATAGGCACTTGCCGTTGTTCCTGCTGTCATTGGTAAGCTCAATTCAGAGCGGTTCCAATCTGATTCAGGCTATACAAATGACTCCTGAACGTAACATGGGAAACTTGGGACCATTACTCAAAAATCTCAAGGCAAACATAAGCTGGGGCATGTCAATGAATGAAGCATTAGCAAATTTCGCAAAAAGGGCAGGCACTCGAATGGCAAAACGCGTTATTGTATTACTAGAGATCGCATACAAAAATGGCGGTAATATTTCTGACAATTTGGAAACGATCCAAAAGCACGTAACTGAGATCAGGAATCTGGAAAAAGAGCGCAAGTCAGCTCTGCAACCGTACACATATACCATTTACATTGCATATGTAGTTTTTATTGCAATTTCAATAATTTTATCATCACAGTTTTTTACACAGATAGATTCTGTAAAGCAGCTCCTAGTAACAACTGACATACAAAAATCAAGCAATGTCTTCTCAGCGTTAGCAGGTATTGAGATCAAAGAGCTGGATTCCATACTATTCAACATGGCAATAATAGAATCAATATTTGGCGGATTGGCAGCAGGCAAAATAGGTACTGGCTCATATGTTTCAGGCATAAAACATGTAATAATTATGATAATTATTGCAATTATTGCATTTAACATCATGTAAGCATGTAGGATGGTAGCATACGATCAGATGTTGTGCAATTACACAACATCCCACTGATAAATCATGCGTAATTATTTTTATAGATAAGATAAAATGACTCTTAAATGCACAATCACAGCCTTTGGGGAAGAAAATTTGTCTGTTCAAAAAAAACAAAGAATTCCGTTAATACGCAATAATAAGACAGTTCCTATGGAGGATCTTGCGTTAAATGGGACAAACCATGAACTTACAAAGACGCACAATCCATATGTGGAAGGATTAGCGTCAGAGCTATCAGCCATTTTAGATTTGGACGAGCTTGAGACAAAAATCTATCTTAATTTATTACGAACGGGACCAATTACTGCAAGTGCACTTGCCAAAGAGATCAATATAGATAGAGCAAAAACATATCGAGTCATCGACAAGCTAGCCAGTAATGGCATAGTATCAATTTCATTTTCGTCACCAAAGCTATGTATTGCATCAGATCCAGATGAAATTCTATCCATAACGTTAAAGAAAAAAGAGGAAGAAATTAGTAAAATTAGAAAAGATGGCAAGAAGATTATCGATAAAATCAAAGAAGTTGGGTTGTCGGACAATAAATCAAACGTACCGACATTTAGAATTATTCAAGGAATTGAAAACATTACATCACAAATAGAGCGAATACTAGAAAATAACACCGATGTATTTTATTTAGTAACAACACTGGAAGATGTATCGAAGCTATATCATACCACCATACCAGAAAAAATCAAACAAACTGAACGCAGTGGTGGTACGGTAAGACTGATAGTTGACGAAGTGCCAGAAAAGATGAGATTATTTATCAAAAGATTTGGAGCGAGTGAGGTACGAATTGGAAAGATTCCATCAAAAGGGAGAATCGTAGTATCAAAAGGAGGCACACTGGGCGATAAGCTTTTGATGTCAGATTCGGCAGTTAAAGGTAGCCTGCATGAAAATACAGATGCAGAATGTGCATTGTTTACAAACTCGGATGAGATGACAAATAACATCTACACACTATGCACATTCATCTGGAAAAGTGCCACGCCGATAATTACATAGATCTATAAACAATAAATAGCACTCAAAGGCATCAACACAAAGATCTTGTTTATAATAAACTACAAAAACTATGATGAAATATCTGGAAACAACGCCGAAAAGCTTGCCAGAATTGCAGAAAAAATGGCAAGAAAATACAAGGTCAAAATAGCAATTGCGCCGCCACACCATCTATTAGGGATTAGATATGCAGGTCCAGTCCTTGCCCAACACGTAGACAATATGAAGACAGGTAGCACGACTGGTTTTGTCATACCAGAATTACTAAAAAAATCCAAAATCACTGGCTCACTAATTAACCATAGTGAACACAGGATTTCATCAAAAGATATTGTAAAACTAGTTGAACGATTCCGCCAACTAGGAATGATCTCAGTAATATGTGTTCAAGATATCTCAGAGGTTACAAAGTATGCAAAACTAAATCCCAACTATATTGCAATAGAACCACCAGAACTGATCGGATCTGGGAAAGCAGTATCCACTGAAAGGCCAGAACTGATTACAAAGGCAGCTAAGGCAGTAAAAAATGCTAAAAATAATACAAAGCTTCTATGTGGTGCTGGAATAATATCTGGAACAGACGTAAGAAAAGCAATCGAGCTTGGCTCATCAGGTATACTGGTAGCAAGTGGCATAGTCAAGACAAAGAATTGGCCTAGAATAGTAGATGAATTTGCCAAGGCAATGCTTAAAACCCCATCAAAATGATACAAAAATCCGTGATAAAATAATGAAATTAGTTTACTTTTTTGACGAGGGAGATGGCAAGAACAAAAAACTTCTAGGCGGAAAAGGCGCAGGCCTGTGCGAAATGACTCAGCTCAATTTACCAGTACCTCAAGGATTTACCATAACTACTGAGGTTTGCAAATCATACTATCAAAACAACAAGACCGTACCAAAGGAGCTGTGGCCCCAAGTAAAAAAGAATATTGTCAAGCTAGAAAGAATTACAAAGAAGAAATGGAATTCGTCGGAAAATCCACTTCTAGTATCTGTTCGCTCTGGTGCTGCACTATCAATGCCTGGCATGATGGACACCATTCTGAATTTAGGATTAAATGATATCACAGTTGATGCATTAGTAAAAAAGACAGACAACCCAAGATTTGCATGGGATTCCTATCGCAGATTTGTCCAATTGTTTGGCAAGGTTGTATTTGGTGTAGATGATAAAAAATTTGACCATGTACTAGAAGATGCAAAGAAAAAACAAGGAGTAACGGCAGACAGCGACCTAAACGAGCAGTCTCTAAGAGACATAGTTGCACAATACAAGCAAATTTGCCAAAATCATACTGGCAAGCCATTTCCTACACATCCAGACGAGCAATTACAGTTGGCAGTAATGGCAGTCTTTAACAGCTGGATGGGCGAGCGCGCCATAGTGTATAGAGAGAAAAATCACATCACCAAGGATATTGCAGATGGAACTGCAGTAAATGTGGTTGCAATGGCATTTGGCAACATGGGTGATGATAGTGCCACAGGCGTGGTGTTTACAAGAAATCCAGGTGATGGAACAAACAAAATCTTTGGCGAATACTTGGTAAATGCACAGGGTGAAGATGTTGTGGCAGGAGTTAGAACTCCAAAGCCAGTAGATGAGATGAAAATAGAGATGCCAAAAAGCTACGAATTATTGTTAAACACTTGCAAAAAACTAGAAAAACACTACAAAGAGCCACAAGACATAGAATTTACAATAGAACAGGGAAAATTCTATTTGCTGCAGACAAGGTCTGCCAAGATGAATGCTGCTGGTATGATCAAGACATCAGTTGACATGGTAAAAGAAAAGCTCGTCAACAAAGACCGCGCCCTACTCAGACTAAATGCAGACCAGCTGGAACAATTACTCCACAAAACCATCGACTATGAAAAGGCAAAACAATTCACCAAAGTAGTTCGAGGAATTGCAGCATCGCCGGGAGCTGCAAGTGGAATTGCAGTATTTGATGTAAAAAGAGCAGTTATGATGGGCGAAAATGGTGCCAAAGTCATTCTAGTAAGAGAAGAAACGAAACCAGAAGATGTTCCAGCATTTTTTGCATCGGTTGGAATCTTGACTAGTCGTGGTGGAAAGACATCACATGCTGCAGTAGTTGCACGAGGAATGGGCAAGCCATGCATTGTTGGATGTACTGATCTGAAAATCTCGCCAGATGCAAAGCAAGCTAGCGTTGGTAATGTAGTAATTCATGATGGTGATGCGATAACAATAGATGGTAGTCAGGGCGACGTTTACACTGGCGAGGTACCAACAATAGAACCAAAAATTACTGATGACTTCAGGACAATCCTTGATTGGGCACAAAAAGCTAAAACCATTGGAATTCGAGCTAATGCCGATACTCCAGATGGCGCACAACTTGCAAGGAAGTATGGAGCACAGGGAATTGGGTTATGTAGAACAGAAAGAATGTTCAACGCATCGGATAGGCTAGGGTTATTTGTCAAACTGATCATGGCAAAATCAGTACAAGAAAGGAAGGAACACCTTACAAAACTACAAGAGCTGCAAAAAAGCGATTTTATTCAAATTCTAAAAACAATGGAAGGCTACAAGGTCACCATACGATTACTAGATCCACCATTACATGAATTCTTGCCAAATCCAGAAGAATTGATCAACAAAATCCACAGGCTAGAAAAACAAGGTGGTGACTCTGCAGACTTGGAAGAGTCCAAGATGTATTTGACACGAGCAAAAGAGCTTGCAGAGATAAATCCAATGATGGGTCATCGAGGCGTTAGAGTAGGTATCACATATCCAGAAATTTATGAAATGCAAATACGGGCTGTCTTTGAGGCAGCAGCTGAATTAACTAGACAAAAAGTAAATGCGTTCCCACAGATAATGATCCCACAAGTAGGAAGCATTGCAGAATTAAACCACATCAAATCCATTTATGATAAAATAAAATTAGAAGTCGAAACAAAACACAGGCTAAAACTAATGATAAACTTTGGAACAATGCTTGAAGTGGTTCGTGGATGCCTTACAGCACACGAACTTGCAGACACTGCAGAGTTTTTCAGTTTTGGTACAAACGACCTAACGCAAGCAGTATTTAGCTTCTCAAGAGAAGATGCAGAAGGCAAATTTCTGCCAGAGTACATCGACAAAGAAATTCTAGAGAGAAATCCATTTCAAACACTAGACGTCAATGGTGTAGGAAGATTGGTCAAACTAGCAATTGCAAATGGAAAATCAATCAAACCAAACATAGAAGTCGGAGTGTGTGGTGAGCATGGTGGAGATCCAAACTCTATCAAATTCTTCCACGGCGCGGGTGTTTCCTACGTCAGCGCATCTCCACACAGAATTCCAATTTCCATAGTTTCGGCAGCCCAATCAAGCCTATTGGAGAAATCTAATGCTGGATCTAAAAAAACAAAAAAGAAGGTTACCAAAAAGTCAAAAAAAGCATCTAAAAAATCAAAGAGAAGAAGATAGAGTCACATCAAAGAGCCAATTTTTCGTTCTAGTTGATTTAATGTGAATGGTTTTTCCAGCAGAACAATTTTCTCAAATAAATCATCAGTGTCATCTTCTACTGCCCACTTCTGATAGCTTGTAACAAAGAGGATTTTTTGTTTTGGGTTTTTTGCCAAGATTTCTTTTGCTGCCTGAGCCCCATTTTTTTTTGGCATGATGTGATCAAGCACCACTAGATCAAAAGAGGATTCGTCGAGTGAGTCAAACTCACTTTTTGTATATTTTTCCTTGTATTTTTTTATGCACTCGCTACCATCTTCCGTTGTGGTGACTCGATGCCCCATCTTTTCTAGCAGCATTTTATACTGTCTTGCGGTAAACTTGTTGTCTTCAGCTACCAGTATGTTCATTTGATCTTTATAGGATTTTGGCTAGGTTTGAAAACTAGTGTGTATTTTTTGAACAACAATTTGAAATTATTCACGTATAATTCCTGCGCAAGCCTTTTTTTATTAGAATGTGTAATTTTGCTAGGTTCATTCGGTCATACCGAGATTAGGACCAGCCAAGACCAACCAAATCAGGTGGGGATATCAACTGTCGACCAAGAGTATTCTACCAGATATCCTCACTTTTTCAATTATCTCTGTTTTAGTGATGTTGCCTTTTCAAAGCATTTTTCGGATTCGTTGGATTGCCCCAGGATTTTTAGTGCAAAGCCTTTGTTGTACCAAGCATCAAAATAGTTTGGGTTTAGCTTGATTGCCTCATCAAAGCATTTTATAGATTCTTCAAGATTTCGCGTTTTACCTAATGCAAAGCCCTTACCATTCCATGCCAACGAATTATTTGGCCCGAGTTTAATTGCCTCGTCAAAGCATTTAACGGCCTCTTCGAATTTTTTTGATTTACCAACAGCAGACCCCTTGTTGTACCAAGCATCAACATTGTTTGGGTTTAGCTTGATTGCCATATCATAGCATTGGATTGCCTTACCAGTTTTGCCAGATTCATCCAGTGCAAAGCCTTTGTTGTTCCATGCTTGAGAGTTTTTAAGATCAAGTTTGATTGCTTCATCAAAGCATTTTATTGCTTCATCAAAGTTACCCGATGATGCAAATGAGTTTCCTTTGTAAAACCAGTCTTCAGTAGTTTTACATTCAGGATGTTTTTTCTTGAAATTATCAAATAACCCCAATGAATCATATTTTTTCTCTATGTTTATGAGTTTTAGCAAGTTTTAGGGGCAAAATTCATACTATTACATTATTTACCATAATCATGCTTCCACGTATTGACAGCATAAAGCAAGCACGCATCAAAATAGGTGCCACCCAAAAGGAGCTTGCAAAAATGACTGGAGTTAGCACATCCATGATAAACCAAATAGAGTCAGGCAGAAGTCAACCAAGCTACGAGACTGCCAAACGAATCTTTGATAGTCTTGCAACACTTGAAGGACGAACAGATCCAAATAAGGCAGGCGATATTTGTAGCAAAGAAATTGTGAAACTAAAACCAACCGATTCTCTTCATGATGCGATACACAAGATGCGCAAAATGTCAATCAGTCAGATTCCGATTTTTAGTTCAAACGATCCGGTTGGAGTCATAACAGAAGACGGTGTTGTGAAGCATCTAACCGACAGCGACGAATCAGCGTGGAAAAAAATCCGACTAGCCGATGTAATGGAAGCAAGGCCTCCAATCGTGGATCATCAGACTCCAGCAAGAGCACTAGTGCCGTTGATTCGATATTCAAAATGCATATTAGTCGATAAAGCAGGAAAAATAATCGGCATCATTACTGCATCAGACACACTAAAAATGTTGGAATGATTTTCTAATTATGCTTTGGATGATAGCATAACTCGGTCAAAACTCCTTTAAGCGTTTTTGGATGAATGAATGTATTTTTTGTTCCCTCAGAGCCTGGCCGGATTTTACCCAAGAATTGGATTCCGCATCCTTCCATCCTCTGATATTCTGATTCTATATC
>JBQTIZ010000058.1:0-10529 GCA_052387615.1 Candidatus Nitrosotenuis sp. | reverse complement strand
GAAATGATAAAGTTTTTATCTTAATTTCCTAGCTTCACCATTAAATGAGCAGTAGTAAAAAGAAAAGTGCACCATTACCGGCATCATCTGCAGGCCTTTTGCGTTTCTTTGAGGATGAGACAAAAGGATACAGACTCGATCCCAGAATTGTAGTCTCTATACCAGTTGGCTTGATCGTTGTCTCTTGGTTGCTTGACATATTCCTAATAAAATAGATCAAAAATGACTGAATCATACGATGATGTATCTAAAATACACAAGCGTTATTCTCTAACCTTACTCACACCGTCATCAAAGTATCACTCTTTGTTATTTTCTGCAGTTGTCGCAGCAATCACCGGGTTTATCATATTGGCTTCTTATTATGGAAAGCAAGACGAAATCATATCACGCTTACCAATTTTGATTGCAGTGTTACTGATAACACAGATAATTGATTCTCGCCTTATTCGAAACAAGGAATATTCCAAGGCATTACACATGTCGCTTTTTGGAAACCTGTCGTGGCTTGCAATTATTCTAGCAGGAATTGGTGCATTCACAATTCTATCAAAACCTACTCTTTCCACGTTATATGTTGCAGAAGGAATGTTGATTTTTACAAGCTTTCGTCTTGGAATTCTTACCACCACGCTGGGAACCTCGATGAGAAAGGCATGGGCGATTTGCTTTATCCAGCCAATGACAATGTATCTTGTTTTGATACCGCAAGACCAGTGGATATCATCATTACTTGATCCACTAGTTCTTGGAATTGGTGCTGCCTTTTTGGCAATCTCCTCGGTGTGGTCATATCTTACCGACAGGGCAGGACGTCCTGGTGTACGCAGTACACACGAGCTAATTCAAGCATACTTGGCGTCTCGTAGCAAGGGAAATTATGGAGAAGTTGAATCAATCATCGAATCGCGCTCAAAACCATCAAGTGTTATCACATCGCAAATTAGATTTCAATCAAACAATAATGACTTTCGAATGGTCTTACCAGAAGTACATCCAGGACCATACCATCCAATTGGGGGTAGCAATATCACGTATAGGATCTTCAAGACACTAAATTCCTCTGCAATGGTGATGCATAGTGTGTCTGATCATACTCTAAACCTGCCATCTCAAACCGCAGTAGATGTGTATCTTGACACTTTTTCAACCAACTCCGTTCTAAAAAAAGGAGCAATGTGCACAGAGCCGGTAACTGTTCAAGTAAACAAGGCCAGAGTAATTGGAATATTGTTTGATAAAACCGCAATTTTATTTTTGTCATTGTCCCCACATGGAATGGAGGATGTTCCAAGCCACATGAAAAAAGAAATTGAACAGCTTGGCAGCAATAGACACTTTGAGAGAATTCTAGTGGTTGACTGCCATAACGCAATGGGCGAAGAAATCGAAGAGGCCGATTCTCAAGACATGCTCAAGGCAGCAAAAGCAACGCTTGAAACACTAGTCACAAAGAAATCGTACCAGCTGGAATTTGGTTACGCGAACTCTGATGGAATGAATCTGAATACACCTGATCTTGGGCCTGGGGGTCTGGGGGTATTGTGCTTACAAATCAATAATACAAAATACTTCCTTGGCTGGTCTGATTCTAATAATATGGAAAATGGCCTGCGAGAACACATTGTAAACCACTTTGCAAAAAATGGTATGTCGCTAGTTGAGCTTTGTACATCTGATACTCACTTTAGCTCAGTAGTTGTTAGAAACCGCACTGGATACTATCCATTTGGCAAAATAGCAACATCTGATACAATAGCCGAATGGTATCACACAATAGCAAAACAAGCAGAAAAAAATCTAGAACCAACATCATTTGAGATTCTGGAACACAAGGCAGAAGTCAAGGTGATGGGAACTGCAGTAATTGAAGATTTTTCACGTGCGCTGGATAGATCTTTACGACTGACAAAAGGATTTGCCATTGGGAGCTTTTTACTCTTTATTGGCTCTCTTCTTCTATAGTTTGGACGTTCTCTAAATTTCCATAAAACTCGTCTAAAAATGACGCAAGCTGAAAAATTGGAACAATTGGTACCTTGCCTACAAAACTTATCTTGTCTTGGTGTAGCGTTACAATGACTGGTGCTGCAATTGCGCCTTTGGTTTTTGCGACATAGTGCTTGGTACGTTCTACCTGCTTTCGAACTATTTCTTCTAGTGCAGATGGCGTAGTCTTTTTCCAATGCTTGCAGTCAATTAGCATGGCAATACCAAGTCTGATGCCAACCACATCTAATTCCATACGGGGGTTGGTCAGAATTAAATTCCTGATTATGGCAAAATCTCTACTTTCTAGTATTCTCGCTGCAAGGCCTTCAAAGTCGCGCCAATCCAAGTATCTTGCTATCTCATCCACTAGAACTCCTTTGTTTAACGCCAGTATGGTTGCACGGAGTTTATCACCTTCCTCAAACTGAATCACCTCACCATCAAATCTGCCAATGTCGTTTGCAGCTAACTCTTGGAGCATTCTTTTTACCATGCCCTTATCTGTATTTGCAACCATTGCAAAATCCTCAACGGATATTCCGCCCGGAATTACACCATTGATGCCATCAAGCCAAAATTTGGAGCTCAACTGATACTGTTTTTCTTTGTATGAATTAAAAGTATTTCATACAATTTGCATTAATTTGGTATTGTGTCTGCAATCCTTGGAGCTTTAAATTAGATGTATCTAATACTAAATACGTGAAGATCTTACTGGCTTTTTTGATCTGCTCTATTTTTGGAATTAATATTGCAGTTGCAGAAAAGGGAACCTTTGTTGACACCATTCAATTCATCCAGTATCTAGATGAAAGCACTGCAATTGAAGAAGTAAAAAAGAAAAATCTTGATATTTACTATTCTCGAATTCCAGCAGAATTAATCCAAGATACTGACACGAGCAACTTGAAGATATTTTACACAACTGGCGGATCTTTTAGCATATTGGTAAATCCTGCGCAAGGAGATGAATTCAATCCGTTTTCTATGCAAAAGGTACGGTATGCGCTGAATTATCTTATTGATAGAAAGCTAATAGTAGATGAGCTCATGTCTGGGTATGGGATCACAATGTCGTCAAATTATGGCCCATTTGATCCAGATTTTTTACTGATCGTGTCAGAGATTGAAAAATTTCACTTTAGGTATAATCCAGAACTTGCAAATTCCATGATATCTGATGCTCTAGTTGAGGCAGGTGCAAAAAAAATTGATGGCAGGTGGACATATGATGACAAACCGATCACAATTACATTTTTCATTAGAAATGATGATCCCATTCGCAATTCTATTGGCGAAGTCATATCGTCAGAGCTTGAGAAAATTGGTTTTACAGTACGAAAGGATTTTGGAGACTTGAACAAGGCATATGTACTAGTATATGGTTCAGATCCATCTGATCTGCAGTGGAGTCTTTACACGGAAGGGTATGCTGGGCGGTCTGCATTTGTAAAGTATGATCCGCTAGGTCTTGCACAAATGTATGCACCGTGGTATTCCAACATGCCTGGCTTTAACAATCTACAATATTGGAATTACAAAAATGACAATTTGGATGAGCTTACACAAAGAATCTACTCTAGCAACTATACCTCGTATGAGCAACGGACTGATCTTATCCGCAAGGCGACTGTTGAAGGAGTAAACGAATCTGTCAGAATATTTTTGGCAGCAAAAATTGATCCGTTTGTTGTAAACAAAGATGTTGATGGTGTAATCAACGATTTTGGCGGGGGAATTCAGACCAGATTTACACCAATTAATTCAAGAACTGATGATACCGTCCTGAAAATTGGAGTCAAACAAATCTATCAAGGTGCATGGAATCCAGTACGAGGACTAGCTGATGCGTATTCAAAGAACATCTGGGATGCATTGTATGACCCAGGAATCTTCAAAAATCCGTACTCTGGCCAAAACTTTGCAGTACGACAAGACTGGGATGTGGTGACTGCAGGGCCTGATCACAAACTTGATGTGCCATCAGACGCCATCAACTGGGATCCTGTTCAACAAAAATGGATTACAATGGGAGACAACAAAAAGGCGACAAGCAAGGTAACATACGATTTACTGTGGTCCAACTGGCACAATGGCCAAACAATGGACATGAATGATATATTGTACTCTGTTTATTTCACACAGGAATGGGGTTCAGTATCGTCTGAGAATGATAAAACATTTGATCCTGAATACACACCAACCGCTAGCCAATCTACAAAAACACTAGTTGCAATCAAGCCGATTGATGAAAACACTATCGAAGTGTATGTTGATTTTTGGCATTTTGATGAATCTGAAATTGCCGATTGGGGCGGAGTCTGGGTTACTATGCCTTGGGAGGTAATGGCAGCAATGGAGGAAGCAGTAATTGATGGCAAAGCTTCGTTTTCAAGAACTGACGCTCAGGCAAAAAACCTGAATTGGTTTTCTTTGATTATACCGCGAGATGCTGTCCTAGTCAGGCAATACTTGGAAGAGTTTTCCTCATCTGGTATAATTCCTAAATCACTGACAGAATCTGATAACGATTTGGATTACTTTGATTCAAGATACCTTAGCACAATTCAATGGATAAAGCAAAAAAATCACGCAGTGATTAGCAACGGACCATTCTATTTGGATGCTTATTCTCCGGAGGCGAGAACCATAACAATAAAGGCATTTGATGATGAAACCTATCCATACCAAACAGGATATTGGAGCAATTTTGAGCATGTGAGCTTACCACAAATAACAAAAATCAACGTTCCAAACAAAATAACAAAAGGAGAACCACTAGAAATTCCAATCCAAACCAATCATGCAACGAGTCTGCATTATTTTGTAAATGATGGATCTGGTGCTGAAATTGCAAGTGGTATCTTGCAAATTGAAAATAACTCCGTCGAGATTTTACTTACACCGGAAATCACATCTGAAATGATTGGTGGAAATGATATCAAAGTTTATGCAATTTCTGACTCTGTTCTCAAACCTGACATTTACACTACAAGCTTTTCGGTTCTAGAATCTGCTGATGATGGATTTACCGAAACAATAATATCACAAGACAAAACAAAAACACAAACCGAATACATCGGACCGCTCTCAATAATTGTGGGCATAATAATTATTGGTGTTGTTCTGTATGTTAGAAAATTAAGAAAACAGTGCATAGCTCACTGATAATTTGTACATGCAATTTCTACTCTACTCTTATATCTAAAATAGCAAAAAGCGTCTTTGGAGATAAAAAATGCCAGATGAATCATGTCGAAATTGCGGCGGAACACTTCGAAAGTGTACAATCTGTGCCGAATGCAGAGGTGCGGTGAGCCTGGTCTGCATACAGTGTGGTAAACGAACACAGGAGCAGATCCATGCACTGTGTTTTATCGCAGAGATTCCACAAATTGAAGAAACACCGTCATCCCAAAAAAGAATTTTCCAAAAACCGATTATGGCAGCTTAGGTAGAAATCATACCTAACGCTTAAGTACCCTTTTCTAACCTGATCTCATCTATGCGTAAGGTTGGTACAGTAGTGATTCTATTTGCTATTTTACTCGTTCCGACCAACGCATTCTCACAAAACTCCTCTAGAATCACACTGTTGGACACATTTGGAGACTACAAAAAAGGTGAAAACGTATTCATCTTTGGACAAATAGCGCAGATCTCATCGGATCTGTACATAGTAACTCAAATTGTAAATCCAAATGGAGACTTGTGCCAAATCCAGCAGCTAAAACCGTTATCTGATGGCAATTTTGTTACTGAGCCAATCCCACTTACTGGAAAAATTTGTGGTTTGACAGGAAAATATAATGTTCGAGTATTTTATGGTGATTACACAGCATCAAGCTCATTCAATATCAAAAATCAAAAACTACAAGAAAAATCAAGCAAGGACTATCTTAATTCCGCTATATCGCTAATAGAGTCAAAAATCGCGTTTGTCAAAAAAACATCAACCATCTCAAGTGATTATGAAATGAGATTTTCTGATTTGAAAACAACTAGCGATGTTGCAAAGCTAAAGGAATTGTATGTTGATTTATTTCTGACATATCCTGCAGAATCTGATATACTAGATCTAGATTATAGAATAAAACCAGCTATTGAAACCGCGTTTGAAATTACAAAGTCTCTTGTTTCTGAATCAAAGCTAGATTCTGATGAGGCAAAAAAGATTGATAGACAAACTGCCGGTATTGTATTTTATTCTGATATAGGCGATGTAAAATTTGCAATAAAGGAACTAAGTGATGTTTATGTTTCAATAACAAACGTAGATCCTCAAAAAGCACCACAAGAAAAGCAGCTAAGCTATTCCGAACTCAATCAGTTATTACTTAATTTGATGACAAAGTCCAATTCTATCATGAACCGACTAGTCAAAGAAGAAATCGGCTTTATTTTTGCTAGGGGTACAGGACCAGTTTATACGGAAGAGCTCAACGACTTGGTAAAACTACTAACTGAGGCAAGGTTGCTTGATGGCACGCTCAAAAAAGAAGACAACCTATCCAGACTAGTTAGAACAGAATGGGGGCAACTGCGAGAATCATTGCTTGGTAAAGAAACACTGGCAAAATTCCTAGAGACAAAGCCCAAAGTGGACAATCTTCATGAGGCTACTTTGCTTTTGCGACACTTGGATAAAGTGGATAGATTTGTCTCGTCTGATGACACTCAAAATTCTGAGCTAGCCCTGCTCATAAAACCCCAACTGAACTCTCTAATGGGAACCCTTTCTAGCGCAACATCTCCTCAGGACATCATTGATTCACAGCAAGAAATAATCGAAATGAAGAATGTCATAGAGATCTCATCTCGCATATCTAGCGCCATCACATTTGCCAAAAACAACAATGCTGGAAATGAATCAATGATAGATTCTTTCCAAATGTTGTTGGGCAAGGTAAAAGATGCTCAAACACTAAATGAAATTCTGAACATAGTGTCGGACTATGATGCATCAATTAATGATCTTAGAGAAAAACGCAGTCCGCTATCTGTTCTGAAATTTGATTATGAAAAACTAAAGTCAAAAGCAGAATTACAATCTGATTATGAAAGTCTTAATGCTATCAATAACGCACTCAAAGTAATCGATACTGCAATTGAAATCGAAAAGGGTAACCCAACCATAAACAAAATTGACAAAATTGAGGTCTTGCTAAATTACTATAGTACACAGAGCTCTGTAATTCGAGTAAAACTTGATTCGTACTCTAAAGATGCATACAAGATTCGTGCATCTGAGATTTTGCAGCGCGCTAAATCAATTGAGAATTTGATATTGCTTGGCGAGCGACACAACAAATTTCTGCCTGGATACACCGATTTTACTGGTTCCATGAAAGTGCGCCTAGATGAAGCACGAGACTTGGTAATCAAAAAAGATCTTGATGCGGCAGATAATACAATTCGTGCGTTATTTGATGAGTGGCGTCAGGTCTCTGAGAAATATTCAGAGGATCCATTTGGTTCAGAAGAAGGTTACTCCCTTGATGAAATTAAGAGAATCGAGTACAGAAACAAGTTAGAACAGATCTCTGGCTTTGTTACAACCTTCTATAATGCTGGATTCGAATCGCACTCACAAAAGTTTCTGGCTCTGACCGAAGATGCATACGAGCTAGTTGACTATGGAAACTGGGATGATGCAGAAAAGAAGCTCAAAGAAATTAGAGAATTTGTATCTGACGAGCTAGAAGATGAGCACAAAAAAATTCTATTTGATATTTTGTACAACCCAGAAAGCCAAACTTGGGTAATGAATGGTGCAGTGGATAAGGAACTCTTTGATAGACGAGAGAATCTATACCTGACAGTATATGACATGCAAGGTGCTCAGCACAGCACACTCAAATTCTCTGATACCAAGGATGGCGATTTCTATACTCAATGGTTTGCACCAACAGCACCTGGCTTGTATGTTGTAAAGTTGCAGTGGAGAAATGCAGTTGCAACTCAAATTGTTGACATTGCAGAAAAATCAACCAACACTGCCAAGACTGTACCCTTATCAAAAGAATACACACAAAATGTGGATTTGGCGCGTCAGTTTGAAGACTTGCAGAATTTCATTGAATTGTTTGGTAGTTCTGGATATAATTCCAACAAGGCAAAGTTTGATCCAGTAATATCTGATATCAAAAATGCTTTACATGACAAGGATCTGTCATCTGCCAAGTCAAAGATCTCGGAACTACAGTCAATGATTGAGAGATACTTGCCAAGCCGTTCCAAGATTGGAATACTGGAGGCAAGTCTTGAAGGTGATAAATTGTATCTATCTGGAGCAATATACAAGACTGTGGCGTTTCCAGAAGACATCTACATTGACATCTTTGATCAATCTGGCGAAAAAATAGACGAAATCCCGCTAAAGGACAATGCATCTGGGCATTTTAACCAAGTATTGTCCAAATCATATGGTTCCGGTGTATATGTTGCACAGCTACAGTATCATGATCTGATAGTATCTGATTTCTTTAAAGTGAACTAGCTCTTTTTGAGCCCTTTACAATATTGAATAATTGCCTTACTGCTAACTTTGGGTGACTAGCTGCCATCTTCACAATACTTGCAAGGCTGAAATCCGCCTTGATAAAATCTAAAAATTCGTCAATACTAAGCTCTTTGATAATATCTAGCTCCTTGTCCCAATCCTGATCTGATAGACCAATCCATCTTGATTGGACCATTGATGCAGAGCTTATTTTAGATTGGATTGCTTTTTTCCAGTTTTTCTCATAGGCCGACAGTGATTTTTCTGATGGATCTCCTCTGAGAATTGCATTTGCGGCGGTCTCTCCTGCGATCCTACCAAAGCGAATTGCATATCTAATTCCCTCTAATACAAGCGGATTTGCTTGGCCTGCAGTGTCCCCAACCAAAATTAGATTATCATAAACTGTTTTTCTTGACAGGCCGTCATTTGGAATCAGACCATAATGAAATTCAATTGGAGTTATTTTACCAAGCTTTGCAATAGGGCCCAATTTTTTATCAATTATTTCCTTCAAGCGCTCCGTTGGATCTAGTGTGGATTCTGGTTTGCCAACACCGATTCCAATTCTGACTATTTTCCCACCTAATGGAAAAATCCACGCATATCCAGCAGGCGAATATTCCTGTCCTACCATTAACCACCAAGTGTCGGAATCAGCGTTTTCGACTTCAACTTCATATTCTGCACCAGCACCAAATCGCTTCCACTGTGATACTAGGCCGAGTGACTTTGCAACAACTGTTTGAAATCCGCTCGCATCAATCACTACTTTGCAATGAAATGTAATTTCTTTTTTAGATGATGTTGTGTGCAGTATGATTCCATGTTCTGATCTAATGGCAACTATAACTGTGGTGTCTAAGAATAACTCCGCATCTTGTCTTTGAGCCTTTTCTGCAAGCCATCGATATGTTTTTCTTACATCTAAAACTGCAGCCATTGCCTTTTGCCCAGATATCACGACTTCATTGTTTGGTGAGCAAAATCCATAATTTTTAATTGGGTTGTAGCAAAATTCTGGAATCTCAAATTCTTTTATGCTATCAATCCAAGTTACGCCGCTTGTACGAACTGTTTGCGCAATCGATTCCTCCTTTTCTAGTAATGCCACCCTGTGGCCTAGTTTTGCTGCAGAAAATGCTGCCGAAGAGCCGGCTGGGCCAGCACCAACCACCACAATATCATAAGTTAGCTCTTCTGCCAATACAATTTCCAAATTATTTCATAATATTATAATCTATTTTACAAAACTAGTTTTTTGAATTCGTTGGTCTTTCGTATTGATTCAAAGTCGATATCGGTACGTGCTTTATATTTACAAGAAAAATCAAAATCAATTGCTTTTTGCAAAATCTCTAAGCCTTGTTTAATCTCACTCTTTCTTACAAGACTGGATGCCTTGTTATATAGCGTGATGACGTTGTCTGGCTTTACCGCCAGTATTGTATTGTAGCAGGAAATCGCCTCGTCATATTTTTGCAAATAGTGAAGAGCAAGGCCTTTGTTTATGAGCGCCAATGTATTCTGAGGTTCCATGCTCAACACCTTGTCATAGCATACAATTGCATCAAAGTATTTTGCAAATTTTCCCATAATGTTGCCCTTTTTGATTAGCGCCATCACATGAAATGGCTCTAATATCAACATCTGATCAAATAATACGAGTGCTTTTTTAAAATTGCCTAAATTGAATTCGGTAATTGCAGAATTGCAAATCGCATCATTCAAGTTACTTGAGTAACTGCTTGCCTTTTTCATCCACCGTCCGCTCTATATCAAAAGTAGACATGTGTTTCGAGTCACGGTGCATAAAGCTATGAGTTTCGCCTAATTTCTTTCTGCAGAATTTTTTATGGATTGCTTCTTCTATTTTGAGAGTATCTTCATTTTCATGAAACATCTTTACTCCACATTCTTTGCAGATTATCTCTGGCATGTAGCTGCTCAATCATCAAATCTATTTATTTATTGTGTGAAATGGAAACACATGGCAGAGCTTCAACTTATTCCATTCGTTGCATGGTCTACAGTT
>JBQTIZ010000057.1:0-9511 GCA_052387615.1 Candidatus Nitrosotenuis sp. | reverse complement strand
TCCAAAATCTCTAATCTCAAAAATACAGATTTTCGAGTGGATCGACTTGATTTGGAAATAGCTGAAAAGACAAAGGACTAAAATGTATCAGATGGTAAGGCTCCAAACTGAATTGCAGCTTCTTACTTGTACATTGCCTCAATTTTATTGGGACAGAATGTATTACTGCGGGACGTATCAAGCGTGGCTGGAGTAACTGAAGTCACCATACGAAACAGGTGCAAAGAAATTCTTTCAGGGTATAAGCTAAATCTAACATTGCGACCAAGTTTTGCCAAAAACTAACTCTTTTTCTTTTTTGTTTTTCTACATTAGGATCAGCTAAAATTCGTCGGGGTTATATACAGAAACAAAACACTGCGAGAATATGGCGGTCCTAGAAATTGTCGACTTGCATGTACAAAGAGAGGGAAAGCAAATTCTCAAAGGCGTTAATCTCAAAACAGGTCCAGGAGAAGTTCATGCCATCATGGGGCCAAACGGTTCTGGCAAATCTACATTAGCATACACATTACTTGGCCATCCAAAATACGAAGTAACGCAAGGAAAAATAATTTTTGATGGAGAAGACATTACAGAGGCATCAACTGATGAGAGAGCAAAGAAGGGATTATTCTTGGGGTTCCAGTATCCAACCGAAGTTTCCGGCGTAGGTTACTCGCATTTTCTTAGAACATCATACAACGCATTATCAAAATCATTGCAGAGCAGCAACAGAGAAGTATTCATCACAGTAAGAGAGTTTCAGAATTATCTAAAGAAAAATTTGCAGACAGTTGGATTACGAGACGACTTTTTGGGTCGATATCTCAACGAGGGATTTTCCGGGGGAGAAAAGAAAAGATCCGAAGTACTACAAATGGCAGTCCTCAAACCCAAAGTTTCCATACTTGATGAACCGGACTCGGGCCTAGACATTGATGCAGTGCAGGCAGTTGCAAAGGCAATCAACGACGTATCAACGCCAGATGCAACAATCATAGTGATTACACACTATGCAAGAATTCTCAACTTCCTCAAAAAACTGGACTACGTGCATGTGTTTGCCCAAGGCAAGGTACTCAAATCAGGCGATGCCAGTCTGGCGCAAGAGCTAGAGAAAAAGGGCTACGACTGGATTGTCAATGCGTAATTGTTGTATTCTGTTTTAGTAGAATTTCATAAAGACTTTGTTTCTGTGAATGGTACTGAAATAATAATTGGCATCAAAGCAAAACCAGTTGATGGTGCAGCAAACAAGGAAATCATAAAAAAGATAGCAAAACACTTTGGAATTTCTTCTTCACGCGTTGCAATAAAGTCAGGTCATAAATCGAGCAAAAAGATTATCGAGATTGTATAAAGGATATTGAACCGAATTTTTATCGGTACTGCATCTCTCGTTTTTTCAAGTCTTCATATTCCATCATGCAATAATAGTCAAAGACCCTCATCTTCTTTGCTTTGGCCTCTGAGACATATTTTGTAATGTCTGATATCAACAATCCCTGTGCTGCCAAAAACGCCTCGTCTTCTTTTCCAATCTTTTTATATGCTTCAGATTTTGCACTTGCAGCTTCGCTTAGCTTTTCTTGTTTTTGCACATCATCATAGAATTGTATTGCCTGATCATATTTTTGTAAAAATGAAAGCGTGATCGCTTTGTTCAGTAATGCTGTGATGTTGTTGGGCTCTATTTTGAGGGCCTGATCATAGTAGTATATTGCATCGTCGTGTTTACCAAGATCATTGAGTGCAAGCGCTTTGCTGTTTAGCGCCCAAGTATGTGATGAATTTTTTGATAACAATTTGTCACAGTGTGGAATTATTTCGACATGTCTCCCAAGTCTTTCCAGCGCAAAGATTTTGTTTTTTAACGCATATTCATCAGATTCGTTTAGTTCAAACACCCTATCACAGCAAGACATTGATTCCTCAAGTTTGCCAAGATTCAAGAGCGCAGTCGCCATGTTTTGCAGGGCAACTAGGTCCTTTGCATCAGCGTCAAGCATCTTTTGGCAAAACGAAACAATGTCATCCCATTGTTTATCAGAATGTAGCTTTTTGATTACATCTATTGGATTTCCAACATATGCCAAGATATCACCATACAAAGACAGACACACATTAAGATTTCAAAAACACGGACTTGGTTTTTTTGAGTTTTTCATGTACTTCTATAATAAAATGGAATGCTATCACCTTGGCAAACACAATGCCAGAGATTAACGCTAATGTTGTCTGCCCAAGATATAACAAATATGCAGTAACGCCAGTTGCAGTCATTATTTCAAGCGAAGTACAAGTACAAAGCCAGAGGAGTTTTTGGCTCTTCATCAATATAACAGAGTGATGATTTTAGTTAAACATTCATCCAAATTGTGATTTTCTGAATTATTGTTAAATAGGGTTTTGTAAAACTAGACTTATGTCAGAGGCAAGAACATTTTTCAACTTTTCATTTTTCAAAATAGACCCAAAATGGCGCTGGATGGCAGATCTGGCAAAAGAAGAGTCTGCAAAAGAAATAGACCAAGTGATTAGAAATTCAAAGATAAAGTACAGAATTTATTCTACGTTAGGCCTTCGAGACGATGCCGAGTTTCTGCTCTGGTTTGCGTCGGATTCCATAGAAGAAATTCAGAGTGTCATCTCAAAAATATACACTACTGTCTTTGGAAAATACATCATACCGTCCCATGTTTACCTGTCATCTACAAGACCCTCAATTTATGCAAAGACTGGCAAGACACTCTCCTTTGTTGCAGGGGAAGAACCAAAAAAATATGCCATAGTGTATCCATTCATCAAGACAAGAGAGTGGTATTTGCTGCCACTAGAGCAAAGAAAGAAAATGATGGACGAACACATTGAGGTCGGGCATAAATATCCTCAGGTCTCGCTAAACACCACATACTCATTTGGAATCCATGACGAGGACTTTATGCTTGCATTCGAGTCGGATGATCTGCATGCATTTCAGGACTTGATAATGGAGCTACGAGAAACCCAAGTCTCTCGCTATATCGAAAAAGATACTCCAATGATTGTGTGCGTCAAGAAAGATATTATTTCTCTCATTTCAAGTCTTGGCTAGATGAATGCGTTAAAAGAATGGGCAACAGTTAACAGGGCACTAGAATCAGGAGAGCAGACGGTGATTTTGCGCAAAGGCGGAATACTAGAAGTTGCGTCTGGATTTTTAATTGAGTCAAAAAAATTCTTGCTTTTTCCAACGTATGAGCACCAAACATACGATAATCTAAAGCCGCAATACTCCAAGTATCTGGATATCGCCATGTCGCAAAAACCAAAGGAGGGACAAAACAGGATCACATCGTTTGCCGAAGTTTTGGCAGAATCAGACGTACTATCGGATGATGCCATAAAACAATTATCAGAGTTTCACATTTGGAGTGATTCTTACATTCAAACAAGGAGAAACTGGATGCCGGAAAAGCCAATCAAGGCAGTATTTCTCAAAACATACACTGTTCCAGAATTCAATATTGAACAAAAACCAGAATTTCAAGGTTGCAAATCTTGGATAGACATAAATGCAAATCTAGAGGCCAAAAAACAAGTGTTGAGTGATTCTGATTTGAATACAAAACTAGACAAATTTTTGGAGATTGTAAATTGAAGTATAGAACTCTGGGAAAGAGCGGAATCAAGGTATCGGAGATAGGATTTGGAGCGTGGACCATAGCGCTGGATTGGTGGGGCAAAAAAATCGAAGACGACGAGGCAAAAAGAATGCTAAGACGAGCGTATGATCTTGGAATTAATCTCTTTGAGACTGGCGACATGTACGGAAAGGGAAAAAGTGAAAAGATAATCGGCGAGGTTTTCAAGGGAATGCGAAACGACATAGTCATATCCACAAAATACGGCTACGAGTTTGAAGGGGCAGCTCAAATAGGCCACAGCGAGCTTCCACAGCGATTTGACCCATTGTTCACAGAGCACGCATTAAGGAATAGTTTGGCAAGACTGCAAACTGACCATATTGACGTTTATGGGTTACACAATCCAAAGATGCACCACATACAAGATGACGTGATTTTCAATACTTTGGACAACAAGATTAACGAAGGAGTAATTGGCGCATATCAAATTGCGCTTGGTCCTGCAATAGGATGGACCAAGGAGGGACTAGTTGCAATGGAGCGCAAAAACGTATCTGCAGTACAAACAGTGTACAACATCTTAGAGCAGACACCTGGGAATGAGCTAATTGATGCAGCGGAGAAGAAAAACGTTGGAATCTTGGTGCGGGTTCCAGATGCATCAGGAATTTTGACCGGTAAGGTAAAGGCAGACACCAAAATAGATGAAAAAGATCACCGCTCGGTCAGACGTGGAGAATGGATAAAATCTGCACTTGAGAAGGTCGAGCAGCTAAGACCAATTGCAGAACGAAATGGCTTGAACATAACAGATCTCGCAATCAAGTTCATCCTATCAAAGAATGCAGTATCGTCTGTATTTCCAACCGTTATCAGCATAGAGGAAATTGAGCAGTTTGCAACAATGTCAGATGGCAAATACCTATCAAATAATGACATGATGGAAATTGCAGAGTTTTATTCTAGCTGGCCATCATACGAGCTAAAAGCAAGTGTAGCCTAAGTCCATTTTTGAGTTAAAAGTTCTCCTAAGCTGGGATTGTTTCTTCTAGGGTGAATTCGCTTTCTGTGAAATACTCGACGCGTGTCTTTTTGAATTCACGCGAGCTAAACAAGATTCTATAATCATCCACTTTGATGTGGCTTTGGATGTCTTTTGCCATTGTTTCAGCCTCTGCAATGGATTTGCAGTGAACCATGGAAAACACGTTGTATGGCCAATCAGCATAAACTGGCCTTTGATAACAATGGCTGATTTGTGGGAATGCACCAAGCATCTCACCGACAGATTCTATTTGTTGTTCAGGGACTCGCCACACTATCATGCCGTTTGCAGTAAAGCCCACATCGCGATGTCGCAGTATTGCGGCATAGCGTCTCATTACGCCAATCGATTCGTAATATTGCAACTTTTCAAATACTCCCTCCTCAGTCATACCAAGCGCTTGTGCTGCAGGTAGAAACGGCCTATCAATTACCTGTAGATCTTTTTGGAGTTGCCGGATGAACTCTTTGTCTTCTTCACTTGGGGTGAATTTTACTTCGTTGATTCTTTTTTTCTCCTCGGTTGGGGCTACTTGCTTCTTTTTTTCTTCAACCATGTCAAGCTTGACTCCAATTTTGAACAGTTTGATCGTTGGGAGCAGTCTAATCTTGAGAATTCCTGGAAGCTTGCCAAACTTGTCAACTTCGGTCTTTAGATCAGTTCCAGGCGGTGTTGCCAAGGTAAACCAGAGATTATACTCGTGATTTCGCTCATAATTGTGAGATACACCTGGATGTCGATTTATCTGATTTGCAACATAATCTAGTTTGTCCGGCGAGACTGCCATTGCAACGAGTGAGCTCTTGTATCCAAGTCGGCGAGTATCAAAAATTGCAGATAGCTGTCTTAATACGCCGCTTGACTTTAGTTGTGTAATTCTTTTTTTCATCTCTTCATTTGATGTTTTGAATTTATCTGCAAGTTCCTTGTATGGTTCTGCTACTAGTGGAAATGACCATTGGATTTCGTTTAGAATTTCTCTGTCAAGTGCATCCATCATATCAATACAGTTAACAAATTCTTGGTTTTAATTAAAAATGTAGCGAGAATCTTACAATCCTATAAATACAATTTCGAATCTGCCCTGATCGTGATTGTTGACCTAAACCTAAAGGGCAAATTAGTCATTGTAGTTGGCGCAGGCGCGGAAGGTCTAAAAAAAGTGAATTCGCTTTTGACGCAAGACTGTCAGATTTTGGTAATCTCGGATGGTTCTAATTCGCAAATTCAAAAACTTGCAAAACAAGGAAAAATAAAATTCAAGAAAATTAAATTAGGAAATGCGGATTTTATCTCAGATTACAACCCCATACTAGTCATGGCCGCAACTGACGACAAAGAACTAAACAGAGAGATTGTGAAAAAGGCAAAGAAGAAACGATGCTATGCATATGCCGCAGACGATCCCGAGTTTTCGGATTTTGCGCATCCATCAGTCATAAACATACAGGATACGGTTCAAATTGCAATATCTACTGGAGGCCGCAGCCCAGCAATGGCGCGTAAGATAAAACTAAAGGCGGAAAAAATATTCAACGAAGTAATCGACAAAGAAGACATTTACCAAATCAAGCTGCAAAAAATTGTCCGCGATGCTGCAAAAGGTAAGATCGCAACAGTTCTTGGGCGAAAAAAATTCCTGTACGCAGTTTTGAATAATATCAAGATAAAACAGTTATTAAAAGACGATAATTTTCCAAGTGCACAAAGAGAGGCAATGAATATGCTTGACGAGTGGAAATGAGTAATATCATCAATGTCCGTGTAACGTTTAGGAATTCTCCAATTCATGTTTTAGAGAAATTCACATTCAAAGACTTGGACTCGGCGTACGAGTCATTTCGAAAGCATTCTGGCCTAAAGGAGATAGTTATTTTGCAGACATGTAACAGAGTTGAAATCTTTGGCTCTGCTGACAGCCCAAACATACAAAAAATAAAAAAAACATGGGCATCGCTTGCAGGCCTAGAAGAAATAGCATTCAAAGAAAACTTTGAGCTGGTAGAGGACACTGAGGTGTGTGAGCACCTACTCCGACTAACATCTGGCCTTGATTCCATGGTAGTTGGCGAGGAGCAAATCTTGGGCCAAGTAAAGGATGCCATAGTGGCAGCCAAAGAACTAAGAACGTCTGGTGAATACCTGAACACGTTATTCGATAAAGCAATCAAGATTGGAACCCGTGTTCGAAACTCTACTGGCATAAACAAAGGCACAATATCGATTGGATCAATGGCAGTCAAGCTAGCTGAGGAAAACATTGATGATCTAAAATCAAAGAAAATTCTGCTAATCGGAACAGGGGAAGCTGCCACACTTGTCGCAAAATCACTTGGCAAACGTGATTATCGCTTCTATGTCGCCAGCCGTACTATGGAGCGCTCCAAGGCATTTGCAGAAACAGTCGGCGGAGAACCGGTTGGATTTGAGGACATCATGAAGGAATTTTCGAACTATGACGTTCTCTTTGTGGCAACAGTTGCCCCATACTTTCTGGTCACATTTGATAGGATCAAAGAGGCAATGAAGGACAAGAAAGGCGGCATGATGATCCTAGACCTCTCAAATCCAAGGACAGTAGACGAAAAGGTTGCAACCATTCATGGAATCAAGATGATGAATCTGGACCAGATAGCGGAAATGGTTGATAAAAATATGCGGTACCGCTCTAACCAGCGCACCAATGCAGAAAAAATAATTAGCGAAGAAATACAAGTACTAGAAGCCCATATGAAAAGACTCGAGATAGAACCAGTGGTAAAAGAGATTTTCAAGGACATTGACTCTAGGCGCTCAAAGGAGCTCGAAAAGGCACTGCGCATGCTTGGCGAAACAGACGAGTCCAAGGTAAAGATCATTGATGACCTTACCAAGGCAGTAGTTGAGGGAATCATATCCACTCCAATGAACAACCTGAGAAAGGCGTCCGAGCAATCAAACGAGGATTTGCTCAAGGCAGCAACAAAGCTGTTCAATTACAAGAAAAAAGAAGACTAGGACTTCAGCCTAGAATTATATTGTATATAGAGCGATTTTTCTCATGTCCGCATCATTTCCAACAAAACGACTGCGCAGATTGCGCAAAAATGAAAAGATGCGAAATTTGGTCCAGGAAGTTTTGTTTTCAACAAATGATTTGATCTGTCCTGTGTTTGTGCAGGAGAATTTGAGGGAAAAGGCCAGTGTAAAATCCATGCCAGACATTGTACGATTGCCATTATCTGATGTGACAAAAGAGGTTCAGGAAATAAAAAATCTCAACATTCCAGCTATAATGCTCTTTGGCATACCAAACAGCAAAGATGATGCTGGGACCGGTGCGTTTGTAGATGATGGAATTGTGCAAAAGGCGATTGCCGAGGTGCGAAAAAACTTTGGCGACGATATTGTCATAATGGCGGACGTGTGTCTGTGTCAGTACACATCATCAGGCCATTGCGGAATACTACACGGAAATACAATTGATAATGATTCTAGCTTGAAGACACTGGCAAATGTTGCACTGAGTCAGGCAAAAGCTGGTGTGGACATTGTTTCTCCATCCGCAATGATGGATGGTCAGGTAAAAGCAATCAGAACCATACTGGATGAGAATGGGTTTTCAGATGTTGGAATAATGTCACATTCTGCAAAACATAGATCGTCATTTTACAACCCATTCCGAGATGCGGCAGATTGTGCGCCACAGTTTGGGGATAGAAAGACCTACCAAGTTCCATTTACCAATCCGCGAGAGGCAATGCGAGAGATAGAACTAGACATCAACGAAGGAGTTGATATCGTGATGGTAAAGCCAGCCTTGGCATATCTGGACTTGATTGCAGAGACAAAACGAACCTACAACATTCCAGTTTCCGCATATAGTGTTTCAGGCGAATATGCTCTAGTCAAAGGGGCTGCGCAATTAGGCTGGATAAATGAAACCGATATCATGTCAGAGATTTTGTATTCGATAAAAAGGGCAGGCGCTGACATGATAGTTACCTATTTTGCCAGAAAGATGGCAGAACACCTGAACAAATGAGAGACGACGAGCGCTTTGAGATAGAGCGTGCGTATGATGTATTACCACATGTAATTGGGGCAAGCTGGGCGTGTGTGTGGTTTAGAACAAATGGAATCAAAAAACCTAGCGAGGACGAGTTTCGGAGTAAGGTAGTCGAGTTTTTTGGCATAATTGAAAAGCTTGGTGAGGTCTATCCTGAAGAAGCCAGGTTTTCTGAGATAAAGTCATACATGAATAATCGCTACAAAGAGGAATTAGAAAAAATCCTGCAGGGAAAAAATACAGAAATTGAGAAAAGATACAAAAGATATGTAGATTACGGCTAATTTTAGATCGAAATAGGGGGCGTCGAGTAGAAGGTTCAAACCCTCAAGCAAGAATTCGGTTCAAATTTGACTGCCCGTAAGTTTGGAAAATCGTAAACAGAAAAAAACTAACTGATCATCTATTCAGATTTTTCCATCATTAACTGAACTGCATATTCAAACGCATGAGAGCGATTTGCAAATCTTCTTTTCTTGATTTGAGAATCTAGCCACTTTAACAAATTCTCGTCAATTGAAACGCTGAATTTTTCTTTCATTTTGTTTATTCTCCTTTTATTTGATTTAATCAAGGATTTCTTTTCTTAATTCAGACAGAAACTTCACCATTAGCCTAGTTCTTTTTTGTGCTTCTTTTTTTGCAAACTTTGTGTTCATCTTTTTTTCAAGCAATAACAATTTGCGATAGAAATGGTCAACTGTCCAAGAATCATCATCCGGTTTTCTTTTTTTGCAGAACGGATCTGACTCATTATAGATTGGTCTTTCTTCCGAGCCCCCTACGCTAAAAGTTCGAGCTATTCCTATT
>JBQTIZ010000056.1:0-18986 GCA_052387615.1 Candidatus Nitrosotenuis sp. | reverse complement strand
AATGCATCATGCCTGGAATTATGATAGTGTGTGGAGCCTGCCCAAAATCTGCGTTGTATAATGATGAGAATTTTCCTGCTATGATCCTCTGATCTGGCTGCCCTATCCTTGATGCGACTATGCCATATGTATTATCTGAAAAAACCTTGCGTACTTGTTCTTTTTCTTGCTCAAGAAGACTTACAATTGCGTTTCTTGGCTCTAAAAAGAAACTCTTGCTCTGATCATATTCCAATAACACGATGGTATGACTACCTAGCTTTAGATTCTCAAATATTGTGTAATATGCAGTAACAGATGGAATTCCACTCATTATGGTAACTGTTTTTCCAACTTTGTAAAAGTGCAAGCCACACTCACCAATCATGGATGTGATGGCAGACGACGCATGTATGGTATTTGTAGAAATGTTCTCAGATATAGCACGTACTCGCAACTCGATGTGGGTTGTTGCAATGTATGGATCACCATATGACAACAGCACAACTTGGTTTTTTTTGGCAGACTCTAAAATTTCCTTTCCGTCTTCTACTAGCCATCTTGGTGCTAGCTTGAATTGGCTTTTTGTTATCTGTTGGAGCATTTTTGTTTCGTCTTCTTTTATGGGGCTGGTAAACTGTTCAAAATACACCACATCTGATTCTGAGATTGTTTTGCGTGCCTTGTCCGATAATGCATCTGTTCCACCAACTCCTAGGCCTACAAACCAGAGCATTATTTTTCGCTTTTAGAATCGTGCAGTCGTTTTAAGTGATGTAGTGTGTTTCTAATAACTTCAATTCCTCTAAGATACTCGTTCATTGAGACTCGCTCATCAATGGTATGAGATGCATGTGGATCACCTGGACCATATGTCACAACTGGAACATTCCACAGCGTACCAATAATGTTCATATCACCAGTTCCAGTTTTTCTAATCAGGGCTGGCCTTGTTCTTTCTACGTCCATTACACCTAGTGTGAATGCACGAACTAAAGGAGAGTTCATCGGTGCCTCAAACGGCTCCGTCTCGTCTATTACTGAATACATTGCCTCAACTTGCTGCTTGTTTGCAAGCTCGCTTACCTTTGTTGAAATTTTTTCTCCGACGGATTTGCAGTTGAGCGTGACTGGAATTCTGATATCCATTATGGTATTGCATTCTTTTGGGGTGACATTGTGACTATCACCGCCTTTGATTTCAGTTATCGTTGCAGTCAGCATCATTCCCTTTGATTTTCCTTCCTGATCTTCTTCTAGTGATTTTTTGAGCTCACCTGTGAATTTCATAGATTCTTCAATTGCGTTTTTTGCAAGCCAAGGAGCAGATGCATGCGCTGAATCTCCAACATTAATCTTGAGATTAATTGCAATTCTTCCCTTGTACGCTATTGTGACATTTGTTATACCGCTTGGTTCACCAAATACCGCATAGTCAATGTCAAGCTTTTGCTTTGCTAGATTTTTAATTCCAGTTGCATTTCCTTCCTCATCCACTGCCCCTACAAAAATAATAGTCCCATTATTTTTTTGTAGAGTCGATGCTGCCAAAAGCATTGCCATTAGTGGGGCCTTTGCATCAGATGCTCCGCGTCCATACAAAAAATCTCCCTCCTTTCTTACTTTGACTTTTCCTGGTACAGTGTCCATATGGCCACACAACAATATCCGTGGGGAACCCGAGCCGATCGTTGCAATCAAATTTCCAACTTCGTCAATTTTGATATTATCAAATCCTAGATCGTCGCACTTGTCAGCCAAAAATTCTGCCATTGGCTTTTCAGCTAGAGACGGGGTGTACAGCCTGAGTGCTTTTTCCAGCATCTTAATCGAAAATCTGGGAGTTATAGTAAATGACGAGTCCATTTTTTATTTTCCTGAGTTTACTGCGTATTCTAAAATCTTTCCAGCAATATCAACGCCTGTGACACGCGCAACATTTCTGTATTCCGTGGTATTATTGATCTCATGCACTACTAGGCCACGCTCCTTGCTTTCCATAAGATCAATCCCAACAATTTGGCCCTGAACTGAGTCCTTTGCCTTGATGCAGATTTCTTCAAGCTCGGGCGTTACCTTGCATACTTCGGCAGTTCCGCCTAGGTGCGTGTTCGTCTTCCAGTTTTCCTCCGTAGAATTACGATAAATTGCACCAGCTACCGTATCTCCAATCACTATAGCTCGTATGTCTCGTGGTGGCCTTTGCACAAATTCCTCCAAGTAATGAATCTGGTATATAGGGTACATTTTCTCTCTCTCCTCTATGATTCCTTCTGCTGCCTCTTTGCTGTTTAACCTCTGTACCATTCTGCCCCAGCTTCCAACTGTTGGCTTGATTACTTTGGGATATCCAATCGTATCAAGTGCATCCAGTGCTGATTCTTTAGAGAATGCCACTGTAACGTATGGAGTTTCTATCCCCACATTTTTTAGCAACATATGAGTGAAGAGCTTGTTTCCTGCATAAACTCCACAGTATAACGAGTTAATGACATTGACACCCATTCCTTCCAGTGCTGCAGTTGCATGCAAATTTCTATAGTAACTTACACATCTTTGCAGTACTGTTTGGTATTGAGATTTTTTATCAACATCTAGAACAAGGTTCTTACAATCTACCATTTCGATTTTAACGCCCATCTTGTTTGCAGCTTCTGTCAGGGCTTTTTCTTCTGGTCGAATAGTATCGTAGAGAACCGTTATCGGGGAGCTCACTGGCCCCAGTCCTCTCCGACGCTTTGAGCTGGTTTTAGCCCAAATCCGCCTGAAGATTTGATTATCTCAAAACTCGCACCGCAGTCGGGACAAGTTACCAATTCGCCTTCTAGGGCATCGTTTGGAATTGAGATATTTGAATCGCATTCGGCACATTTTGTCATGGTTAATCCTTACTGCTCTTTGCATCATTAATTATCTTTCTTTCAAGCTTGCCATCAAGTGGAATTTCAAGCAGGTCGCCCATTCTGAGGTTTTTAAGTCCAGCAGCAACTGCCTTTGCCTGCTCGTCATTTTTTGGCAGTCCCAACAATGACATAAGATATGCCGAACCACTTTTCCCTGCCAACTCTCCAAAGACAATTTTGCGTCTGTTGCCTACCACTCTTGGTGGAATTGGCTCGTAGGCTGCCGGATTTCTTAGTATGGCAGCCAAGTGAGTTCCTGCCTTGTGCTTGTATGCCGTAGGACCTACAAGTGGTTTAGAATCGTATGGTGCAATTCCGGTATATTCCTCAATTAATCTGGATAGGTCAGTTAGCATATCTAATCGGAAATCGTTTGGGGATTTGTACAGATATGTCATGGCAACCGCAACCTCTGCTAATGACGGGATTCCAGTTCTCTCGCCAATCCCATCTATTGTGGTGTGGATTTGCTCAGCCCCTGCATCAATTCCCGCAAATGCGTTTGCGACTGCCAATCCAATATCGTTGTGGCAGTGGACATCCAGGGGAACCCTGATCTTTTCTTTTACCATTTTGACAAAATTGAACATGCCCCTTGGTCTCATGATTCCTACTGTATCTGGCAGACTGATTCTGTCAACCCCTGCCTCCTCTATTGCTTTGCAAACCTTGAGTAGAAATTCCGGATCTGCTCTAGAGCCATCCTCTACTGTAAATCTCATTTTTAGGCCATGTGATTTTGCATACTCGACAGTTTCTACCGCACGTCTTAGTGCTTCCTCCCGTGTAATTCGAAGCTTGTCTTTCATGTGAATGTCTGATATGCCAAGATATGTCGCAGTCCATTTTGGATCACACTTTAGCGCAACGTCGACGTCTTCTTTGAGTGCTCGAACGTGTGCTACAATGTCTGCCTTGAGTCCTTGTTTTATGATGGTCTTTGTTGCCTCAAAATGATCCTCTGATACTACTGGCGAAATCTCAATTTGGTCTACGCCAAAATAATCCAGCATCCATGCGATTTGGATTCTTTGTTTGTTGGTAAATGTGACCCCTGGGTGCTGTTCTCCCTCTCGGAGCGTACTGTCCAGTACGTGAATTCTTCGAGGCTTTTTATCATACTCGTTGTAGAGATGCGCTTAATAGTTTGGGTCGCTCATTTGTAGAATTAGCAAGCCGTAATACTAGTTATAAACATATTCGTACTAAAAACGGCTAAATTCAGAAAAAACATTTCATTTTTCGGCTAAAAGCAGAAAGAGTGGTTCGTTTTTCGTCTTAGGTTACTTCGCGCAATATGATTACTGTATTGGTATCTGATACGCCTGGAACCTTGCGTAGTCCATCAATTGCCAAATTAATCTCTGTGATATTTGGTGACGAAATTATCACTGCGATGTCGTACTGTCCAGTAATTTCATAGACTGTCTTGACGCCGTCTAGTTTGGTGAGTCTTGCTGAGACCTTTGATGTGTCCATGGATGATTCAACTGAAATCAGAACCACTGCTTTGGTAGAGTTTTGCTCGCCAATCTCTATTGTGAATTTTTTGATAATCTGACTGTCGGTGAGATTCTTTACTCTGCGTCTTACTGCCGATTCTGATAACTTCAGTTTTTTGCCGATATCTACAAAGGACTCTCTGGAATCATCCCTTAGGATTTTGAGAATTTCATCGTCTACTTTATCCTTGTGCATTCTTTCTCCTCTCCGACTCCTTGGTAAATAATCTGTCCAGTATCTCTAATACTTTTGCAATTTCTGTCTCTGACATTACTAGTGGTGGCAGGAATCGTAGTATGTTTCTGCCAGAATATAACAACAAGACACCCTCCGTAATTCCATCTAATAATATGTCTTTGACTTCAAATCTCATCTCTACTCCAATCATCATGCCCTTTCCTCTTACTTCGCGAATGATACTGTGTTTTTCTTTTAGCTTTTCTAATCCATCTCTGAATAATTTGCCCATCTTTGCGGCATTATCAACTAGGCCGTCCTGTGTTAGCGCTTGGATGGTTGCAATTCCTGCTGCACATGATAGCGGGTTTCCACCAAATGTTGAGGAATGTTCGCCCTTGCTCATTGCAGCCAAAATATCTGGTCTTGTCAGCGTGGCACTCATTGGCACACCGCCTGCAATTCCCTTTGCCAAACATATGATGTCTGGTGTCGTATTCCAGTGATCACACGCCCACATTTTGCCAGTTCTACCAAGGCCAGCTTGAATTTCGTCAAAGATCAGAAGGACCCCACGCTCATCGCATAGTTTTCTGACATCTTGTAAAAATCCATCCGGCGCTACATTGATTCCGCTTTCACCCTGTATTGGTTCCATTATCACAAATGCAGTGTCGTTATCTATTTTGGATCGTAGCGATTCAATATCGCCAAAGGGGGAGAATGCAACTTTTTCCACCAGTGGCATGAATGCTTTACGATATTTTGGATTAAATGTAATTGATAGTGAACCCAGTGATTTTCCGTGGTATGATCCATTCATTGCAACCATTCCCGACTTCCCTGTGAATTTTCTTGCAAACTTGATTGCTGCCTCTACCGCCTCGGTTCCGCTGTTTCCAAGATGGACTTGGGTCAAACCCTTCGGCGCAATCTTTATGAGATTCTCTAAAAATTCTTCACGGGTTTTGTTGTATAGTGATGTATGAACTGTGATGATTTTGTCTAGCTGTGCCTTGAGTGCTGCAACTACCCTTGGGTTTCTATGACCTACAAGTGCTACTCCATATCCGCCCATGCAATCGATGTATTCTTTACCGTCAATGTCGTAGAGTTTTGCACCCTGGCCTCGCTCTATTGTTACTGGAAATCTCTGGTACAGGCTGCCAAGAAAATTATCTTCACTCATTTTGAAATCACCGTGCACTTGGTGTGAGAAATTGCCGCTGATATAGGATTTTCGCGCTGACCGTTTCCAATTAGTGCCTCTTTTACACCCATGTCTAGAGCTTCTGTTGCCGCCAGAATTTTCTTTTCCATTCCAAAGCCTACTTTGGGCCTGATTTCTTTGGCTTCGGCATTTGTCATTTTCTCGACTAGTTTCTCATCCATTAGTAAACCGTCGACATTTGTCAAAAACAAAATCTTGTCGCTCTGAATGGCGCCTGCAACATTTGCCGCTGCCCTGTCGCCATCAATATTTAGCATGTCAAATTCCTTACTCATTGCAATTGGAGATATTACCGGAGTGTAGCCTTTCTCCAAGAGCATCTTTAGCAGATCCGAGTTTACCTTGGTTACTTTACCAGTATAGCCACCATCGATGATCTGCTTTCGTCCCTTTTCGTTTACAATGACCAGCTTCTCCTTTCGCTCTGCCAAAAATATCTGCCCGTCTATTCCACTAAGGCCAATTGCATTGATTCCGTGTTTTTGCAGCATCTGTACAATTGTCTTGTTGATTTTACCAGACATTACCATTGTGAAAATCTCTGCAGTCTCCTTGTCGGTATATCGTGATTTTATTCCGCTAGGTGATACGACAAACTTCGGCTCCTTCCCTAGCAGCTCGCATGTTTTTGTTACCTCTTTTCCGCCGCCATGAACCAGTATGACGCCTTCTCGCTCTGCCACTTTTTTGATATCTGAAATTGTGCTTGGATGAAGATTTTCTACTACGCTTCCGCCGATTTTGATTGTAATCATTTTTCTAAACTGGAGTTAGTGGCGAATATCTGAGACCATCCATTTCGTCAAAGCCTGACATTACATTCATGTTTTGGATGGCAGAGCCTGCAGCACCCTTCATTAAATTATCCGATGCAGATAGTGCAACTAGCCTGTTATTATCCTCATCAATGTCAAATCCAATGTCGCAGAAATTAGAGCCTACTACAAATTTTGGATCTGGGAACTTGTACAGTCCTTTTTTGTCGCGAATTAACCTGATGAATCTTTCATCTTTGTACATCTCACGATACATCTTCCATAATTCTATCTCGGTGACTTCTCTTGTGAGGAATGTGTGATTTGTACACAATATGCCTCGAACAATATCTACTGCATGTGGACTCATTGATACTTTGATTTGCTTTCCTGCAATTTCTGATAATTCTTGTTCAATCTCGCCTGTATGTCTGTGCTTTGCTGGTTTGTATGGTCGAATTACACCTGAACGCATTGCATGGTGTGTGCCTGCAACACTGCCTGCTCCAGCACCCGATGATCCGATTTTTGAATCCACCACAATGTGTTCTGTATCGATAATGTTGTTTTTGATTAGTGGTGCAATAGCTAGCATTGATGTTACTGCCATGCATCCAGGACATGATACCAGTTGTGCATTCTTGATCTTCTCTCTGTGTAATTCTGGCACACCAAAGACTGATTTTGCCAAATATTCTGGGTGTGGATGTTCCCATCCATACCATTTTCCATATGCGTCTTTATTGTGTAATCTGTAATCTGCTGATAAATCAATAACCTTGAGCCCTCTGTCATATAATGCCTTTACAATTTCTGTTGCGGTTCCGTGTGGCACTGCAGTAAATACTAGGTCGCACTTGTCTGTCATTCTGTCATAGTCTAGCTCTGAAAATGTCATCTCGGTAAATCCTTTGAGTCCTGGTTGGATTCGGTGCAAATATTCCCCGACATATTGTCGTGATGTAACTTGGGTGATCTCTACTTTTGGATGTGAGACCAAAAGACGTAGCATTTCTCCTCCAACATAGCCGGAAGCTCCGACTACTCCTACTCGCAACATGCTCCTACACCAAATATGGTGTAATTTATTATCTTCTGAATCAGAAAAAAATTTATTCAATTTCATATAGTATGATTTAATTGGTAAAATCCGATCTTGAACTAATCAAAAAGCGGAAGGCTGACTATAATCGGAACAGATACAACAAAGATCCGGAATTCAAAGAGAAGCTAAAGGAATCATACAAAAAATGGTATGCAAAAAATCGCAAATCAGTAATTGAGAGAATATTGGAGAATCACCAAAAAAATCACGCCAAATATCTGGTGTATCAAAAAGAGCATTACCGATATCTCAAGTACCGCAAAAAATACGCCTCAAAGAGCAGCTAGAATTATTTTCTGATTTGGCTTAGTGCAAACTTTACCATTTCTTCTGGGATGTTTTTCTTTGCAACCCTTGCTAATCCCTTGAACTCTACGGTATTATTTACTTCATGGCACACAAGGCCTCGAGCTTTGTCCTCCATCAGATCAATTCCTAGGATTCCGCCACCTACTGCCTTTGATGCCTTGAGACAAATGTCTTCTACTTCTTTAGTAATTTCGCACAACTCTGGGTCTCCACCCAAAGCAATGTTTGTCTTAAAGTCACCTTGGGATTTTCTGTACATTGCAGCAACTACTTGGTCGCCAACCGTTATGGCCCTGATGTCTCGTGGCGGCCTGTCTATCATCTCTTGTAAATAATAGATTCTGTCATGCGAGCCGTCCTCGATGTCACGCATCTCTATTATGGCTTCGGTGGTGTCTTTGTCTCGGAGTGGTAACACACCGCGTCCCCAACTGCCAATTACTGGCTTTATGACAATCGGGAAGCCAACCTTGTTGATTAAATTCATTGCTTCTTCGGATGAGAATGCAAAATATGTCTTGGGCGTTGGAACACCTGATTTTTTTAGTAAAAGTGATGTTATCATCTTGTTTCCGCAATTGTCTGCTACTCTGTGTGAGTTTATGACTGGAATGTCCAGAAATTCTAGGCACGATGTAAAGTGCAGTCCCCTAAAGTAACTGACACATCTTTCCAGAACCACGTCTCCAAAGTCAACATCTGTTTTCTTGCTTTCGGTGCTTAGCTGAGTAATCTTTGCATCCAGCATTATTGTATCGAATCCAAGGCTAGTAGATGCGTCTTGCAGCATCTTTTCCTCTAGTCTTATTCTGTCAAATACGATACAAACTCTGGACAATTACTCTCCCCAGTCTTCTCCGACACTTTCTGCTGCCTTTAGCTCAACGTTTGCGCCGTCTTTCTTTGCTATTTCAAAGTCTGCGCCACATTCTGGGCAAGAGACTATTTCGCCTACTGCTGCGTCATCTGGGATATTGATTCCTGCGTCACATTCTAAACAATTCATTACGATCCTTCTCACCCCTTGTTTGATAATTTATTAGCTTCTGTTGTTTGCAATCCCCACAGCTCAACAAAGCCGGTTGCCTTTCTTTGATCAAAGGCAGATCCCTTGCCATAGGTTGCAATGTTATGACTATACAAAGAGTACTTGGATTTTCTTCCAACCACTCGGAAGCTTCCTTTGTATAGTTTTAGCTTGACAGTTCCAGTCACCACCCTTTGTGACTGGTCGATAAATTTATCCAAGTCTCGCTTTAGTGGGTCTTGCCACAATCCTGAATATGCAAGCCAGGTCCACTCTTGGTCTACTATGTTTTTGAATTTGTTTTGGTGTTTTGTGTGCACCAATTTTTCCAAGTCTGCATGAGCTTCAATTAGGCACAAAGCAGCAGGCGTCTCGTATACTTCACGGGATTTGATACCAACTATTCTATCTTCAATGTGATCGACTATGCCCACACCGCACGAGCCTGCAATCTTGTTAGTGTACTCGATTAGCTTGATTGGTGACATACGTTTTTTGTCCACTGCAACCGGAATTCCTCGTTCAAATTCAATTTCCAAATACTTTGCCTTGTCTGGCAGATTTTTTGTCTTAACCCAGATGAATGCATCATCTGGTGGCTCATTGTATGGGTCTTCTAGATTTCCACCCTCGATTGCACGACCCCAAAGGTTTTGATCAATTGAAAATTTCTTTGATACTGAATCAATCGGTATTCCGTGTTTATTTGCAAATTTTAATTCTGTGGTGCGGTCTAAATTCAAGTCACGAATTGGTGCAATGATTGGTAGGTTAGAGCCGGAGCCAAATGTCACATCAAATCTTACTTGGTCGTTTCCTTTACCAGTGCATCCATGTGCCAGCGCATCCACTTTTTCTTTTTTGGCTACTTCGAGAACTTTTTGCGCAATTAGTGGCCGTGCAAGTGATGTTGCAAGGCAGTATTTTCTTTGGTATAGTGCATTTGCCTTGATTGATGGATGAATGAAATCATCTACGAATTCCTTTTTCGCATCGATATTGTAATGTCGTAAAACACCTAGGTTCTTTGCTTTTGCTGCGATTTTCTTCTGGTCACTTCCCTCGCCTACATCAACTGTTACTGTGATGACGTCCATCCTGTGTTTTTCTTGTAGGTATTTGATAACAACAGAAGTGTCCAATCCTCCGGAAAAAGCAAGTACTGCCTTTTGTTTCATTAGAGCTTTTTCGTAATATGATTTGCATTTATCTTTTATGCTGATCCGGGTTTGAAATTTTGGAATCTACAAGTTTTCATTTTATGATTTTGGAAAAAATCATCAAGCCAAAAAATTAGCTATAGCTGCAGCTAAAATCCGATCACTATTTAACCAAAGTTTCATAACGCTGTTTTATGAAAATTCTGCCTTTGCTTGGTGTCATAGCTGCGGCAATAATTGCGATTTCTGTTGTTTCTAATGTGGTTTCATCAAATGATTCTGATCAAAACCGGGTCAGAGTCGCGTTTTTTGCAAATATCTCACATGCCGTGCCTATTGTAGGGCTAGAAAATGGCTATTTTGCAGAAAAACTTGGTGATACGCAAATCCAGACAAAGATAGTTGATAGCGGCCCTGAGGCAATCGAGGCATTATTTGCAAATTCCATAGACTTGGCATATGTCGGACCTGCCCCGTTTGTCAACGGATATGTAAAATCTGGCGGTCAAGGAATAAAGATACTGAGCGGAGCTGCAAATAACGGGGCAAGCTTTGTCATCCAAAAAGACTCTGGGATTTCTGCACCGTCTGATCTGGCAGGAAAAAAAATAGCTGCGCCATTCATTGGAAACACACAGGATGTTTCACTGCGTAATTATCTTAGTGAAAACGGACTCCAGCCTGCTGAAAAAGGTGGTAACGTTGTAATCTATAATATCGCAAATGCCGAAATCTATACAATATTTGCAAAGGGCGATATCGCCGCCGCTTGGGTCCCAGAACCGACTGCCACGATGCTAGTTGAGCAGCTGGGCGGAATACGAATGTTCCAAGAAGAAGACATCTGGCCGACAAAGAAATTTCCATCTGTATTACTTGTGGGACGGGCAGACTACATTGAGAAACATCCAGATGTGATACAAAAATGGCTTGTAGCACACGATGAATCCATAACATGGATTAACCAAAATCCAGACCAGACCGAATTTACATACATCAAATTCTATAAATCTCACACTGGCAAAACCCTCAAAGAAAACATTGTTCATAATTCTTTTTCCACCATTGTATACACATCAGATGTTGATTCTGACGCAATCAAGATTTTTGCAGAGCGTGCGTATTCACTTGGATATTTGGGCCGTACAGGATATAATTTGGATGACATTTATGCAAAAACAATGGAGATTGCCCCATGGCAAAGCTAGAAGCAAAAAACATTGTCAAGTACTTTGAGCATGACGGGCAGCCACTAAAGGCATTGGGTGGAATCAACTTCACAGTAGAGGATGGTGACTTTGTGTGCTTGGTAGGACCATCTGGATGTGGCAAGTCAACATTTCTGAGAATTGCAGCTGGCCTGCAAAAACCAGATGAAGGTCAAATTCTGCTAGATAACCGACCAATCACAAAGACAGGTCCTGACAGAATCATGGTGTTTCAGGAAGGTGCGCTATTCCCATGGCTAAAGGTTAGGGACAATGTTGAATTTGGATTAAAAATAGCAGGAATTCCGGAATCGGAACGACACGAAATCTCTGATAGGTACTTGGACATGATGCAGCTGACGAAGTTCGCCAACTCGTATACGTATCAGCTGTCAACTGGAATGAGACAGCGAGTCGCAATCGCTAGGGCACTTGTGATGGATCCTGAAATCTTGCTCATGGACGAGCCATTTGCATCACTTGATGCACAAACAAGAGACCTGTTGCTAGTTGAAATGCAAATGATTTGGCAGAAAACAAAAAAGACCATAATCTTTGTTACACACAGCATTTCTGAGTCTACTGTTCTTGGCAACAAGGTCGTGGTATTTACCCACAGGCCATCGACAATTAAAAAAATTATACCAATAGATCACAAGAGGCCGCGCCTTGTGGAGGATGAATCCCTGATACCATACCAAAAAGAAATATCTGTTTTGCTCAGACCAGAAGTAAAAGCAAAGGAGGCTGATAAATCTTGAAGGTAAATTCACTTGTTAAGAAAATCGTGTTCTATGTTGGTATAGTTTTGGTGTGGCAGGCATTTGATGCTGCAAATGTTTGGCCAGAAAGCGTTTTTCCATCCCCATACGAGGTAGCAGAGGATCTCTGGTATGGAGCAGCCAATGGCACGCTGTGGGTTGGAATAGGAACCAGTCTTTGGAGATTGGTTGTAGGATTGTTGATTGCAATCGCAGGCGGTGTGACGCTAGGAATATTCATGGCGCGGGTCAAGACAGTAAATGAGACAATTGGCTCTGTCATTTTGGGCTTGCAGTCAATTCCATCTGTTGCATGGGCGCCACTGGCTATAGTTTGGTTTGGCCTAACTGATGCAGGAATCATATTTGTGACAGTTGCAGGCGCTCTCTTTGCTGTTACCATCAATACGTATACTGGTGTCAAAAGCATCAATCCTGATTTCATTGCAGCTGCTCAAAACATGGGTGCAAGGGGCGAACAGCTAATAACAAAGGTCTTGATTCCAGCGGCATTTCCATATTTGATAACTGGATTCAAGCAAGGGTGGGCATTTGGATGGCGTGGTGTGATTGGTGCAGAATTGTTGTTTTCGTTTTTGGGGTTAGGATTTTTGCTAAATGTTGGGCGTCAGCTCTCTGATGTTTCGCAAGTAATAGCAATGATGCTGGTGATAATGATAATCGGAATTATAATTGATGGGCTGATCTTCAAGAGACTGGAAGACAAAGTAATGGCAAGATGGGGTCTACGATAATTTATTTTAAAAATTCTCCTAAACATCAAACCTCCTAACAAATTTGGTTGAACTAAATTTTGCTAGATATTTCTCATTTTAGCTACTTGATTTACTATGTCTGTTGATGTGATTATCCCAACCACTTTTTCGCCTTCAACTACCGCAAGCTTACGAATTTTTCTTGTGGATAGAATATCCACCGCAACCAAAATTGACTCGCCTGAATCGATAGTATGTATGGGGTGCGATGCCACTTTATGGACTGGCGTCTCAAAAGTGTATTTGTTGGCGGCAACTTTTATCGCAAAATCTCTATCCGTGATTATTCCATGCGTGTGACCATCTTGCTTTACTAGTATGGCGCCAAATCCTCCCTGTTCCATCATCTTTGCCACCTGATGGATAGTAGTCGATGAATCCACAGACACTACTGCTCTTGTCATGATGTCTCTGACTAGAATATCTGATAGGCCATCTTTCATGTTATTTAGTAAAGTTACAAGTTTGTATTATGAATATCGGCTTAAGACCTAAATTCAATGGTCAATTATACTGTACGATGAGATGCGAGAATTGTGGTGAGCTCTTGAAAGATCCTAAATTCCAAATTCTCGACAAAACAAAAAATGATGAAATTCATACCGAGCGAACAACTGTCTGGACATGTAGCAATTGTGGCCAAGTGTACGACAAAATTGTAGCTGTTTAGAATGCATCAAAAAATATGATCTGAAATCACTTCTTAATCTTTAACGAAACTAAAAATGCAGTAACACAAATCCCAACTGCAAAATACATTACAGCTGTCTGATTATAGTAGAATGCAATCGCACCTGCAACTACTGGACCAATTACATTTGCAATGGATATAGTAGAATTGAACACACCCGTAGAGGTTGATTTTGGATTATTCTCCATTAAGTGAATACTTCCACCAATGTACAAAAACGCCCAAGTAACTCCAACCAAAGCCATGCATGGAATTGCCAACCACCAGCTAGTCATGACTGCCATTCCGGCAAATACAAACACAGTCAAGCCAATCCCAATTTTGAATTTGGTTATGTTATGTGTGGTGATTTTACTTCCCATCAGATTCATCAGAATAAACGAGGATGCAGTGTTTGCAACATAGACAATGGCTACCTCATACAGCTTGGCACCAAACGTCTGAGTCAACACCAGAGGTAGTACAGTCCACACAGAGGTTGCACCAATGTGTCGCAACAAAAGTGACAAGAAAAGATACTTGTTTTTTACAATTACCTTTTTTGTAGCGCCAGATTCAGTTTCCTTTGGTATGGTGTAATTCGGCATTCTAGCAGAAAATGCAAGGCCTACCAAAAACAAAGAAGCACTAATCAAAAATATTGTTTTTTCATTGTTTGCAATACCAGCAGCTACAATTCCTGCTAGCCATCCAAGGGCGTGAAACGATATTACGGATGCAACCTTGGATTTGTCCTTACCAGATTCATACGTATATGCAAGCATTGCAGGAATCATCATGCCACTTGTAACTCCTGCTCCTAGTCGCACCAAAAGCAGGTAAAACGAATTATCTGCAATATAGTGCAGGCCGAACATTGCAGCACACCCAATGAAACCAATTCTAATAAAGGTCAGTCTAATTCCATGAGTATCAGAGACTCGCCCAAAATACAAGCTGGATAAAATCTGTGCCAGAAAAAATGATGCAATGGTCAAGCCAACTTCAAAAATGTTGCTAGTCAAACTCTGCGCCAAAATTGGCATGAATACGTACACAATTGATATTCCAGCATGTTGGAAGAATGTGGCACCGCGAAGTAGATTGCTTAGTCCTATTTGTTGCATGAAATTTGATATTGAATCAAAATCTGATTAATTTAATTCAAAGCGATGATTCTAGAGAACAAAATATTCTGCTTGCGGATGATGAACCACAATTGCAGCAGTTGACTGCTCTGGAATTATCTGTCCTGCCTCGGTTAGCGCCATACCTGATTTTTGGGATTCTAGCAGCTTCCATACCAAATGATGTTGTGATACATCGGGACAGCTTGGATAACCCCATGAATATCGAAGGCCACGTTTACCTTCTAATTTCAACTCCGTTCTAATCCTTTGATTTATCATCTCTGCCATTGCTTCTGCTGTTTCTACTGCTAAGCCGTGTAAGTAATACGCATCCGTGTATCTGTCTTCTTTATTCCATCTGTCGATTACTTCTTGGACTTTATTTCCAACGGTTACTGACTGGAATGCAACTAGATCATTTTCACCAAAATAGTCAGTCAGACAAAGATGCTTGCTTTGAGCAGATCTTGGAAAATCAAACTCTACTTTGTCACCATTTGGAGCATAAACTATTAGCTTGCCGTCTTTGTTGTTGCAAACAAAATAACCATATACCGCGCTTGGTTCAAAGATCTTCTCATCTAGTACTTTCTTTTTCCACTCTGCAAGCAATTTTTCGCCTTCTTCTTTCGGGTTTTTGATTCCACGCCCTCGTAGGCCCCACGATAACACAAAGAGTGACTTTTTGGATAGATATTTCCAGATCTCTTGCAGATCAAAGTCTTTAGGCTCTAGTCTTATCGGCTTGCTCACAACTGGTGCTACTGGCGGCATCACTGGCTTGATTCCAGAGTGTGGTATCTCTCCTTGATCTTTCTCCATTTTTACCTCCTTCCAGTTTTGTATCTTTGATTGCCATTCCTGCACAAATTTTGTCTTTTCAGGCGACACCAGCCGGTCCATCGTCTTTAGGCCGTCAAACATTGTCTTGCAGTAAAATACACCATAAGGATAGATGCTCTCTCCTTTTGCAATTCTGTTGATATAGTTTGAATTAATTGCAGCGCCGCCACAAAGTACCGGGATCTCTATCTTGTTTTCTCGCGCAAATTCCACAAAATACTGCATCTGCTTTGATGTTGATACCAAAAGAGCTGATAACCCAATTGCATTTGGTTTGACTTCGTTTATCTTTTCCACAAATTTTTGCAGCGGAACTTGCTTACCAAGATCATACACTGTATAACCATTATTTTCAAAAATGGTCTTGACTAGATTCTTGCCAATATCGTGAACATCACCGTACACTGTGCCTAGTACCAGCTTACCCTTGCTCATCCCTTCTTCTTTTAGCAGGTATCTTTCCAATTCTACGACTGATGCCTTCATGCATTCAGCGGATTTCAGCACAAAAGGCAAGATCAATTCCCCTGCACCAAACTTGTCGCCAACCTCCTTCATTGCAGGCAATAGATCGTCATTTAGCGTTGCAATGGCAGCATCATGAGTAGTTTCCTTTGGAGCGTTGATGGCAAGCCTTCCCTCTTTTTCAATTAGGATGTTTTTCTGGCTGATCTTTTCTGCAATTGCAGAGACCACGTCGTTTTCAATTCCATCCTTTAGGCGATTAACGATTCTAAAATTAGCACGTTTTCCTGCAGGCCATCTTGGGTCTACTTCGACTTTTCTTGTTGTGGCAGATCGAGTTCCTGCCTTCTCAAAGTGTACAATTACATCAGCTAGTGCGTTTTGATGCGTATTGAATATGAGATCTTCTACCAGCTTACGTTCTTTCTCATCGATTTCCGGATATGGAATTATTTCCTTTGCATTGACAATTGCAGAATCAAGGCCTGCCTTTACTGCATGATACAAAAACACAGAGTTCAATATCTTTCTTGCAGACGGAGCAAGACCGAAACTAATGTTGCTCAGGCCCAAAACAGTAAACGCGTTTGGAAATCGCTGCTTTACAAGCTTGATTCCCTCCAATGTGTTTTTTCCGGCATCCAAGAATTCTGCTTCCCCGGTTGCCAAAGTAAATGTCAAAACATCAAAGACAAATTGTTCTTCATGCAAATCATATTTCTTTCCTGTCTCGTATAGTAATTCTGCAGTCTCTAGCTTTTCTTGTGGTGTTTTTGCCATCCCCTTTGGGCCAATACACAATGCAATGGCTGGTAGGCCATATTTTGCCATGATTGGCGCCAGCTTGTGAAATCTGGAACCATCTCCTTCTAAATTAATAGAGTTTATCATAGGCCTACCAGGTGTTTGGTGTATGGCAGTCTCTATCACAATAGGATCTGTTGAATCAATTACAAGTGGCGCATCAATTTCTAGCGATAGTCTTTTTACCAATTTCTTCATAAACTCTAATTCGTCTGCGCGTTCCGTTGTCGCAACACAAACATCCAAACAATGTGCGCCATCTTCCACTTGAGCTCTTGCCAGATCAATTAGTCCATCAAAATCGTCTGATAATACCAACTGTTTTGCTTTTTTAGAGCCCTGCGTGTTTAATCGCTCTCCTATGATGAGTGGTGCAGGCGACTGTCTTAGCTCAACTGCCTTAAGTGATGAGCTTACTCGTGCGATTTTCAATTCTACTTCAAGCATTATGCCTTTTTGTAAATATATGACGGTTTTTCTATTATTGACCGTATAGTTAGGGTATATTCATTTTTGGACATGTGCATATTCACTGCAATATCAAAAAACTCTGTTTTACCATTCTTTAGCATATCCATATGTGATGCGAATAATGTTTTTTAATGAGGTATGATATTCGTACTTTTGGTAGAAAATCTTATGCCATCAAGCGATAAACCCTACAAAAGAGATGACATTGTCGCGGTTCGGTACAAGTTTGTAGGCCTAAAAGAGGAAAAGATCCAATGCATGTATTTTCAGTTCGAAAACCTAAAAGATCTACTAGACATGGAATACTGCAAAATAATAGAAGAAAATGATCTAGAATAAGAGAAATTCATTCTGCCATCTTTTTGACAAAATCCGAAATCAGATCCTCGCTAAATGTGATTGTTTTATCATCAATGAGGGTTTTGATTTTTTGCCAGTCTGCACGAGTCATCTTTTTTGTTTGCATTAGGCCTGCAGACACAAGTATGTTTAGTACTACTGAGAGACTCCAAGTTTGATCAGTCTTTTCAATTAGTCGTGCTTGAATTCTGCGTACCTTTGTTTCGATTTCCTTTTCTAGTGTTATGCTTTTCTTGCTTTTTGGAACTGATTTTGTTGTCATTGCCGTATATCTGAGATCTTGATATAAAAATTCCCCTGCCAAATGTGGAAAAGCCATGCTTTATTGTGATAATCTGAACTGAACAACACAGAGTTTTATCTCATCAATACCATTTTTGGAAAACTTTGTTATTTTCTCTCATCAATTACTTTACGCAGTGCGGCAATGTGCGCAGGGTTTGTCCCACAACATCCTCCAATTATTCGCACCTTTTTGTATTTTGAGATAAAATCGCGTAATGCTTCTGACATTTTCTCTGGAGTCATTTTATACACTGCGTGACCGTCCTCGTTTTCTGGCATGCCAGCATTTGGCACAACAAGCAAATTCAATTCGTTTTGCTCATCTAGCCAGCGAACACTAGATGTCATCTCTATTGGACCAGTTGAGCAATTCAAACCAAATACATCAATTCCCATATCTGATACTGTAGTGTATGCTGCCTGGACATTGGTTCCCAAAAGCATCTTTCCATATTGGTCTAGCGTAACATTTGCAATAAGTGGCGTTTTCTTTGTTTTTTTCATTGCCTCGTGTGCTCCTTCAATTGCAAGCTTTACTTCCAAAATATCTTGGCTTGTCTCAATTAGTAGTGCATCAACCCCTCCAAGAATTAGGCCTTCTGCTTGTAACTCGTAGGCATTTTTTATTTCATCAAGAGAAATCTGACCCAAGTCCGGATCATTTGAGCTTGGCAAAAATCCTGTTGGACCCATACTGCCAATTACATATCGTGCCTTGTCGGAAAACTCTGATGCTACACTTGATGCAAGCTCGGCAATTTTTCTGTTGATTTCTACGGTTCTATCACTATATCCATACTCGTCTAGTTTCAGCTTGTTAGATCCAAAGGAATTTGTCTCGATGCAATCAGCACCAGCTTCCAAATAGTTGCGATGAATTTTCTTTATCCATTCTGGATGCGTCAGAATCAGCCCGTCGTTGAATCCATCCTTGCCATCTGGAAAGTCTTCCGGCTTTGGATTGAATTTTTGGATTTCTGTTCCCATTGCACCATCAAATAGCAAGACTTTTTCTTGCAATGCATCCAAAAAATTCTTTTTTTGTGACATGGAGTGAGTTTGAT
>JBQTIZ010000055.1:0-7899 GCA_052387615.1 Candidatus Nitrosotenuis sp. | reverse complement strand
GGATGAATTAATTAACCGTAGTCCTTTCAACTGGGAGGACCTCAACTGGCACTGGTCTGGTGAAATATTTGACAAACTTTTTTTCGTCTGCCATTATCACGACTTGTCTTGCAGATGAGATCAAAATATTTTCTCGTAATAACGCTCCACCACCACCCTTGATTAGATTTTTATGCGAATCAATCTGGTCCGCTCCATCAAAGACAGCATCAATTTTTTCCACATGGTCTGCACCAATCAAGTGGAGTCCTGCATGCTCTGCAATCAGTTTTATCTGCAGCGATGTCGGAACGCCGTAAATGTTCATCTTTTTCTTTTTGATGTGAATTCCAAGCTCCTTTACAAATGCAGTTGCCGCTCGACCACTGCCTAGGCCCAAAACAGAATTGTTCTTCACAAACTTTAGTGCGTCCTTGGATAATGCCTCAATGGCATCATCAAATGACAATTACTCTACCTCAGCCTGCTCTAGCTTTGATAGGGTTTTCATTATTTCGCGTTTAATGGAATCAAGATCATCCTCATCGTCTTCAACTTCTTCTGGTTCTGGGATGTTCATCTTTGGCTTTTTCTTTTCTTGCTCCGTTTGTTTGAATTCTAATTTTGGCGGCTCTGATTTTACTTTCTTTTCAATATCGATTGGTTCGCTCAAAAACGGTTTGACCACTTGAGGCTGGACAGTCTCGGCAACATGCTGTATGATTTCTCGTTTTGCCTCAACTACTGGAGCTTGGATTATCTCTGCTTGCGTTTGTATCTGAATTTCTGGAGCGTCAACTGCAGACTCGACTCTGGTCTCGAACTCAACTGGTGGTACTGGAACATCTGGAATTTCAGTTAGCGTTGAAAGCTCTATTCTCTTGCCAGGCTTTGCAAATGATCTGATTAGCTCCTCGATGTTTTGTGTAGTTACAATTTCTGCCTTTTGCTGCACCTGAACAGCCGGCTTTTCTATTTTTGCCTCTGCTTTTTCTTCCTTCTTTATCTCAATTTTTTCAAGCTGAGCAACATGAATCTTGGATGAAATGTCTGCAAGTTTTTTGTCCAGCGCAGATAATTTTTGATCCATCAGCGTAATCAGACCATCACCCAATGGGCCAAGATCCGGATACTTTGAGGCCTGTTCCAGCTTCTCAATCTTTGCCAAAATTACACCAAGCTGATACTGGTATTTTGATAATAATTTGTCAACTTGGATTTTGGTTAATGTGGTCGGCTCGCCGTATAATCGTGATATTGTTTTTTGTAAAATCTCTTTTTCTATTCTAAGCGAGTCGATTTGCGCTCTAATGTGCGAGTTGGCGCCAATCAAAGGCATCTTGTTTTTGCCTTTTGGAAATTTGTTAATTGTCGCCGCAGTCGCAGCGCCCGCAAGAGAGCTAAGAACTAGCGCAATTTCCATTTAGGCGTACCATTTGATCCAAGAATATTTTCTAATTCTTGCATCTGGAAAACCACAGCTTGAACATCTGTGTTGTCTCTTGTGATACGCGTTCTTTCCACATCTTCTGCATCTAATGTGAGGTTTTTTTCTTGAAAAGAGCCCCATCGAAGGAGTTCCACGACCCATAAATCAGACACCACTTATACTGGTGGCGGAGATATCATTACTACGTTATCTCCACGCACAACGATGGTTCCTATGCTTTTTGTCTCGCCTTCAGAAGGGATCTCTTCCGAGTTGTCGAGTAGCAGGTTCATGTGCTGATCAAAACCTCTGAGGCTTCCTCGAATGGTTTTGCCGCCTTTGAGCTTGATTAGAACTACTTTGTCGATGCTTTCATCCAATACTTTTACTGCCATGTCAACTGACATTTATTTCACTTATTGGATCCCCTAAGCCGTTAATATATTAAAGTTTCAGTAGTGAAGAATAGAATCTTAGTCAGTGTATCAACTTTGACACTGTTTTGGACAGATTTGTTACAATTTCGCAAAAAATTTCTTTCCCGTCTTTTTTTGTTGCTTTTGTCGGATCACCCCATACACCTGTTTTGGTAGCTTTGATGAACTGCCTTGATGCAAGTCTTGAAATTTGCAGTTTTTGCTGCAATGTCATCTTTTCTAGTACGAGCCCCTTTCTTGCGAGGCTCATCTTTGTCTTGTTTGATAGTGCAAGCATCAGAGATGTCTCTACAAATCCTGCATGATCAAATTCTCTGTCCATGAACCTCCAATACGAGAACACGAAAACCTTGACGCGGTTCTTTGTGATTTTTGCAATCTTGCCAGAAATTGATCTCAGCGCGTTCTGGTTTCCGTGATGCCCATTTAAGATCACTATATTGGTTATCTTGTTTTTTCCCAACGAAACACAAAGATCCACCAAATAGTTCTGCAGGGTCTTGTCTTTGACGCTGAGATTAAAAAATGGAGCATGCTCAAATGACACCCCATATTGTATGGTGGGCAAAAGCAACAATCCGCATTTTTTGGCAATACTTTTTGCCACATGCGTCACGATATCTGAATCAGTAGATATTGGCAGGTGAGCCCCATGCTGCTCAAGTGAGCCTACAGGTATGATTGCTGCCTTGTTCCTAATTCTGCGAATGACAGGATCAGATAGACTTTGAATCTCGGTCATTTTGTGTAGACTTTTCTCCAAGAGACCTCTAGCTTTCCCTCAAGGTGCATCTTGACTGCCTTTAGCAAAGTTTCTGCCTCCAGATCCTGGCCTTTCTTCTTGATTGCCTCAAGCGTGTCGGACGAATCCACCTTGAATGCGTCCTGGAATATTATTGGTCCTTGGTCTAGCTCTTCTGTTACGTAGTGAGCTGTCACGCCAGCAATCTTTGTTCCTCGCTCAAAGGCTTGTGCATATGCAAATGCACCAGGAAATGCTGGAAGCAAGGACGGATGTATGTTGATTATTCTGTGCGGATAGCGCCACACAAAGTTTGGAGTCATTATTCTCATGTATCTTGCCAGTACCACTAGGTCAATGTCGTATTTTCTGGTAACATCAATTAGGTGGTCTTCTGCCTTTTGCTGCTCTTTTTCATCAACTAGTACAAATGGAATTCCTGCCTTTTTTGCAAGTGGCTCTAGCGTTTTTTCGGTTCCAACTATGACGCTGATTTTGCCCTTGATCTGATTTTTTGCTTGTAAGAGAGCTTCAAGGCAGTGCGGTTCTTTTGTAACAAAGACTGCAATGTTTTTGTGCGAGTTTATTTCGTGATATACACTAACTTCCATGGATAGTTCCTTTCCAAGATTTTGCAGTTCTTTATCAAATCTTTTGACATCAAACTCCTTGGAAAAAGAGGCCTCAAGGTGCATTCCAAAAAGTCCCTTGATTACATTCTGGTTTACTTTCTCAATGTTGCCTTGTTTTTGGAAAATCAAATTTGTAAATGATGCAACAACTCCCTCGCGGTCCTTGCCAACAACTGTAATGACTATTCGGATCTTTTTCATGGAGTTGTGTTACGATTTCACTTTATTAACTTAGGTCTTGAGCATACCAAATCAAAGTGGTGCGGGAGGTGGGATTTGAACCCACGAACCCCTAAGAGATAAGGGCCTAAACCTTACGCCGTTGACCAGGCTTGGCGACCCCCGCATCAATGCTCAATTTTCACACAAACTTATTGCTTACCATTCAGGCAATCTCAAAGCAAGCCGCTTCCTAAAAATTAAGGAACAAAAAATGGAAAACAAATTGAATCTGCTCAAGTTTGTCATAATCTCTAGTGGACTGTATGCTGGACTTTCGACTGCTTTTTCTGCAATAGGGATGTTGCCAATATTTGAAAACCTTTTACCGAAACCATACATAATTGGCAATCCACTTGAGGTAAGCGGAATTTCAGTTGAACATGTGGTGGGCCACATCGTGTTTGGCCTGATTGTTGGCATGGCAGCACTCGGAATTCGCTATGTGATTATAGCTGGGCTGTTTCCAATTGCACTCGATGCGGATCATCTCATCCAGTTTTTGAATCTAGAAGCAATTCCAAGGATGGGACATTCGTTTGTTTATTCAATTATTTCAGTTTTAATAATGATGTATGTCCTTGGAAAAAAGGATTATCGACTGGGCGCAATATCTATCGCATCTGTTTTATCGCACATTTCCTTTGACGCTCTCTTGTCAGGTAAAAATGGCAGCTCATTTCCACTTTTGATACCTTTCTCAAGTAAAACTGTCACACTGACTGACTATGACTGGATTCTATTCCTAGTATCCGCCATCATAATTGTTGGAACTGGCACTTTTCTTGCAAAAAAGACACATCCCAAAAAAGCACAAATCTAACCACTAAAAATCAGAATCAATGGGCAAGCTTTTTGGAACAAACGGGGTGCGCGGTGTGTTTGGCAAAGACTTTACACTAGAGTTTGTCCATGACTTGACGTTATCGCTTGCAGCATATTTCAAAAAGGGACCAATCCTTGTAGGCTATGACGGACGAGACTCTAGTCCTATAATTGCCAAAGTCATCTGTTCTACTCTGAATTACTGCGGCCTTGACTGTAATTTGGGAGGACTAGTACCAACACCTGCACTGGAATACGCAACAAAAAAGCTTGGCTATTCAGGTGGGATAATGATTACTGCATCTCATAATCCGCCACAATACAACGGAGTCAAGCCAGTTGCAAAGGACGGAGTTGAAATCTCAAGGGAAGACGAGGCCACAATTGAGAAGATCTATTTTGGAAAAAAATGGTTCAAATTCTCAAAGATTGGCAAAACAAGAATAGAATCAAGAATCATCCAGACATACATTTCTGGAATAAAATCTCAAGTAAATCATGCAAAGATAAAGTCAAAAAAATTCAAAATTGTGCTGGATCTTGGAAATGGAGCACAGGCAGCTGCTGCGCCAGACTTGTGCTCGGCCCTTGGCTGCAAGGCTTTTCTGATAAATGAAAAAATTGACGGTCAGTTTCCAGGCCGTGGTTCCGAGCCAACTCCAGAGAATTTGCAAAAACTGTCGAAAATGGTTCTCAAAAACAAAGCCGCCTTTGGCATTGCATTTGATGGAGATGGTGATCGCAGCATCTTTTGCGACAACCAAGGAAAAATTCTCACAGGGGACAAGTCCGCATTATTACTGGCAAACCACATTCTAAACAAATACCCAAAATCCAAAGTTGTAACCTGTCTTAATTCAAGTTCTGCCATTGAAACGCTTGCGGCAAAAACAAAATCCAGAGTTATTCGCACCAAAGTCGGAAGTGTAGAGGTCTCAAGAAAAATGGTGCCACAAAAAGCATTGATTGGGTTTGAGGAAAATGGTGGATTCATGTATGGCAAACACAATCAAGTCCGAGACGGATGCATGGCATTGGCACTAGCGCTAGATCTTTTGACAATCTCCAACAAGTCCATGACAGAAGAGATTGAATCCATACCAAAATCATACACCACAAAAGACAAGGTCTCTTGTACAAAAGAACAAGCAAAAAAAATCATAGCCTCGCTCAAAAGAGAGCACAAAAACTATGACACGCGAGACGGCATCAAGATAATATTTGATGAGAAAAACTGGGTAATGATTAGACCGAGTGGAACTGAGCCGATTGCCAGAATCTATGCAGAGGCCGACTCGCAATCAAAACTAGAACAAACCATGTCACAGTACATCAAAAAAGTTAAGGCCATACTTGGCAACTGATAACACTAATAAGGCGATTCCAAACGACTGAAGGAATGGAGATGATCCCTACGGGTGATTTAATTGGGTAAAGCTTACTATGTGAAATTCGAAACGCCAGCTGATCTTGTTAATCCAATTCTGGAAGCAGTCAGAGTTGCATCAAGCAGCGGTAAAGTTAGAAAAGGCACCAATGAGGCAACAAAAGCAATCGAGCGCGGAATAAGCAAACTCATAGTTATTGCAGAAGATGTTGAACCACCAGAAGTGGTAGCACACCTGCCAATTATCTGTGAAGAGCAAAATGCTGCATATGCATTTGTTCCATCAAAACAAGAGCTTGGTAAAGCGCTTGGTATTGACGTGACTTCTGCAGCAGCTGCAATCTTGGATGCCGGCGACGCAAACCACATTGTCGAAGAAGTAGTAGCTTCAATTAAGAAACTTAAAGGTGGCAGTTAAGAGTGAGTACTTCCCAAACTGACGAGGTAGTGCCGGCCGAAGTAATACAACTAGTTGGCAAAACCGGAATTGCGGGAGAAATCACTCAAGTGCGCGTTAAGGTTCTCGGAGGACGCGACAAGGGTCGTATCTTGACAAGAAATGTCAAGGGTTCAGTAAGAATGTCTGATACTTTGATGCTTCGAGAAACAGAGCGCGAGGCCAAAAAAATTAGGTGATTAAATGAGTCTAATCGTTAAACCGTGCAGTTTTTGTGACAGACCAGTGTCAAAAGGCTCTGGTACAATGCTTGTTAAAAATGATGGCACTGTATTGTGGTTCTGCTCACCAAAGTGCAAAAAGAACATGTTGGTATTGAAAAGAGATCCAAGAACTCTCAAGTGGACCAAAAAATACCAAAAGGGCGGAATTATCAAAAAGTAATTTCTGAAACAAATTGACCGAACAAACATTATTCATAGTAAAACCAGATGCAGTAGCTAGAAAACTCGTGGGGCAAATAATTGCAAGATTTGAGGCAAAGGGATTCAAAATTCTAAAGATCAAAATGTTTACATTTACAAAAGCTCAAGCACAGGAATTCTATTCAGTTCACAACACAAAGCCATTCTTTGGCGAGTTAGTTGATTTCATTACATCAGGTCCAGTAGTTATTGTAGTTATCGAAGGAAACAATGCAGTGGCAACTACTAGAATTTTAGTCGGCGCCACAAAGTCATACGAGGCAGCCCCAGGCTCAATTCGGGGTGACTTTGGACTTGGAATCTCCGATAACATCATTCATGCATCTGACTCTAAAGAAAATTTTGAAAAGGAAGCAAAGGTAGTATTCGAGTGAGCATCCTTGCGAATTCGACAGCCAATTGTGGCCGTTTTAGGCCATGTAGATTCTGGTAAGACCTCATTATTAGACAAGATTCGCGGCACCGGAGTCCAAGGGAGAGAGGCGGGCGGAATCACACAACACATTGGAGCAAGTTTTCTGCCAACCGATACCATCAAAAAAATGTGCGGACAATTATACGAAAAACTCACAAAAACCGAACACGAAGTTCCGGGACTCTTGGTAATTGATACACCAGGACACGAAGTATTTACCAATCTTCGAACACGTGGTGGCTCTGCAGCAGACATTGCCATACTAGTAGTGGATACAAACCGAGGATTCCAACCACAAACAAACGAATCACTCAAAATTCTTCAAGCAAGAAAAGTTCCGTTTGTAGTGGCACTAAACAAAGTAGATATGATTTCTGGCTGGCGTCCAGCAGATACTCCATACATTTCCTTGGCGATAAAAAACCAGGATCAGTTTATCCAGACAACACTTGATGAGCAGATCTACAATGTGGTTGGGACTCTGTCAATTCTTGGATTCCAATCAGAGGCATTCTATAGGGTAAAAGATTTTGGAAAAGAAGTTTCTATTGTACCAGTCAGTGCAAGGACTGGCGTTGGCATACCGGAATTGCTAACGGTGCTTGTGGGATTAACCCAGCAATACATGCAAAAAAGACTGGAACAAGAAGAAAAGCAGAGTCGTGGAATCATACTAGAAGTAAACGATGAGGTCGGTCTTGGCACCACTGCAAACATGATCCTAATTGATGGTGTAATCAAAAAAGGCGATTCGGTAGTAGTGGCAAAACGTGATTCTGTAATTGTGACAAAGCCAAAGGCACTACTCTTACCAAAACCCTTAGATGAGATGCGGGATCCTCGAGACAAATTCAAACCAGTAGACCAAGTCGAGGCAGCAGCTGGAATCAAAATTGCATCGCCTGACCTGGAAGGAGTCTTGCCTGGAAGTACACTATATGTCACAAGTGAC
>JBQTIZ010000054.1:0-28909 GCA_052387615.1 Candidatus Nitrosotenuis sp. | reverse complement strand
TCAATAACGGCCACGATAAATTATACTGAGAATACTGTATAGAAACATCTTCAGAATACATCCTGAGTAAAATATTATCCAAGTATCGAAGCAGTCTCCATTCTTGTGTTTGCATTATTCTGCCATACAGTACGTCTGCCTCTGATAGCACATCAAGTAATTTTGCCAAGTCCTTATTGGGAATATTACTTGTCACAACGCTGGAATAAAATGCATTAATTTTTTCCCTAGGATCAATTCTTAGAGAATACAGCACGCTTTGTGCCTCTTGTTTTGTTTTTGCCTTGAAAAACGCGTTTACGCCTGCTTCAACATCAAGTGTCTCAAATGATTTTTCTGATAAGAGATCAAATCCTCCCATCTGAGCTTGTGCCATATTTAGCATCGAGCGTATATCACCTCTACATTCTACGATTACTTTGATTGTCGTACCTGGGGAGAGTTTTGCTCCTTCTTCTTTGAGGACCTTGCCAAGATACAAGCCAAGCAATCTTGGCGGGACAGGTTTTAGATAAATTGCCTTTGATGTTTTCTTGATATTTTTCATTTTATCTGAATCATCAGAATTTGCCGCTAGAATTATTGGGATGGTTGGTTCTTTTAGGATTTTTAGTAATGCTTCCACACCTCCAAAGTCGGCTCTCCCATGAATTCCATCTACTTCATCTACAAAGATCATGGATTTTCCAAGTAGACTTGTATTGCCAAGTAGTGGTGAGAGTAGTTCCTCAATATTTGATTTATTTCGAACATCACTTGCATTCATACCAATCAAATCATAGCCAAACTCTTTTGCTGCAAGCTGTGCAAGCGTAGTCTTGCCAATTCCAGGTGGGCCTACAAGCAAAACCGGCTTTGTACCTTTTTTCCATTTTATTAGCCAGTCAGCAAATGATTTTCTGGCCTCTTCATTGCCAACCATGTCAATGATTTGTTTCGGCCTATGCTTTTCAGACCACATCATGAGAGGATCACTTTGGAAGTTTTGCAGAAAACTCTGACCATAGATTGACTTTGTCTAGTTGATTATACCAGTATTGGTTATAGTGTTCTACAGTCAGGAATAGAAATTCCAAAAATTCCGTGTGTGAGAAATCTTTAGGTAATAATTCTAGCGCGAGCCTTGCATCAGATAGATACAATTCACTTTTTTTCATAGTATGCTCAAATCCTTTTTTGACATCGTTTGCCAAAAGTGAATAATACAGAGGCCAAGAAGGCACCTTGACAAATTTGTTTTTGATCGAATCCTCAATTTCATTACCACACCCAACGCATTCTGCTGCACGTGCCATTCCCAAATAGAAAATTTCACCTAGTGGATTTTTTGATAGTGCCATGTTTCGTCCAGCAGTACCCATCACTGCACGATATTTTTTGTAGCATTGATTCATTTGTTCTTCTGTAATTTTAGTTGGTGTAGTCTTTAGCTTGGTATCGACGTACTGTCCAAGTCGAGCATCTTTGAATCCATCCTCAAATTCTTGCAAAACCTCTTCTCCACCTCTTGCAATTTTGTCTCGTGCAAGCTTCAAAATGTAAGGATTCATGAGTTTGTAATCATCCAGGTATTCCAAGTCCTCGTCTTTGTCAACTATTCTATCCATTGGTTCTGATAGATCTATGGCTATGATGTGACCATCTACCATATCTTGACGCATTTGTGCAGACTTGTTTTTCGTATAATCCGCTGCTGCATCATATAACGCGCAAAACACAGGCAATGTCATTTTGACAAAATTAGAATTTAGAATTCGTGAAACTCTGTCTTTGAGGATGTCAGGATTCTCAAGTTTTGATTTTATTGTTGGGATTTCTGAGTCTTTCAGGAGTAACTCATTTGTACCAATTTCTTGCGCAAATGTATTTTGTGTGGAGGATGGAGAAGAATCATTCTTTATTTCTCGCAACAGGTCATCGGTGAATCTTTGCGCGAACTTTGGAAATTCAGTTTCTGCTTCTTCTTTGTAGTGCTGAAATAACTTGAAGCCCTTTGATTTGAACAGTCCCTGTTTTATGATTTGCTTACCAGCTTTTGTCGACATTAACGCTTCTTTTGAGACTACAGACTGGTCCTTGCTACTCACAGAGAAACAGCTTTTGCTCTAGTTATTTATCCTTTCAATATTTCTTGACTTAAATTACGAAAAAATTTCAAAGCAATCGTGCAAGTAATAGAGATTCTAAGAGAAGCATCAAGACAGGTTTATGAAAACGTAAAAGATTTAGCTGGTACAAAAGCAGCTGCAGAAGATCATGGCGTAGGAAAAGGTGGAGATATATCTCGTAAAATAGACATTGTTGCTGAAAAAACAGTATTAGATTATTTAGAAAAAATAAAATTTGACTGCATTGTTCTTGGAGAAGAATGTGGTAGAGTGGAGCTCTCAAAAAAACCCAGGGGATTCGTCATCATGGATGCAATTGATGGCTCTGCAAATGCAGTGCGAGGAATCCCTTTCTTTTGTTGTTCTTTGGCATTTGCGCCAAAAAACAAGCTCAGCTCAATTACGGACGGAGTGGTAACTGATCTATCAAATGGCGATATGTATTGGGCAACAAAGGGAAAAGGAGCATATCTAAACAAGAAAAAAATTACAGTACACAAGCAAAAGCCAATCTACAAGATAGTAGGGATTAATGTGTCAGGTGCCACTCCAAAACTAATCAAAAAAATTCAGCCAATTTTTGAGAACTCAAACCACTCAAGACATCTTGGCGCAAACGCATTAGAACTAGCACTGTTTGCCAGAGGATTAATTGACATTTACATTGACTTGCGAGAAAAAATCAGAGTCACAGACATGGCGGCAGGCTACATAATATCAAAAGAGGCCGGAGGACTCGTACTAGATCAAAAGCTAAGGCCGCTTGACTCCGATTTATCATATGAGTCAAGACTCTCATTTATTGCAGCTGCAAACAAGCAAATTCTTGCAGAAATTACAAAACAGCTAAAATTGTAGTTAGCTCAAGGTTTTGATAAATTTTCAACTATCTGTTTTCTTTAATTTTTAGAGTTTTTACATAATTATAATATAGAAAAATTGAAAGCGCCCTTGGCGGGATTTGAACACGCGTCTCAGCCGTGACAGGGCCGAATTCTAGACCGGGCTATACTACAAGGGCTTGACTTTTGATCATAAAATTTCCTTTTTTAAAGTTTGCATCAGAGAAACATCATTAGCCAAAGACTAAATTATACACGATTTTCAGAATTTGCGAAGGGTTCGTAGCTCAGCCAGGTAGAGTACCGGACTTTTAATCCGGCTGTCCGGGGTCCGAATCCCCGCGAACCCGCTATCAATTATTTGCTGAGTAGTCGTACTTTAGTAGATAGTTTCTCAGTTGCAGAAGTAATTTGCATGCTTCTTTTTGTCATATTGTTTCGATATTGCTTGATTTTGGACTTTCGCTTTACAATTAGACGTTTTTGTTCAGATATTCCAGCAGACCCAAGCGAAGATCTGTTTTTGAGTGAAGATTTGGCATCAATTGACGATATTATCTTGCCAAGTTTTTTTGCGTCAAATTCCTTCTCTGAGATAGATTTTGCTACTTCAGATGCAGTAAGCTCAGATAACGAGATTTTAGATTCATGTGCAACTTGTACTAGCTTGCCTACTATTTTATGAGCAGTTCTAAATGGTAGTCCTTCTTTTACCAAGGCCTCTGCAATATCTAGCGCTGCCAAATATCCAGAATCCGCAATTTGATTCATTTTTTGTTTGTTTACCTTGAGTGTAACAAACATAGAGTTCAAAACAACAAGTGCAGATATCGCAGTACGTGAGCTCAAAAATACTGATGGTTTGATTTCTTGCAGGTCTCGGCCGTATCCAGATGCAAGTCCTTTAAGATTTGACAATATAGCAACAAGGTTTCCAATTACGCGTGCAGTCTTGCCACGAGTTAGCTCCAAAATATCGGGATTTTTCTTTTGTGGCATTACACTAGATGGTGATGAAAACTGATCAGATAGTTCCACAAATGAAAATTCCGATGTAGACCAAATTACAAGGTCTTCTGCAATTCGGCTGAGATTTGTCATAAGTATGGCAACGTGTCCTACGTATTCTGCAACCACATCCCTACTACTTGTAGCGTCAATAGAGTTTTCCACAATTTGTGAAAAACCAAGCATCCTTGCGGTGCTGTTCCGATTTATTGGAAGACTTGTACCGCCAATAGGTCCTGCTCCAAGTGGAGAGTGATTTACTCGCCCAAATGTATCATATAATCGCTCAAAGTCTCGAAATAATGCATCTGCGTAGGATATCAAAAAATGTGAAAATGTTCCAATTTGTGCTTGTTGTAAATGTGTGTATAGCGGCATTGCGGTGCTAGTGTGTTTTTCTGCAAGCACAACTAGTGTTTCTACCATATCCAAGATACAGCCACAAATTGTGTTGATGTCATCTCGGATTTTCATGCGTAGATCCAAAGCCACCTGATCATTTCGTGACCTCGCGGTGTGCATTTTACCGCCAACCTCTAGACCTGTCTTTTTAATCACCATTGTTTCAATTAACTCATGAATGTCTTCCGCAGAAGATTTTACAGATAGATTTTCCTTTTTTATCTTCTCCAGTGCAGAGAGGATTTTTTTTACTTCAATACGATTTAGGATTTTATTCTCATATAGCATGATAGAGTGAGCCTGACTTCCAATGATATCATAAAGAGCAATTTCAGAATCATCAGAAATGGACGAGACGTAATCAAGTGTATGTTTGTCTAGATTCTTGTCAAGTCGAGACCTATACATTCTCAACTAGGGATTATAATGGTTATATATAGCATAGACGATTTGCCGTTTGTGTCTCAGGATTTACAAGAGCTTAGAAGAAAAATCTTTGATGAATTGTCTGGAATAGTTGATCCTGAAATAAACACGTCAATCACAGATCTAGAGTTAGTAGACAATGTTGACATTTCTGACTCATCAGTAAAGGTTGATTTGCATCTGACCAGTCCATTTTGTCCCGCAGTATTTGGATTTAAAATCTGTCAAGACGTCCATGACCATTTGTTAAAGATCGATGGAGTGAATGATGTCAAGGTAAATGTTTCAAATCATTTTATGGCAGAAGCAATCAACAATCAAGTAAACAATAGCCCAAATCCAAAAAAGCCGGTAGTATAGTTTTATTTTCTAAATCCTAATAGGTATCCCCTTAACATTTGGATTCCCATTGCAGGATCAACTCCTTTCGGACAGACCTGACTGCAAGAGCCAGCAAAATGGCATCTCCAGATCCCATGTGATTCATCTATTATTTTTAGCCTAGAGTCTTTGCCCTTGTCTCGATTGTCTGCAACATATCTATACGCTTGGCCTAATGCCTGAGGTCCCAAAAATGAAGAGTCGGTTGCCATTGTAGGACATGCGGAATTGCACAGACCGCATTTTATACAGTTTGCAAATTGTATGTATTCTTCCAGTTCTTCTGGAGTTTGTTTGAGTTCTTTTGTTGACGCAGCAATTTCAGAATCTTCACGAATTATGTATGGTTTCATCTTTTTGTGAGTTGTAAACATTCTCTCAAGATTGACAACCAAATCTCTTACAATTGGATAGTTGCTCATTGGTTCAACTGTTATAACATCAGAATTTAGCTCTGAGATTTTCGTAAAGCATGCTAATCGCGGTCTTCCATTGATTTTCATTCCACAAGATCCGCATGATGCTTGTCTACAGGAATAACGAACGGCTACAGAGTGATCCAAGTGTTTTTTGACATCCAAAATAGCATCTAGAACTGTTGTCCATCGCTCATATGGAACCCTAAAATCAGCAAACTGTTGAGTGGAATCATATTCGGGGTTGAACTTTGAAATGCGTAGTGTTATAGTTTTTGATGATGATACTTCAGTAGATGATTGCTCTTCTGCTATTGTTTGTGATAATTCACTCATCTACGTCATCCCTATGGTTGCCATCAATATAGTTCTTGAACCATATGCAACAAGACCAACCATTGCGGCAATGCATCCATACGAAACTGCTTTTTCATATGATCTTCCTTGTTTTAGCTCCAACAGTATTACACGCAGTCCATTAAATCCATGAACCGAGAGCAATACAAGAATTAACTCTAGCATTATTGCGTATGGAAGATACTTGTAGTTTGCAAGGACGTTTTCATATGCCAAAGAGTCTGCATAGTTCATCATTGTTATTCTAAACAATATATGCACTGCAACAAGCACTACAGCACCAAGTGCGGTGCCATAATGGATTTTCATTATTGTACTTTCTCGCATTTTATTCACCAAGTAACACAGATAGTCCATACATCATTGCAAGTGCTGCAAGGCCAATTGAGGCATAAATGCAAAGTTTGTGCATGTTATTTTGTGATGCTGGAATATATGGATAATCAGGTCGTGCTGGCTTGCCAACTCCAAACCCTCCATGTCCAAGCATTACACGAATTCCATTTACAGTATGAAATACACACATTCCAATTACCAAAGTCAGAATGACGTGGCCTTCAGTGGTTTGTGTAAGGCTCAGCATATTTTCCCAAGCAGATTTACCATTAACAATGGAACTTGTTTCATACACATGTCCAATCAGATATGCAAGCAAGCCAAGGCCTGTGATTCTCATTAACCAGTATGCGACACGTTCTATTCCATATCGGCCTGGATTTGCCATGCCTCTGATACCTTCTTTGTTTTCGTTTCGTTTCATCCTAGTATTTTCTCTCCACTGGTTGATACCTAGTTATGGTCACTGGGTGTTTTTTCATTATTGGCTCCCTTGGATCATAGTAAGCAAGCGTATGGTGTAAAAAGTTTGCATCGTCTCTGCTTGGATAATCAAGTCTCGCATGTGAGCCGCGGGATTCACGTCTGTTGATTGCACCAATAAGTACAACTTCAGCAACTCTGAACATGGAATCAATCTCCATAACATTACTAAAGTTTGTGTTGTATTCTTTTGCCTTGTCGTCTACATGTTTCCAAGTTCTTTCTCTGATTTCACGGAGCTTTTTTAGTCCTTCAACCAGATCCGTTTCAGTTCTGTAGACATATGCTTTATCATTCATAATGTCTGTTAGTTCTTGTCTAATCTCGTATGGGTTGTATTCTCCCTGTCCTCGAAATATTCCATCATAGATTCTTTTTTCTTCCAGTGTAACCAAGTGATGTGGAAATTGTGATGTGATTCTTGAATTCAGTGCATATTCTGCAGCAATCTTACCTGTGATCTTTCCCCAGACAATACACTCTGAGGTAGAGTTTGCCCCCAATCTGTTTGCACCGTGAACTGAGTTACATGCTGCCTCGCCTGCTGCCCACACCCCCTTGAGCTCTGTTGCACCATCGATATTGGTGTGAATACCGCCCATCATGTAATGACATACTGGTCTAATGTCAATCGGTTCTTGCGATGGATCAATTCCAGAAAATTTGATAGAGATTTCACGGATTGCACCTAGTTTTTCTCTAATCACTGCATCTCCTATGTGTCGCAGGTCTAGCTTCATACAGTCTACACCTGTTTCATGCTTAAAGCCGCGGCCATCATGAATTTCACTCATGATTGCCCTAGAGACAATATCACGTGGTGCGAGCTCCATTTTGCTTGGGGCATAATTTGTCATGAATCGTTCTCCATCCTTGTTAAGTAAGTAGCCTCCCTCTCCTCGAGCACCTTCGGTAATCAAAATTCCAGATGGTAGAATTCCAGTTGGATGAAATTGAACAAATTCCATGTCCTTTAATGCAAGGCCTGCTCTGTATGCCATATCGAGACCATCTGGGGTTGATGATAATGCATATGTTGAAAAGCTGTAAATTCTTCCAGCCCCACCAGTGGCAATGATTAACGCCTTTGCATGTATTGTGTAAAACGTGCCGCTGGATAATTCGATTGCAGTTACTCCCATGAACTGCTGACCATCATGTATTATTGCAGTTACAAACCACTCGTTAAGAAATGAAATATTGTCAAATTTGAGACATGTGTCATACAGTGTTTGCATTTCAAAAAACCCCACCTTATCTGACGCATATGTTGCACGCGGAAAGCTATAACCCCCAAAGTTTCTCTGGCCAATCCGTCCATCCTTTCGTCTGGACCAAGGCATTCCCCAATGTTCCATCTGATATACCTCTCGCGGCATCTCTTTGCAGAGTCGTTCTGCAACATCTTGGTCTGCCAAAAAATCGCTACCTTTGACAGTATCGTAAATGTGAGATTCAATACTATCTCCTTCTTCCTCAAATAGTACGGCAGCTGTTCCACCCTCTGCAGATACAGAGTGCGAACGCATAACCTGAACTTTGGAAATTACACCAATTTTGAGAGTTTGACTTGACTTTGCTGCCTCTATTGCTGCACGAAGACCAGCGAGTCCAGATCCAACTATAATCAGATCATATTCAATAGAATCAACCATCTGCTACTTTCAACTTTAAAAAATCGGATAAATATGTATTCAAAAGAAAACGTACGAAAATTACACGTAATTCTTATAGTTATCGCTAGCGAAATCACTAGTGATGGTAACGGAATGGTTTCAGAGAGTAGGTAGTGTAATACCGCGTGGATTCTCAAGATATTATATTCTTGAATTACTTGGAACGAAACCACATACTGGAAAAGAAATCATCGATGCGGCAGATTTACAAAGTGACGGGATGTGGAAACCATCACCTGGTCTTATCTATCCACTTCTAGGCAGGCTCTTAGACGAGGGGTTGATCGAAGAAACTAAGGATGGAAAATATCAAATCACGAAGAAAGGCAGGTCAACGTCAGAAGATCTAGAATCGATGAACAGGATAATAAAAAACCAGCTTGATGTTTTGATGCGAGTCAAAAATGTTGGAAGGTTTGTTGCGATGGATCTAATTGAAAGAATGAATATGATGGGAGCATTACTTTCAGCTAACGTATCCAAGATGACAAAAGAAGAGATGCAAAAATACCGAAAATTCCTTCAGAATGAGCTACAAAAACTCGACAGCCAAGAATTAAAACAAGGAAAAGAGATCAAAATAGACTAGTCATTGAGGAAATAATTTAGGAAGCTAGTCCCATATTTCTGAGCATATCTGCAGTGTACGTAGAAACACATGCTATTGCGCCATTATTGCGGGTAATTTTTTCCAATCCATCCTTACATTCTATTTTTTGGGGGATAATTTTGGCTTCAATCTGTTTTAGTGGTGGAAGAACGTTTTTGACTGGATCTGGTGTTTTTTCGATAATCTCTTTTCCAGTTACTTTGATTGCATTGAAAAAGACATTTGTTTTGGAGGTTCGTTTAGCATCCCATAAATCAACAACAATGGATGACGTATCAATTGGCTTTACTGGCTTGAAGGAGTATTCCAAGGCAATCGTAAAGCGATTAATTGGCGTTACTTCAACTTTGGCGTCTTTTATTATATTATTTGGATTATTTACTGTGATTTTTTGCTCTCTTAAAAGGGGTTGAGCAAATGAAATACTGGCAAGTTCATTTTTGTTTCTCTCATCTTTATAGTCATTTATTGAAAACCCCACATGTCTGATGTATTCTGAGCCGCTGTTTTCATGAACTAACAATTTTATTTTTACTTGACTTCCAGTTTTTACAACAGTTGTTGGAATAGTTTGATAGTATTCTTCCACATTAAAGGATCTATCGTTGATTGTGAATCCGTTTTCAATAATTCTTTGACCTGAGTATAACACACCAATTGTAGGTGGCTCACAAGCTTCGACGCATGCAACATCAGCAAAACTAATTGAAACTAATGAAATTGATAGCAGTGCAAAAATAACAACCATTGGTTGAAATTTTATCATAATTTCAGACAACTTCTGCGATAATTAAATCCTATGAAGAAAATGAATTTAAGCAAAAATATCAGATATAATACGCAAATTCTAACAATAAAAAATCAAAAAAGAAAGTGTTTGTGAGTTTATTTATTCAACTAATCCCCATGCTCTCAAGGTTTCTGCAGTGAATGGATATACACATGCAGGTGAGCCAGTAGTACGAATTACTAATTCCAATCCTGCTCTACACTCTACATCTTCTGGAGATACTCCGTCATTTACTTGTTGTAATGGTGTAGGTACGTATACTGATGGTTCTGGAACAAATTCAATTACTTCGTTTCCAGTTGCTTGCACAGCACCAAGAAAAACATTTGTTCTAGAGCTTCGTTCGTCATCCCACAACTGTACAATCAGTGATGATTTATCAAATGGTTTTACAGATTTGAAGGAGAATTCTACAGAGGCATTGAAATCATCAATCAGTGTCATCTTAGTGTTTACATTTGTGAAAATACCGTTTGGATCAACTACAGTGGTACTTTGTTCGCCAGTAAAATCCTGATCAAAAGAGATGGTTGCTAAGTCATTTCTATTTTGGTCGTCACCATAATCAGATATGCTGATTGAGGCATGTCTCAAGAAATCAGTCCCACCATCCTCATAGACATTTAGTTTTATTTCTGACACTTTACCAGTGTTAAATGTCATTGTAGGTATAGATTGAATGTTTTCTTCCACAGTAAATGTTCTACCATTGATAACTAGTCCATTATCCACTATTCTTTGTCCGTTTGTTATTACACCTAAAGTTGGTGCCTCACAGTTTACTTGACAAATTTCGGCATATGAATTTGCCAATATTGGAATTGAAGATAATATTCCTATTGCAACTAGTGTTTGTAATAGCTTGGTCATTAGTTTTGGTTCAATTTAGGAGATAATTAAATCCTATGTATAACAAGGAACCAAATGTAATTTTTCCACAAAGTATGGATCATAATGAGTAGCTATTCATAAATAACAAAATTAACCATGATTTTTGTTGAAAACCCTAAAACAGCTTATCAATGATTCAACAAAACCACTTGTTATTCCAGGTGTTTATGATGCAATTGGTGCAAAAATTGCACAGAGAGTTGGATTTGCGGCAATGTTTCAGACAGGTTATGGTACATCGGCTACGTTGTTTGGAATGCCAGATTATGGATTCATTGGTGCAACAGAGACGGTTGAAAATGCAAGAAGAATTTGTAGAGCAGTTTCTGTTCCAGTAATAGTTGACTCCGATACGGGTTATGGTAATGCACTCAGTGTTTGGAAACTAGTAAATGAGTTACAGGCAGCAGGTGCTGCAGGAATTTTTCTCGAGGATCAAAAATGGCCAAAAAGATGTGGGCATATGATAGGAAAAGAGGTGATTGAAAAAGAAGAATATGCTGAAAAGCTCCAAGCTGCAATAGATGCTAAAAAGAACAAGGACTTTATCATAGTTGCAAGGACGGATGCACGAGCAACGAAAGGTCTAGATGATGCAATAGAGCGTGCAAAATACTACAGAAAAATCGGTGCCGATGTAGTCTTTATTGAGGCTCCAAGATCAATTGATGAAATGAGAAAAATTGGAAGAGAGATCAAGGCACCACTTGTTGCAAACATGATAGAGGGCGGAGCCACGCCGGTTCTTTCTGCCAAAGAATTGCACAAAATTGGCTTTAAGATAATTTTGTACCCACTTTCTGTTCTCTATGCCAACACTTACGCATCGCTCGCAATTCTAAAGGAGCTAAAAAAATCAGGAACTACTACAAAACTTCGAAAAAATGTCGTAAGTTTTGATGAATTCAACAATATTGTTGAATTGGCAAAATTCAGAAATCTTGAAAATCGTTACAAAAGAGAATAAATAAAAAAGTCCAAGTAAAGAAACGAGCTTATTTGTTTCTCTTTACTTCGATTTCTATTGTGGATACGTTTCGTGACTTGCCGTCTTTGGATTCGAGTTGTTCAGAGCCTATCTTTATTTGGCCAATAGAATATCCAGCATTTTCTGTTTTTCTTGAGATGATTTGTGCTACATCCACTGCACGTCCAATGCTTAGTCCTCTGGCTTTGATATACACTGATGGAAGATTAGCCAATTGAATTAACGTAGATGTTACATACGCCATCAATGGCTTCTTGCCAATGAAAATTACGTCTCTGTTTTCGGACATGCCCTGTTAGAAATATATCGATAATTTAAAGCTAAAAACAAAATCCTCATACAAAATTCAAAAATTTCTTATTAACTGATGTATATCAAACGGATTAAAGATGACTTCACTTGAGCAAATCAGAAAAACTGTGCAAACAGGCTCAAGGGAAGAGAAAATTAAATTGTTAGAATCATCATCAGATATTTCTGATTCTAAAATTCTTGAGATAATAATTTCAGAACTCGATGATGATGATATTGAGATACGAGGTGAAGCGTTTAGTGCCTTATTGTTAAATGAGAACGATATTTCAGGCATTTTACTTCAAAGCTTAAAAAACCAAAACAAAAACATCCGCGGTTACTGTGCTCTTGTTTTGGCAAACAGAAACGAAAAAAAAGCAATTTCAAAAATCATTCAACTTACGGAAGATCACAGTGCGATGGTACGCTCTTGTGCAGTAGGTGCACTCGGTTACTTAAAAGCAATTGAAGCATCTTTTGCAATACAAAAATGCCTTGACGATGCTAACATTGAAGTCAAAAAAAGCGCAATCAAATCAGCAATAGACATCAGGGATAAATCGTTATTATCAAAATTAGATATTCTCTCAAAGGAAAATGACCCAGAAATAAGCAAGCTTGTGATTTTTGCTAGAAATAATTTGTAAGTGGACCGGGAGGGATTTGAACCCTCGATCTCACCCATGCCAAGGGCGTATCCTACCAGTCTAGACGACCGGCCCACAAAACCAGAAATAGATCTGATCGTCTTTCAAGTTTTCAGATTGATTATTAACGTTTAGCTGGAAAAAAGAAATTTGATTATTGCTTAACATAAAATATTTAACCGTCATGCAACAGGTCTTGATGTGGTAGTAGAAAACAAAGCAACCATCACTTATGTTCAATTATTAAAAGAAGACTTGGCAATTTTTAGGCTAGTTCCAAATGATGGAATTATTCCTGATTACAAGGCAGGGCAATTTCTAACAATTGGTATGAATGTTCCAAGCGAGGGCAAAGTAATCAGACGTGCTTATTCCATTTCATCACACCCAGAGAATAAAAAATACATTGAATTTGTAATACGATGGGTAAGAAAGCCACTGCCTGGAAGACTAACCACTCAACTGTTTAATGCAAAAGAGGGCGACGAGATAACTTGGATTAAACCAGCTGGAGCTGCATTGCTAATTAACGACGAACTTCCAAATGGTCAAAAAGATGAACGCAGAATTGTTTGTCTTGGCGGAGGAACTGGAATTGCGCCATTTGTAAGCTTTGCACAGCATCTACATGCTGTTGGTGATAAGAGGGAGATAGTAGTATTACATGGTTCAAGCTATATTGATGAGCTGAGCTACAAAGAGCTTTTTACTAATTTAGAGATGGAAAGTGTCGACAAGGGACGCGACAAATGGAATTTCAAATATCGTGCAGCAATTAGCCGCCCACAGGAATGGTTTAACCGTTCTTGGAGTGGCCAAACTGGGAGAGTAGAGACATTTCTCAGATCAAAGGATGGTGAGCCCTCACCGCTTGAACAAATGGTTGGTGAACGACTAACTCCACAAAATACAATGTTTTACATTTGTGGCTGGCAGGGGACAATCGATGGATGTATGGATTATCTTGGTGCGAAGGGATTTGCTACAGAAAGAAACAAGCGTCAAGATGGAAGCTTTGACGTAAAGTACGAATCTTACGGATAACTCAAAAGTAATATTGTTTGGTTTTGTCCCAGCATCGGGGACGTAGGTTAGCTTGGTATACTGCCAGCCTCGGGCGCTGGAGATCATGGGTTCAAGTCCCATCGTCCCCACATCAAGCATTGAAATAGAACCAAAAAATACTCAATTCGTTTGACTGTTGCAATATATCTTGCACATGTAAATCCACTCACAAACGCACATGTGGAAATTATCAATGATCTAAAAAAAGACAAAGTGGTAGTAATGCCAGTTATTTTTTTGGATCATGGAATGGAGATAAACAGCAAAAGCTTCCCATTTAGCTATGAAATACGGAAAAAAATGCTAGTCGCCGTATTTGGCGATTCCATAAAAGTTTCTCCAAACTATACATTTAATGCACCATTTTACAGGTATTTCCCACCGATATTATCTCCATACTCATGGAAATTACGAGCTCAGATTCTAAGCGAAATAGACGATGACTATTACACATACACGGGCGATAAGATTGAGGGGTTGATGCTCAAAGCATACAGACTGAATCCACAAATAGGTACAAGAAAAGAGATCTCCGCATCCTCTGTCAAAGATAAACTGTACGAGTCAGCGCGTGGAAAACAGACCGACTGGCAGAACGATATTCCAAAACAAGTTGAAGAAATAATTAAAGAAAACTGGAGTATTGTGGAAAGATACGCAAACTCACAAGACATGACCACAAGAATTGCCGGAATGAAATTCCCAAAAACAGGCCTCAAGACAAGATAGATTAATACCGTATTTGAAAGCAGGCTATGAAATTTGACATTTCAAAATTTGTTTGGTTCGACGGTAAATTTGTTCCGCTAAGCAAGGCAAATGTGCCAATCACAACACACGCAATTCATTATGGAACATCCATATTTGAAGGGATTCGCGCATACTGGAATTCAAAAAATCTTTACGTTTTCAGATTAGAAGATCATATCAAAAGATTCAGACAGTCTGGAAAATTTTATTCAATTTCACTTAATTATTCCAACAAGCAAATAATGAATTCGATAATTGATTTGTGTAAGAAAAACAACATGAAAAGATCATGCTATATCAGGCCATTCTATTTTGTTGGGCAGTATGGAATTAATTTGCATATAAATGAGAACGCACCAACACACGTTGCAGTGTTTATGTTCCCATTTGGAGATTTGTTTGACAAAAACGGAATCAGTGCTGGAATTTCATCGTGGAGAAAATTTAGCGACCAATCAACACCACCTTTAGCGAAAATGGGTGGAAACTATCTGAATTCAATTTTAGCTACACAAGAATGCAAAAGAAATGGGTACGATGAAGCAATCTTACTTGATTTGCATGCAAATGTAAGCGAGGCACCAGGTGAAAACATTTTTGTTGTAAAAAACAACATTTTGATGACACCTCCACTAGAATCATCAGCACTAGAAGGGATAACGCGCGATTCGGTAATGCAGATTGTCCAAGATCTCAACTATGAAGTCAGAGAAAAAATAATTACGCGTGGTGAGGCCTATCTGGCAGATGAGATATTTCTTACTGGAACTGCGGCAGAAATAACCCCAGTTACAAGCATTGATGGTAAAAAGATTGGTTCTGGTAAGCCTGGCAGCATCACCAAAGAGATCATCTCTTCTTATTTGGACATTGTATCAGCAAAAAACGACAAATATTCCAGCTGGCTAACGCCTGTGTATTAGCTTGAAAGTAGCACAGATAGGGATTGGCGGATGGGGGAAAAACCATGCCAGAGTTTTATCCCAACTTGGGGTTTTAGTTGCTGTTTGTGATGCAGATCAGGCCAGAGTAACAGATGCCGCGCAAAAATACGGAGTAAATCACTACACATCACTAGATACGATGCTAGACTCTGAAGAGATTGATGCGGTCTTTGTTTGTACACCAACCATTACTCATTTTGATATTGCCACAAAGATAATTCAGAAAAAGAAGGCAGTCTTTGTGGAAAAACCAATGACTTACAAATCAGAAGAGGGCCTCAAGCTGGCAGAGCTTGCCAAAAAAAATGGAGTCATACTCACATGCGGATATATTGAACGATTCAATCCAGCAGTTGAAGCGGTAAAGGAATTTGTAAAATCAAAAAAATATGGTGAACTCATCATGTTGGAATTTCACCGAGAAAACAGAATGCCTCTCCACATCAAAGATGTTGGAATTATTTACGATACATCAGTCCATGATATCGATACTGCTATGTGGCTTTTTGATGATACTCCTCAAGTGGTTTTTGCAAGATCTGGTAAAATCAGACATGAACATGAGGATTTTGCAACGATTATGCTTGGCTTCAAAGACAATAAGGTGGCAGTAATTTCCTCAAACTGGATAACGCCATCGCGTGTGAGACATTTCAACGCAGTATGCACCGAAGGCATAATTTCAGGTGACTTTGTTTCACAGGAAGTAAAAATAGAAAAAGACCAAGGCTCGGAAATTCCACGAAAAGAAAAACAAGAACCACTTACAGTTGAGATCAAGGCTTTTCTTGATGCAGTGAAATCAAAGACTGTGCCCAGAGTTCTGGCTGAGGAGGCGGTAAACGTAACAAAAATAGCAGAAGCAGCATTATTATCTAGTCAAAAAGGAGTTCCAATCTATTTAGATCTAAAATGAACAAAAAAATGATGGACATGCTTGTGTGTCCAATGGATAAACAATTTCCTTTGGAATTATACGAGGTAGAGTCAAAACAAGAGGTGGTGCTAGAGGGGGTATTGTTTTGTTCCAAATGCACCAGATTCTATCCAATTATTGAAGAGATTCCAATAATGCTGCCAGATGAGCTACGAGATAAGAAGCAAGACATTGGGTTTTTGGAAAAAAACAAGAAGATTCTGCCTCAAAAAATAATTAAAGACGCAAATCCATGGCATCTGTAGTTTGGTAACTAATTTTATATCAGAAAAGGCAAAAATTGGGAAAAATGTCAAGATTTGGCATTTTGCTTATGTCGGAGACAATACCACAATAGGCGACAACGTGAAAATTGGCTCACTTGCCCATGTGGATTACAATGTAGAGATCGGTGAGAACACGATGATTGAGGGCCTAGTCTACATCCCACCGCTTTCGAAAATTGGCAAAAATGTTTTCATTGGCCCTGCAGCTGCATTAACAAATGATCCGTATCCGCCAAGCCAGAAAATGATTGGAGTAACCATCAAAGACGGCGCAATAATTGGCTCTCGTGCAGTCATAAAGGCAGGTGTAACCATTGGAAAAAACAGTGTTGTTGCTATGGGCGCAGTTGTAACAAAAGATGTTCCGGATGGTATGGTGGTAGTAGGAATTCCCGCCAAGATAAAATATGCAAGATCAGAATATGACAAAAAACAGGCAGTGTGGAAATCCTAGGCTTTAATCTGTTTTTGAAATATTTTGTTTTTTAGTTTTGTTAGAACTAGAACCCAAAACGCCACAAGAACTAGTGAAATTACTGCCTTGATTATAGATGCAATGAAAAAGTCCATCTGATCACCATATCCCGAAATGGAGATTTGTGAAACAAGCGTTACAAGTATGCCGCCCCCAGCAAGAATTAGAACCCACATTATTCCAATAAATGCAAAAATTAAGAGCTGGGCCAAATTTGTACTCCTGTCAGAAATGCAGTAATTATCGCCAATATTCCTGAAAATACTGCCAATTTGAATATGGTAAAACCAATTTCCTTTTCGGTTAATGGTTTGCTTGCAACGATTAGTCTTACTAGGGTAATTGGTGCGTCAGATTCTTTTGTCGCAGTAATTTTGTGGTCATCGGTATGTGTTGTTGGTCCTTTAATTTGCCTGTGCTCCACTATTCGTTTTACGCTAGATAGGAACAAAAATGAGTTTATTATTGCAGGTAAAAGCGCGATTGCTGCAATTACCTCAACGCGTCCAATTATAGCAATAACACCATACGCGGCACCAAGTACTAACGCTCCAGAATCACCTGGGAAGATTTTGGCAGGGAACTTGTGATATCGATAAAACGCAAGAGATGCAAATGCGACAGGTAAAATCATTATTGCAACGGAGTAATTTTGCAAAATAAACATAACAATTGCAAGTGAAAATGCTGCAATTGTCATAAATCCGCTTGCAATTCCATTCATTACATCAATAGAGTTTATTGTGTTTCCAGTAATTGGGATCATGAATATTATTAGGCCTAAATATAATGCTGGGATTTTTACTTCGCCGAATAATGGAAACGCTAAATTTGATTCGTATGCGCCAAGTATGATTATTGGAATTGCAGCACCTGCTAAAGCAAGCGGTTTGAACCATCCGCCCATTACCCTCCTGTCATCAACAAAACCAATAACAAATGCAAGCGATGTTGTAATTAAGAGTGCCACGATTCCTTTTGTTATGACTATTTCTTGCGGCAGAAGAAAGTAAAGCGATATTTCGGCCAGAATTATGCCAGCAAGGATTGCAGGTCCGCCAGGCCTTGGAATCATTGCACCGCCTACTCTATTTACATCCTTTACTGTCCAGTTTTTTTTGGTTAGATTTTTTATTAGAGGTGGAACTAGGCCTAAAACAACAAAAAATGCAATTGCGGATGCAACTAGTCCTGCAATAATGTAATCTTGCAATTATCTCACTTTTTTGAGTTGGGATTTAATATTATCTGCAACGGTTGGGCCGATTTTATCAATCTCCGCTAGCTTGTTGACCGGAATTGCTTGAAGATCCTCAATTGTTTTGATTCCATGATCGAATAATCTGCGGGCACGCACGCGCCCAATTCCACGTATTTTGACTAGCTCGACTAGTTCCTCTTTGATACCGTATGCGATCCTTTTCCTCATAATTGCGAGCTCTTCCAGTAAATCTGATCTGTCAACTAGCTTTGCAAGCTCATAAAGACAATACACAAGCCAGTCGGCAGTTTCTGTCATTCTGTGCATATCGCCGGACTCGATTCCGAGGTTGTCTGAGAGATGAATTTCTGAAGATTCAGATATCCAAGAATATAGTGCCAAGAGACTTCGAGAGCAATCATATTCTGATATTGATTCGATTAGTTCAGAGGCCTTGTTCTCAATTAACACACCAAGCGTTTCATAGTCCTTGTTTCGAAGTGAAAACTTGGGAAAAAATTCTTCACAGCTTGAAATTAGATGCAAAAATCCAAGCGTATGTCTTTTGTTTTCAGATACAACTTCTAGGCCTCGCTTAAAGTAAATCGCGGTAATCGGATCAATGTACAGCATGGATACCTTTTTGCCAAACTCAGTAGCTGCAAATCTTTCTACCTTTTGAACAATCAGGTTTTCTCGAATGAGGAATTTTTTTGCAATCTCTATTGAAAATTTTAGTGTGTTCTTTCTTGTTTGCAATCCTGCCAGCGTCTTTTGGAAAAACTTGAAAATCTCCTCGCTTTTTATTCCAGGGTTTGATACAACATGGCTTAGGATGTGTATCCTCAGTGCCTTGTCGTCAGCAAGCTGTGATTCAATTGGTTCTGGTGTTCCATTGATATAATATTCGATAAGATCTGCCGCATTCGAATTGCCAACTATGATTGCCTCGCCAAATTTGTCATATTGTGGCCTTCCTGCCCTTCCGCAAAGCTGTTTGTATTCCAGAATGCTAATTGGCTTGTTTGTGCCTGCCTTCACGTCATATCTAGCAATACTGGATATGACAACTCGTCTTGCCGGAAGATTCACGCCGGCTGCCAGTGTTGGGGTTGACGCCAAAAGCTTGATTTTACCATTTCTGAATTCTGTTTCAATTATTTCTCGGCAATTTTGGTTGAGTCCTGCATGATGAAACCCAACTCCTTTTTTTAATAGAGTTGAAAGTGTCTTTATCAGATCAGTATGCTCATTGTTGTCGAGTATTTTTTGTGAGATTTCTTCTAGGTATTTTTTCTCAGAATCGGACAAGAATTTCAATACTGCGTCTGAGCCTTTTGTGGCAAGCGAAGCAGAACGAGTTCTTGTTTCTGCAAAAACAAGAGACTGTCCACCATTTTTGATGGTATCAAGACAGAGATCTATTGGCGGGCCCCTGATGCTTGATTCAATCTCATCAGAACCACCATCATTCCACAGTACAGTCCCGCCGTCATAGACACCTTCGGTTAGCGGTACTGGTCTCCAATCACTTGATACCAGCTTGCAGCCAAGCCATTCTGCTAGTTCTTTGGAGTTTGTTATTGTTGCAGAAAGACCCACGATTTGCGGCTTTGATTCCAGCTCCTTTAGTTTTGTTAGAATAACCTCAAGTGTTGGGCCGCGATCTTTATCTCCAATTAGGTGAACTTCGTCTGCTATTACTAGGCCGATTTTGTCTATCCAATCCACGCCATGACGTATAATCGAATCCATCTTTTCATTTGTTAGAACAATAATGTCTGCACTTTCCGATTCCTTGTCTACAGAATCAAAATCTCCAGTAGAAATCGCTGTATTGATTTTTTTACCCAGATCGATTTTTTCTATTTTTTTAAACTCGGAAAATTTTTCTGCGGCAAGTGCCCTGAGAGGCGTAAGATAGACTATTTTGCCCGTTTTTGTGCTCAAAAACTGTATCATTGCAAGCGTTGCAATAAGGGTTTTTCCGCTAGCAGTTGGGGCCGCAACCATAATGTTTTGTCCTTCAAGCAGTCCTGCCTTTACCGCATCTGCTTGTGGTGGATATAGTTTTGTTATATTTTGGTCAGCTAATAGCTCTTGCGCAGAGGCTGTCAGTCCAAGATCCGCTATTTTCATACACGATTATAGTGTCCTGGCCTGGATTCATAAATTGATGCTTCTCGAAGCATTCTTCGAAGAAAATTCCTCGCCTCTTCTTCTGTAAACTTGGCAGTTTTAGCCAGCTCTTTGACAAAGAGCTTTTCTTCAACTGGGGTTTTGCTGTCTCCTTCAAGAGACTTTAGAACATCCATGAATAGTTGCAGTTTTGATACCTCACTGTGCGGCCTTCCTTGTAAGACTCCGAGATCCACTTTGCCAGTATTGACATCAACTCCTGCATCTTCTAACATACTTTGAATCAGAAATATTGCACGTTCTGCATCTTCGGCTTCTACTTGATCTTTCATGAGCAGCCTAGCTCTTGCTGTTGCGAGTCTTATCAATCCACCAAGCTGTCTAGGGGTAACTGTGATCATTTCTTCAGATTCGACATTTCTCATCTTTAGATAATAGTCGAGAATTTTTTCTTCTGCTTCTGGAGTTAATGCTGGATCTGATCTTTTACAATATGCCAAATATTTTGTAAAAATATCAGGATCAATTAGGGATCTTGTGTCGGCTGCAGATTTTTTGTGCAAACCGATTATGTGTTGTGCAATGTTACGGTCTTTTTCCTTTGATGGAATATCTCGCACTACAAATATGAGATCAAATCTTGTCAACAATGGAATTGGCAGCGCCACGTTTTCTGTGATGTTTTTGAATGGATCATATTTTCCATACATTGGGTTTGCTGCAGCCAAAATCGAAGTTCTTGCATTTAGCGTAGCCACAATACCGCCCTTTGCGATACTTGCAGATTGTTGTTCCATTACCTCGTGCAGTGCGCTTCTGTCCTCTGGTTTCATCTTGTCAAATTCGTCTATGCATACCAATCCCTGATCACCTAAAACTACGGCACCTGCCTCCAACATCATAATGCCAGTTTTGTCTCGAACTACGGCAGCAGTAAGTCCTGCTGCAGTTGAACCTCTACCTGATGTGTATAGGCCCCTTGGGGCAAGTCTTGCGCAAAACTTGAGCATTTCTGATTTTGCAGTACCTGGATCTCCTACCAGAAATACGTTAATGTCACCTCGAATCTTTGTGCCATCATTTGTTACTCTTTGCATAGATCCAACCATTAGCAACAAAATTGATTCTTTGATAATTGCGTGTCCCTGAATATGCGGTGCAAATGAGTTTATCAGTCTCTCATAAACATTAGTGTTTCTTGCCAATGATTTGATTATCTTTTCTTCTTCTGGCGAGATCTCTTCTCGTTCTGAGCGTCTAGAGTTCTTGCCTCCCCGTCCGCCTAAAAATTCAATGTTGTTTCCCTCTATTCTTAATCTGTGCAATCCGCTGTTGATCCTAGTCCCTGTGATTTGTTCCTGCTCGATTCTCACAATACCGGTAAGGATGATTCTATCTCCAGGACGTGCATTATCTACAAGGTCCTGCTTTATTGTCACATCAATATAATGAGGAAGTTGTCCCGGAGGAAGATCCTCTGGAAGCTCTTGTAAACGGATAATTTGAAAATCGATGAACTTACTTTGCTCTGGGTCAATTCTGATGTCACGGTGTGCACATTTTTCAGTAGAACACTTGTTTGGGGCATAAATGCTGAGGCCACGCTCCAGTGGAATTTCAGTTACATGTCCTTCCGGACATTTGTATACCACATTTTTTGCAAGTGGCTTTACCTCCGATGAGCGTACAACCATGCCAGAAACACTGGCCATCTTACCAATTACTTCGGCATTGATTTGTCTGAGACTTCTTTGAATTGGATAGTTTGCAATTCTTACTCGAATGTCATCAGCAATTTTGGTTGCATAATCTGGAAATCTTTCTTCCAAAATGTTTTTGATTGCACCAGAAAATGCATAAAGAATCTCGTCTGGCTCTAGGTTAAACTTTATCTCAATGTCTTTGTGCGATACAATGTCATTATAATCAACTACAATGAATTTTGCCTGCTTCGCCATCATTTGATCTATTTCTTCTACATAGCGAAATGCCCCAGATTTGTCCTTAAATGAGGACAAAAAGTGTTGCACTTGATCAATTGTTGCACTTCTGGATTGGGTTTCTAGCGTCATTTGTTCTCACCAAAAATCTGTTCCATGAATTCAGTACTGTTTTTGTGGATGGTGTTGTATAGTGAACGCTCCTCAATTGAGAGTTTTTTTGCCAGATCTGCAGTCAGTTCCATCGAGTTTGCACGTGGGATTATTTTTCCTAGTCTTTTTCGAATCAATGTGTTTAGTAAAGATTCGAGTCTATCATGCTCTTTTTCGGATTGTCTTGTCATGTATCCTTTGACTTTGATGTAAAAGTCTGGTTCCAAATGAGATAGTTCTTCACCTTGGAAATTTTCTTTTGATATTGATTGCGTTAGCTCTATTCCCATATCAGATTCTTGGATTTCTGCATGTGTTTCAGATTCTAGGGTTTGTGCAATCCAGTGAGGCATGTTAATGACTTCTCCTTGTTTCCCAGACATCGTAACATTTGAGACACTAATCTTAAAATCATGATTTATGACAGCCTTTACGTCTTCTAGTTGATAACCTATCGAGTATACTTGCAAAAGCTCGTTTATTTTCAATGGTTATCAACCTTGATTCAAGGATTTAATGGATACGATCGATCAATTGTGTTTACAAATAGCTTTGATCATTTGATCCTCAGGCGTGATTTATTAATAATGTAAACTAGGGTTTAGCAATGTCAGATTCTATAATGTGGGTCGAAAAATATCGTCCGCAAAAAATAACAGATCTGGTAAACCAAAAGGAAATAATAGGAAGCCTAACTGCATTATTAAAAAACGTCACAGAATTACCACACTTGTTATTTTCTGGATCTGCAGGAGTTGGGAAAACAACGCTTGCGATGTGTCTGTGTAGACAAATCCTTGGCAATGGTTGGAAGGAATACACACTTGAGTTGAACGCATCAGATGAACGCGGAATCAACATGGTCAGAGAACGAGTAAAAAAATTCTCTAGGTTTGCTGGCCTTGACACGAACATTCCATTTAAGATAATAATTTTGGATGAGGCTGACGAGATGACATCGGATGCCCAGACCGCCTTGCGCAGAATCATAGAAGATACGGCAAAAACGTGCCGATTCATCATGATTGCAAATAACATCTCAAAGATAATAGAGCCGATCCAGAGCAGATGCGCAGTATTCAAGTTCACAAGAATTACTGAAAAAGATGTTATCGCACACCTAAAAGAGATTGCAAAAAAGGAAAAAATCAAGTCTGAGGAGGATGGCCTCAAGGCAATCTATGAGTATACCGAAGGAGATCTAAGACACGCGATTAATCTCTTTCAGGCAGCCGCAAGTCTCGGCACCATAACGGAGGAAAATGTCAAGTCATCTGCTGGACTAACAAAGACCAAGGACGTAGATGAGGTTCTCAAGATGGCACTTGCTGGTAAGATAATGGATGCCAGAAACAAAATGATTGAGCTGATCAAAGTCTATGGCATGTCAGAATCTGATTTTCTCAAATACATTAATGAGGCAATGTACAAGACCAAACAAGCAAACGTTGTAGAAATTTCTGAGACAATTGCAAAATATGATTATAGAATTTTATCTGGCGCAAATCCAGAGATTCAGCTTTCTGCATTATTGGCAGAGCTTAGTAAATTTGGAAAATAACGCAGAGAGAGGGATTTGAACCCCCGGGTGCTTGCGCACACAGGCTCTCAAGGCCCGCGCCCTACCGAGCTAGGCGACCTCTGCAAAATTCGATGAAAAGAACTGCTTAAAATTTGTTTAAGTAAAAATCAAAAAGAAAAGAAAAAAATTGTTTTTCTTTAGTCGTGTGCGTGCGGATTTTCTCCGCCTTTGAGGTTCATGAATGTTCCTGCGGCCTTCTCATGGTGCTCCAAGTTTGATTGATCAACCTTGATAGCTAGAGGTGGGCAAACTGAAACGCAAGCCATACACCAGATACAATCATGTTCTCTGATTGGATCTGCCTTGTCGGTTTTGTCTAAGCGTTCTTCTTTTACTGAAGAGCCGGTACCTGCAAATGTCTTTCCAACAACATCTTTTGCTGGAATGTCCATCTCAGTTCTGTACCACTGGAAAACTTGCACTGGGCAAGCTTCAATGCATGCGCCATCTGCTACACAAGAATCCCAGTCGACTGCGACCATTGTACCACTTACTCCCAATGGAACTTGTTTTTCACCGCGAGCTGCATATGCTGAAATTACAGCTTCATCGCTGAAGCATTCAGCATCGCCTCTACCCGGACCCCACATGAAGTGATAGTGTTCACCGTCACTGTGGAGAATCTTTCCAATTGGTTTTAGTCCTTGTGGGAAATGCTCATCTATTGGCATAGGACTGGTCTGATGGAATGTTATTTAAATCTAAACAAAATTAGTGGAAACTAAATTAGGATTTTGCAGTATTTGTAAATTATAACACTGTTTGACTAGTGATCGCACCTTTACGTTCATATCTTTTTGTTTAGAAAATTGATAGTTGGATATTTACAAATATGATGTGTATAGGAGCCCAAACATCGGTATTTACACCAAAGTAAATGATGATTTTGTTTTTTTGCCAAACGGATTTGCAGACACAAAGGCAAAGACGCTTGCGGAATATCTCAAAGTAGAATATCTGTATACGTCTGTTGCAAGTACGCGAGTTCTCGGCATCATGATGGTTATGAATAATTCGGGAATATTGTTACCAAGCCTGTGTTCACAGTGGGAAATAGACTATATGAAAAAATCAACAAAGCTCAACGTTGCTGTTTTAGATACAAAGCACAATGCACTGGGAAATCTTATTGCAGTAAATGATAAGGGTGGCGTTGTATCTCCAAAAATCCCAAATGAAATAGTCAAAATTATAGAAGATACGCTTGGAATCGAAGTTATTCAGAAAAAAGTTGCTGGATATCACCAAGCAGGAGTCATGGTTTGTGCAAACAATGTTGGCGGAATAATTCACCCAGAAACTGATGAAGAAGACATCAAATCGATTTCTGATGTTCTGAAGGTAAAGCTAGAACCTGCCACCATAAATGGTGGAATTCCATACATTTCCTCTGGAATTTTGGCAAACAACAAATCAGTAGTTGTTGGGCATTTGACAAATGGTCCTGAAATAATGATGCTTACTCGTGCATTCACAGAGTAAGCAATGATTTCGCATTAGAAAATAATGTCTCTATTGGTGTGATGGTTTCTTTTCCATCAGACATGTTTTTGATCACTACTTGGCCTGATGAGTATTCCTTTGGTGCCACGATGATTGTAAATTTGGAGCTTGATGCGTTTTCCATTTGTTTTTTGAATGATCTGCCGACAAGATCAATTTCTATTTCGATTCCTTTTTCTCGTAATCTGGATGCGATATTCATGGCAGGCCTTGCCATTTCGTCATTTACAAACAGAATCGAGATTTGATTTGTCTTCTCTATTGTTTGCACACCTTGCGCCTCCAGTGAGAGAATTATTCTTTCAACGCCACCTGCAACACCTGTTGCCCCAATGTCGTCTCGGCCAAACGCCTTTGGCAGACTATCATATCTCCCGCCACCAACCAACGCGCCAACTTCTGATGAACTGTCAAATGCCTCAAAGACCACTCCAGAGTAATAGTCAAGGCCTCTAACAATGCCAAAATTGATTCGAATGTTTGCTACTCCTCTGTTTTTAAGAGACATGAACAGGTCTTTTAGTTCAGTCCATGCATGGATTTCTGCCACATCAAAGACAGATTCCACTTCATCAGGCTGTCCACTTATTTTTGAGAATTCAAGAATTTTTTCTAACTTTTCTTTTGCATATCCCTTTTTTGTGTATTCTGCGAGAATTTCATCTTTTTTCTTTTTCTGGATTTTATCTATTGCGCGGAAAATGTCACTGATTGTTTGCGGATCTGAGGATTCAAAGATTTTTCCAACAACAGACTCGACAAGTTTTCTGTGCGAAATGTCAATTATGATATTTTGGAGATTCAGTTTTGAGAAAAATTTGGATGTAAACTCGATTATTTCTGCATCGGATTCAAGACTTGGCTTGCCATAGATTTCCAAATCCCATTGGTGAAAGTATCGGTATCTTCCTTTTTGCGGCTCGTCATATCTCCATACTCCACCAAATGCAGAAATCTTCGCAGGCATCTTGAGCGATTTTTGCTCTACTACATATCTTGTCAGTCCGACTGTGAAATCAAATCGTAATGCTATCTCTCTATCTCCCTTATCTTTGAAAAAATAGATCTCGTCGCGAATTGCAGGTCCGCTTTTTGCTTCAATTATTGATACAAGCTCAAGCGGAGATGGTGTCATAAAGTGAAACCCAAACGACTTGCATGTTTCAAGAAACTTTTGTCTTACAAATTCAATCTTTGATTGCTCAGCCGATTCAAAATCCTTCATTCCTCTTGGCAGATTCAACTTGGAAAAACTTTCGTGTTAATGGATTTAGATGTTGCTCTGGATGATTTTGTCTTATCTATTAATAATAGAAAATTCAACTTGTACCAGTTGAGCTACAAGAGTCTAGAACATGCAACAGATGCAATTTTTGAAGTCACAGCATCAAGCTTGGAAGAAGCGTTCGTTGTTGCTGCAAAGTCAGTAATTGAGACAATCTTGGATATTGATACCATAGAGGAAAGACAGGAAAAGACACTTGTCATATCAGGAAAAGACCTCAACTATTTGCTGTATAACTGGCTTGAAGAATTGATAATACTTACCATAACTGACGGGTTTGCCGCAAGAACAGTCACACTCAAAATAGAAAAGAACTCAGAATACAAGATTTTAGCAAGACTTCAAGGCGAACAAATAGACATCAAAAAACACCACTTCAAAGTAGAGATAAAGGCACCAACCTTTCATGAAATGGAGATAACGCAGGACCAAACCGTGTACATGCGATATCTGCTTGACCTGTAGGAATTAATATTTCAGGCAAATTTTAGAATCGTGGAAGATCCAGAGATTGAAAAAATAAAACAAAAAAAGCTTGCAGAGATGATTCAGCAGCAACAAGAATCAATTGCGCAAAGCCAAGTTCAGGTAATTGAGCTGACCTCAACAAACTTTGATGCTGTCACATCACAGGGATTGGTCTTGGTTGACTTTTGGGCAGAGTGGTGCGGCCCATGCAAAATGATGCATCCAATATTTGAGAGAATGTCAAAAAAATATCGCCACATCAGATTTGCTCGGGTAAATGTTGATCAGAACCAGAATATTTCCATGAAGTTTGGTGTTCAGGCAATTCCCACTTTTATAATGTTCAAAGACGGAAAACAAGTAGACAGAATGATGGGTGCAGTTGGCGAGCCTGGAATTCACATGATTGCCAAAAAATATCAGACGTAGCCGTAAGATGCGTCTTTTTTTCTCTGAATTGCCACAATTTCATTAAATACAATTTGTTGCTCAGGGCTCAGCTTATGGATATATTTTTCTAGTATTGTTTTTGCCTCACGGGAATTGAGCATCGAATAAAACACATCTTCTTCTGCAATTTGACGGCCTATCGTGACTTCTTGGATAGAGCATGCAACTTCTTGTCCCTGTGTTGCAGAATCTATTGACTTTTTCCCATCTTGTAGTTGGTGTACTTTGCCGATTTTTTTGCCAGACATATTCATGATTGGGATTTTTTGCTTTACTTTTCCAACATCTACCCTAATGCCAAATACTGCTGGACTGCTATTTCGGAAGATATAGCCTTTCAAAAACGTAAATTTGCAAATCGGTGTAATCTCTGAAAACACTGCATTATCCTCATTTGCAGTATCCTCCTCAACCCATAGAGTGTATGTGTCAATCAGGCTGTAGATTATCTGGTCATTGAAGATTTTGATGTGACTGTTATCTGCCTCTTCTTGCGCATCAGGAAGTGTTTTCACATTAAATGCCAAAACAACTCCAAGACGTCTGTCATTTTCTTTTATGGCCTTTGCCTCCATTACATCACGCCTGTTCACATGGCCAATGTCGGCCTTTGCAACCGGCACTTGCTGGCGCCGGAGCATCTCGGTCAGCGCCTCAAGTGAGCCAATTGTATCACATTTTAGTATGACTCCGTTTGTCTGAGTATCGATAAAGACTGACTTCATTTCGGATTCAATTATTTTTTTGAATTCTTCTATCCTGGATTCGTCGCTTGTCACATATAGGGTGCTTCCAGGCAAGACTCCATCCAGATCTGGTGATGCAATTTTGATTCCAGCAGCTGCCTCCACTTGGTCTACTGGCTTGAATTTGTCTCGCGGATCTCGCATCTCATCTAGCGGCTTTGGCAAAAGCAGTTCCTTTGGCTTTGTGACAATTATTGAATCACGCTTTGCTACAACTACAGAGTCACCTTTTTTGATCACACCATCAATTAGGATCATATTTGCGGTGGTGCCAAGGCCTACCTCGTCGTGTAATTCTAGTATTATAACACGACTTTGATTTTCGTCCTGTTCTAGTATTTTTTGCATGT
>JBQTIZ010000053.1:0-25903 GCA_052387615.1 Candidatus Nitrosotenuis sp. | reverse complement strand
GACATTAGTTGACGTTATGATAGAAAAGAAGATAGTAAATGGGTTGGTTAAATTGAATTTGCCTTTGTGTGACAAATTTTTCTCTGAATTATCATACTGACAGAGCAAGAGCGCCGGGTAAGGGATTCGAACCCCTGAGTGCGAATGCACAACCGCTATCCTGTGAGATGATCTCGAGGCGGTCGCCGTACCACTTGGCTAACCCGGCACCATACTGGATAATCAAATTGTCCCTAATATAGCAAATCACACTAAATACAAAAACAAGCAAATCAGAACCATACCAATGGGCTTAGATCTAAAGGGACTCATAACGAAGGAGAAGACCACGTTGGAGGCGTTTGCATCCAAAGTGATTGCAGTGGACGCATACAATACCATCTACCAGTTTCTCTCAATCATCCGAGGACAAGATGGAATGTTGTTATCAGATTCGAAGGGTCGAGTTACAAGTCATCTTAGCGGATTATTCTATAGAAATATCAATTTTCTGTCATTAGGAATAAAGCCAGTCTATGTCTTTGATGGTAAATCTCCATCATTAAAAGCAGTGGAAGTTGAACGAAGAAGGCAAATAAAAAAAGATGCCACGATCAAGTACGAAAAAGCACTAGCTGAGGGAAATATGGAAGACGTAAGAAAATACGCCCAACAAACCACATCCATGCAGGATGGGATGGTAGAAGATGCAAAGCACCTCTTAGGATTGTTTGGCATACCATGGATTCAGGCACCATCAGAAGGCGAGGCAACTGCAGCTCACCTTACCAAGATAGGTCTTGCATATGCTTCTGCAAGTCAAGATTATGACTCTATTTTATTCGGTGCAAAGAAATTGGTTCGTAACTTTACAAATTCTGGAAGGAGGAAACTGCCTAGCAGAAACACATACATCGAAATAGAACCAGAGATCATCGATACTGCCAAAGTTCTTTCAGAACTTGGAGTGACATCAGAGCAGTTAGTAGATATTGGAATTTTGATTGGAACCGACTTTAATCCAGATGGATTTGACAGAATTGGTCCAAAGACTGCGCTAAAAATGATCAAGGAACATGGCAGACTAGAAGATGTTCCGCAAATACAAGACAAGCTGTCAGAAATCCAATATGAGGAAATTCGTAAGATCTTTTTGAAGCCCCAAGTATCTGAAACAACAGTGTTAAAGTTTGGCGAACCGGATTATACTGGCATAGTAAATTATCTCTCAGATGAGCGAAGCTTTTCTCGCGATAGGACCGAGTCGTCACTTAACAGACTGCAAAAAAGCACCATAAAGCGAAGTCATACCCTTGAACAGTGGTTTTAGGATCCTGATATGATTGATAAGTAATATTTTTTAATAATGCCAAAAAATGTTAAAATCATGAAGGCTCCATTAATTGCAATTACAGTCATTGCAGCGCTGATCATGTCCATCACATTAACAGATGAAGTTTTTGCACAAACGGGCAAAAATGATGTAAAAAGCATCATGACCGCATACCAGAAAGCAATCCATAAGGCACAAGCAGACTTTAAGGCTGCAATAGAAAAGGTAAATGCCGACGCACGCGCAGCGATCTCAAAGAACATACCGACTGATCAGATAAATGCAGAATCAAAGGCTGCAATCTCAAAGGCAAGAGCAGATCTCAAGGCTGCAAAAGACTTGGCTCAAAAAGAGGTAAAAAACAACCTAGCAAAGATCAAGGCAACAATCAAGTCTTAAGACCATTATTTTCTTTACAAACCAGACATGCTAGTAAGCAGTGTGTTATTACTATGCATAATCCTTAACAAATTATTTGAAAAAATAAGTAGCAATTATTGAATTTGTTTTTTTAATTCATCGAATGCAGATTGAATCTCTGAAACTGCTGCCCCATCTTCTAGTGTGCTAACATCACCTATTTTCTCATTGGACACAATCGCCTTGAGTAGTCTTCTCATTATTTTACCACTCCTAGTCTTTGGAAGTTTTGATACAAAATAGATTGACTGTGGTGTTGCGATTGCACCGATATCTTTTCGTACCATTTCTATTACTTGAGATTTCAAAACGTCAGTGACTGATACGCCTTCTTTTGGTACCAAAAATGCAATGATTGCCTCACCTTTTATCTCATCGGATATTCCACATACTGCAGCCTCTGAGATTGAGGGGTTAGAGACAAGGCTACTTTCTAGCTCCGCTGTTCCAATTCTGTGTCCTGCAACTTTTAGAACATCATCTGCCCTACCCAAAAGCCAAAAATATCCATCCTCGTCTTGTATGGCATAATCTCCGGTATAGTAGGAGTCTTTGTATTTTGACCAATATACGGTCTTGTATTTTTCATCATCGCCCCACAAACTAGTCAACATTCCAGGCCAAGGCTTGCGAATTATCAGATATCCCTTGACATCAGATGAAACTAGAGTTCCAGACTCGTCAACTATTGCTAAATCCACTCCTGGAATGGCAAATGCCCCAGAGCCTGGCTTGAGAGGGATTGTTTCAAGTCCAGGTAATGGCGAAATCATCATTCCTCCAGTTTCTGTTTGCCACCAAGTGTCAATAATAGGGCATTTGGATTTACCAATTGTTCTGTAATACCACTTCCACACTTCAGGATTGATTGGCTCGCCAACTGTTCCAAGCAAACGTAGACTGGAAAGATCATACAAGTTTGGAATTGCATCCCCAAATTTCATAAACATTCGCAAAGCAGTTGGTGTTGTGTAAAATATTGTAATTTTGTAACGTTGAATTAGATCCCATATTCTTGCAGTACTTGGATAATCTGGAGCACCCTCATACATTACCTGTGTTGCGCCACAGACTAGAGGACCGTATGCCACATAACTGTGTCCAGTAACCCACCCAATGTCAGCAGTACAAAAATACACATCAGAGTCTTTAATGTCAAATGCCCACCTAAACGTAGCAGAAATGTGTGTAAGATATCCACCGGTATCATGCAAGACACCTTTTGGCTTTCCTGTTGTTCCCGAAGTGTACAAAATGTATAACGGGTGAGTACTGTCCAGGGGTTCGGCTTTGCAAACATTTGATGCCTTTGGAAGAATGTTATCCCACATTAGATCTTTTTTTCCAATTGTGATCTGGTTTCCAGTTCTTTTTAATACAATTACATTTTGAACAAAATCTAAATCGTGTATGGCTGCATCGATTGTGTCTTTTAGCTTGACAATGTTTCCGCGACGGTACCCACCATCCGCGGTTATGACTATCTTTGATTGAGAGTCAATTACTCTATCCTTGATGGAATGTGCGGAAAAGCCAGAAAATATTACAGTGTGTATTGCGCCAATTCTTGCACATGCTAGAACAGAGACGATCAGTTCAGGTACCATTGGCAGATAGATTGTGATTCGATCGCCTTTTTTGATATCAAGTGATTTTAGTATATTTGCCAGTCTTTGTACTTGGTCTAGCAATTCACCATATGTTACTGTGCGACGGTCTTCGTTTTCGCCTTCCCAAAATATGGCTATTTTGTCAGGTTTTTGTACATCTAAAGCGTTGTATGATGCGTTGATTTTACCACCAACAAACCATTTTGCAAATGGTGGATTCCAATCCAGAGCGGTAACCCAAGGCGAAAACCAATGTAGTTTTTTTGCCTGAGCCTCCCAGAACTTTACATAGTTAGTTGAGGCCTCTTGTCGTGTTTTGGTGTCATTATTTCCAAGACCAATCAGAAACGAGTCCACGAAATAAAATCTAGTCTAGTTCCTTCTAAATTTTTAGAAAAAAGGGATTTGTGCCCCTTACTGCGCTTCCATTCCTGCAAACCAGTCTGATTTCTCAGTTACTTTAACAGCCGCATTTGTCGTCGGTGGCTGAGGCAAATTCGCACTGGCTACTTCCTCTCTATTTTCGGCCGGAGAAGGCGTAGAATGTGCAAAGATTGGCTGAACCTGTGAAGGTGCGCTGTGGTTTGCTTGTTCTGAAGGCTGTGCATCAGGCGGATGGGAAGGTGCACTTGGAGTTGGCTCTACTTGTTGTCCCTGTGTTGTGTTTGTAACAAGATATGAAACTGCGGATTGTAGGATTTGTTGTTGTTGGTTCACATCAGTGCGGACTCCATCCAAGGAAAGATCTGCAATTCTGCGCTGAATATTTAGGATCTCTGCCTTTTCGTGGTCGATGTGTTCCATTATCTCTCCTGTGTGTGTCTTTATGAGATCATATTTTGCTTCAGAGATTTCGTTGCTCTTGAACTGTACCTTTGCATCAAACAACAATGTCTTTACAGTCTTTAGCTGTGTACCTAGCTCCTCGAGACGTGAGCCTAGTGCTGAGGCGATCTGCTTTTCTGCTTCCTCTAGTGTCAGCAGCTTTGACTTGTATTTTTCATGGATGATTTCTGCATCATCTTTCATTTCGTCATTTTCTGAGACAATGTCGATTAACGCCTTGAGTCGTCTAATTGTCAGTCCTTTTTCTCTGAGGAATCGTTGTGCGTCGAGTCTCCATTTCGGTATGTAGATTACGACTTCGCCTTGAACAACTAATTGTTCAAATGGGACTTGGGTTAGTCCTTGCAGACCACAGTCAATGCCCACAGTCTGTATGGAGCCATCAATGTCGGTGAAAGTACCGATGACCTTACCCATTTGGGTGCCATACATGTCTTTGACTTGCTTGCCGATAATCTCTACTTCGTCCTTGTTCATTGATAAAACTTGAGCGCTGCATATAACCGGCAAAATGTTAACAAGTCTTCTAGTTTTGGTAAGAACAATTTAACAAAGCCAATTTGAGGCGCAATTTTAAAATTTGATTTATTTTTGTATGCCATCATGATAGACAAAGACGGCCTGGACCAAATCTTACACTTTGTGTCAAAGCGTTGGATTGAGCTGTCACGGGATGCAAAAAACAAGGCACTCCAAAACTTGCCGTCTGATTTTTGGATGAACTCAGTTGGGGGAAAGGCAGGTGAAAAAGGACACTGGGTGACAATGTTACTATACACAGAAAATGAGGCCGATGCAGCTGCCCTAAAAGAGGTGCTGCTTCGATGGCAATCAAAGGGATCTACTCCGAAAACAGATCTTATTCAGATAAAGCGCAAATAGTTATTTAGATTTGCCAGAATGAAAACTTGTTGAGTGAATTCGGACCAGAAGAAAAAGAAAAGCTATCAAGACATTTTTCAAACTCTGATGATTCGGTGTTTGCAATCATAACACCGCGACAGGTAGACCGCGGTGCACTCATGTCTCGTTATTCCAGAACCGATAAGAGCATGAGGAGAATTTTTTTGGATGAGTTTTTATCAAATGAGAATCGTGGTGAGGAATTTTACAACAAAGTTCTCATTGAATATGGAGATGACTCCGTTGCGGAGCTTGGTATTGCACAAATTGCAATAGAAGGAATATCAAACATTGCGGTCAAAAAAATTGAAGACCGCAGGATTGGACTATCATATTTAGAAAAATCATCACGATATGTATCATGGGACAAAAAAATAAATGGCGAGTACAAATTTTTGCGAGAAAAAACAATCATGCAATCAAGATTTGCTGATTTATATTTACAATCCTGTAATTTGGATTTTGAGATTTATTCCAAAAACATTGAACCGATGCTCAAATTTGTGCGAGAAAAAGAACCAATTGAAAGGCTAAAATTCAAAGAATCCACATCTGGAAAAGAAATCTTATTTTCAAAGCTAAAAAACGAATCAGATATCAAATCCGCCACATTCATCTACAATGCATCAACTAAAGCAAAAGCATTAGACATATTGCGCGGACTGCTTCCAGCCTCAACTCTGACTAATGTTGGCGTATCAGGCAATGGGCGTGCCTTTGAGTATCTTTTGACCATTTTATTCAGCTCGGATCTAGAAGAAGAGCGCGCAATTGCGCATAAAATAAAGCACGAACTTGACACTACAATCCAGTCTTTTGTAAGACGCTCCACTGACAAGTATGGTCTTGCAATGCAGAACTATCTCAAATCACTGCAAAAAGCGACGCAAAAATTATCAAAAAAACACCATATCCCCTCAAGGCACAAAGGCACACTGGTCAAGCTGATTGATTTCGAATCAGAAACAGCAGCGCAAGACAAGATAATTGCTGCAATACTCTACGAGTCACAAACCATGCCATACGGGGAGGTTTTAGCTGGAGTTAAAAAGCTAAATCGCACCACAAAGTCAAAAATAATTGCGGATTTTGCAAAGCTGCGAAAGAATCGAAGACACAGACCATCACGTGCATTCGAGATGACAGACTATACCTTTGACATGATTGGAAACTTTGGAATGTTCCGCGACTTGCACAGACACCGAGTCCTCACATTGGAGCGACAGATACTCACTGCAGACCATGGATTTGTCACACCTAAAGAAATAGTTGATCTCGGTATTGAACCAGAATACAAAGAATGCATGAAGAATACAAAACAGACCTTTGATTTAATGCGAACAAAACTGCCACAACAAGCTCAATATGTTGTAAATTTTGCATACAATTATCCGTTCTTTATGAATATGAATTTGCGAGAGGCTACCCACTTAATTGAACTGAGAACCATACCGCAGGGCCATGTTGACTACAGACAGGTTGCACAAAAAATGTTCTTGGCAATACAAAAAACGCATCCAAATCTATCTAAAATAATCAAGTTTGCAGATCTCAAATCATACGAACTTGAAAGATTCGAGTCTGAGAAAAGAATCGAGGAGAAAAGAAAGTCCCCCAAATAGGAATAACCCTATAATATCATGATGATGTATGAATGTCGTGAACAAAATAGAAAAATCCCAGGATCAGTGGAAGCAAGAACTAACACAGGATGAGTTTGCGGTGTGTAGAATGAAGGCAACAGAGCCGCCATTTACTGGAAAATACACTTATTGCAAGGATGACGGAATTTACCGTTGCACTTGTTGTAATAGTGAATTATTCAACTCAAAGACAAAATATGATTCAGGTTCTGGCTGGCCAAGCTTTTGGGAACCAATTAATGAAAACAGTGTCAGGTATGAGCGAGATTCAAAGTACGGTATAACTAGAATAGAAGTGATGTGTGCTAAATGCGATGCACATTTGGGCCATGTCTTTGAAGATGGTCCAAAGCCAACAGGTAATCGATATTGTATCAATTCTGTATCACTCAAGCTGGAAAAACCATAGGCTAGACATCATTAATAAATCAGGATTAAACCAAATTTGAAGTAGAAAATGAGAATCATAATTTGTGGGTTTGGTACCGTTGCTCAAAGCTTGGCAAAGCTTCTTGTATCAAGATCAGATGATTTGTATGCAAAGTATGGAACAATGCCAAGAATTGTTGGAGCATTCGACACGCATGGAGGTGCAGTAGAACAATCTGGACTTGATTTGAACAGATTAATCGAGATCAAAAAAAAATATGGCTCAATCAAACATTACGATAAATCAAAAAAGAAATGGGCAGGCCTTGACATAATAAATAACATAGATGCAGATGTTTTAATTGAGACAACGGCGAGTAATTATCGTGACGCAGAGCCTGGCATGTCACACATCATAACTGCAATGAAACGAGGAATGCATGTCATATCAGTGAATAAGGGACCACTGGCAATTGCATTTCCATCATTAATGGAGCTTGCCAAATATAATCAGGTCCAGTTTAGATTTTCAGGAACAGTTGGCGGTGGGACCCCAATCCTAGATTATGCAAAGAACAGCTTGCGAGGCGAGCAAATTGTGTCATTTGCTGGAATTTTGAATGGCACTACAAACTATATTCTAACCAACATGGCACGTGGGATGAGCTTTATGCAAGCCCTAAAAGATGCAAAATCTCGTGGATATGTAGAAGCCGATGAATCGTTAGATTTGGATGGGTTTGATGCTGCAGCAAAACTAGTCATTTTAGCAAATTGGATTATGGGAATGAAAGTTACAATGCCCGACATTAAGAGAACTGGAATTAGAAAAGTGACAAGTGAAGACGTAAAAAATGCTGCGAAAAAGAAAACGGCAATCAAACTTATTGCATCATGTGATAAGGAGCTAATTGTTTCGCCTAAAGAGATTTCAATAGATGATCCGTTGTGTGTAAATGGTACTCTCAATGCTATATCCTTTACATCGGAGCACTCTGGTACTCAGACCATCATAGGTAAAGGCGCAGGTGGAACAGAGACTGCCAGTGCTATTTTGAGAGACTTGTTAGACATTAGAAAGGAAATCCTGCGAGATTGAAATCAAATCTCATATCAAAGACAGAGACTGCCCAAGTATTGGGGCAAATTGCACTGCAATGGCAAGTAGAACTACCGAAAATAAAAAATCTGAAAATTTACGAGTTTGAAGACAGCCAAATCATAGTGGGCGAAGGCCTGACTGCAATCAAAATAGGACAAAATTATCTTCCATTTCTATCAGATGGTGCGACACTTTCAAAATTTCCAAGTGTGACGGTAGACATGGGTGCAGTCAAGTTCATGTGCAATGGCGCAAATGTCATGCGTCCAGGAATTCGAAGCTTTGGAGAATTTGAAAAGGGCCAAATTGTGTGCATAATAGAAGAATCCCAGAAAAAAGCATTGGCAGTCGGCAGGACTTTGATATCCAGCAGTGAAATGGCTGAGATAAGTAAAGGAATTGTAATTGAAAATCTACACTATATTTCTGACAAGTATTGGGAAGCTAAAAAGTCGATTAAAGACTAAGTTTTGAGAACAAATTAAAGCATAGTAAAAACAATATTATTTTAACATCGGTTATGTCTACCATTCATTATATTCTGCCAGGACCTTTTATCCAGATAGTTTTATTTTTAACCGTTCAGTAAATTTCATATGCAGATTATTTTTTTAATCATTCTATTTATATTTGCAAATCAAACTTTTTCTGAAGAAGACCGAAATGCATTTGAATCATTCACAAATTTGTTTTTTACCATCGCAGGAATGGCAGCTGTTGGAACATTAGTGTGGGGAATATATGAATACCGAGAGGCAAGAAGCGATAAAAGAAAAGAGACATTCATTGAGCTTGCAGAAACTTTTGACTCTTCCAAAGATATGAGATTTGCAAAAAAAATTTTAGATACGTGGGCATATTCTTATTCTAAAGACAAAAGGTTGTATATCGATCCGAAGGGAATTTTTAGTTTAAGAAATATTGAGTGGATCTTATCCGTAGGTTATTCAGGGCGTAACGATTTTGAAGCAGAAAATCCCGACTTTCTCAAATCCATAGAGGAATTGGGAGAAGAAGATTTGGATTTTGTATGGTTAACTCTTAGAGATAGTTTTGATACATTGTTTTTTTTCTTTGAACGGTTAAGATACCTACAGAAAAGCAAGAGAATAACTCAAGATGAATTAGAATATTTTCGCTATTTCATAGATGCTGCAAAAGCTAAATCAACCATAGTTGAATTTCTTACGGTTTACAAGTATCGTTGGCATACTGAATTAAAATTAAAAGAAATCTAGATTGTCTATAATTTTTCTGTAAATTCTCGAGAGCCTGCTTTTGTTATAACAAGCACATCAATTCCATCGCCAGAAAATGAATCTCTCAGTGTTGCAGCACGAACAGATTTTACTGCCAAATCAACCGCCTCTTTTTCTGGCATTCCTGGCTTGAATTGATGATCTAGCACTCCAAGAGCCATTTCTGCGCCAGTTCCAACTGCTGCGTATTCATCTGGCAATACTGAACCTAGTGGATCCAATGTGTAAATTGCTGGTTTGCCTACCACACCGCCCACTATTACCTGAGTCAAAAGTGGAAAGAATCGTCTTTCATACATCATGTTTGACATCATTTTCGCAATAGAATTTTGTGGAACATCGCGTTTTAGCTCCATTTTTCGAATTTTTGCTAGGGCTTTAATCTGTAATACCAAAATCTGCATGTCTGCAACTAGGCCCGCAACACTCGTACCTACCTTATCAGTCAGTGTAAATGTTTTTTTTGTAGTCTTTGATACCAAAAAATTGCCGTAAGCGATTCTTTTTTCGCTTGCAAATACAACGCCGCCATCAAATGTTATTCCGACAGCAGTTGCACCTGGCATGTACATTGACATAATTTGGTTTGATTTGGATGCACTTTAAAGTCTTTTCTGGATGCATAGGCTCAGAATTTGTCCATAATTAGACACATACATTTGGTTGTTTTTTTGAGTAGATCGATTCTTGCAAATTCGTTTGGTGAATGAATTCTTGCAAACAGGTATGTTGAACCAATAGAAACGCATGGTGCATTTAACACGCTAGCAAAAGAATGCATAGGTCCTGTTCCCGCATTTGACACATTTATGACATAGCTACCAAAGGACTCCTTTGCCGCGCTTTTGACATTATTCACAAATGTACTGGATGGATCAGTTCGTGATGCCGCCTCCCCATGATATATCTTGACTGTAATATCAGAGAACCCGTGCTTTTTGAGATGTGCCTTTAGTCGCGCCATCTGTTTTTTTGGGTTCATTTTTGGAACTAGCCTGAAATCGATTTTTGCCATTGCGGATGACGGCAGTACGGTTTTTGCGCCCTGTAGAGTGTAACCTGAAACCATGCCCGCAATGTTGCATGTCGGATCTCCCGCAAGCGCTTTTTTGACAGCAATGCCTCTTTTGCCGTTTACAAAATTCTTGATACCATACTCAGATTTAAATCCAGATTCGTCAAATGGCTCTTTTGATAATAGATTCAAGTCATCTTTGCTAAACGACGTGACTTCATTGTACCAATCCCTGATCAGAATCTTACCAGATGAATTTCGTAGTGTCCTTAGTGCATCAATCAACCGCCAAGCAGGATTCTTTATTATTACCGCAAGACTGGAGTGTGCATCTCGGGTGGATTCTTTTGCTGTGAGTTCCACATAGAGAAGCCCTTTCATTCCAAGGCCTATTATCGGTCTATTTTTTGCATCGACATATCCAAATTCCCAGATCACGCCATCGCATGCAAACTTGTCTTGGTATTTTTTTAGATAATTTTCTATATGTGTACTGCCAATCTCTTCTTCGCCTTCAATTACAAATTTTACATTGCATGGGACATCTCCTGTTTGTTTTAGAAAGGCCTCTACTGCCTTTATTCTTGTGATGAGTTCTCCTTTGTCATCGGCAGATCCTCGACCAAAAATTTTGTTGCCTCTTACCTTACCACTAAACGGGGGATCGTCCCACAGATCAAACGGTTCTGCTGGCTGCACATCATAATGATTGTAAAATAGAATTGTCTTGTTTGGGTTTTTCTTTGATTTTATTTCTCCATAAACCAGTGGGGCTACACTCTTTAGTCTCAGAATTTCAGATTTTATTCCGGATTTTTTTAACATCTGTGCAACAAGTCTTGCACACTGTTCAATTCCTTCATTTTTTGCAGAAACACTAGGCTGTCTGATCAAAGCTTGAAGATCAGACACCAAACTCGGCATGTTCTTGTCTACATGTTGTAAGATTTTTTTCATCTAACCACTTTGTCAAATGGCTTCATCGCGTTTGGGATATTATCAATCAGATCAGTTGCCACGATATGGAATCCATTTTTCTTTTGCGCTAGCTTGCCTGCGATACCATTTACATAGGATGCAGCAGTTGCAGACTCGACTGGATTTCTATTCTTGGATAAGAGCCCTGCAACCAAACCGGATAGAACGTCGCCTGTTCCACCAACAGTCATGGAGGCAAGATTTTTTGGATTATTGTATGTCTGTACTCCATTAGATATGACATCGGTTGCGCCCTTGAGAAGTATTGTAACAGAATACTCTTTTGCAAATTTTTCAACCAAAGCAGTTCTTTCTTTAATTTTATTTGATGGCAGTACGCCAAACAATCTCTGAAATTCACCTGCGTGCGGCGTTAGAACGACATTTCTCTCAGACAACAAAGGTAGGACGTATCTAACTAGCGCGCTTGCATCAAGCGACAGTCGAACATCTTGATCTAGTAAGGATTTTACAAGATTTTTGAGTCCTTCTTCATCCGCGATTGTAAGCCCCATCCCTATTGTTGCAGAGTCAAGACCCGATTGGACTTGTCCAAGTAACTTGTTTACAGAGCCACGTGTCAGCTTGGCATCAACCAATGGTATGACTATCAAATTTGGAGATATTGCACGTGTTGCAGTTGCATTGATCTTTGGAACTGCAGTATACACCAGATCAACACCTGAACGCAATGCTGCAAGCGATGCCAAAACAGGTGCGCCATGATACATGTAGCTGCCTCCAACCACTAGGATCTTTCCATTTTGGCCTTTGCGAGAATCCTGTTTTCTGCCTAGAATGAATTTCTTTACTAGTATGGAAGTTAGTTTTTGAGCCACCATATCACTAGATATGATTTAGATAAATTTTCTTCGATTATTGCAAGGCTTGCTTTGATTCTTCTGGCTCCGACTCTTTTGCATCCATTTTGGATTTTCTGTCATAGAATGCCTTTCTTGCAAAGGCAACGTATGTTGTGTGTCCAATGCCATAAAAGGAGTGCCTTGTTTTTCCTTCTCTGGCTTCTATAGTTCGTAAAATGTGTTCAGAGCATTCAATGTCTGTAAACTCGTTTTCAACTAGAGAGGATGTCAGCTTTTCAAGTTGATTCATTGTTGGACAGATTGCAACAAACGCCCCAGAACCCTTGAGCATCTTTCTTACCTGTGGGACTACGGTCCAAGGATCACCTAGATCCACTACAGCCATATCTGCATCTGATATTGGCATTTTTTTGGCCACTTTGAGATTCATTTCATGCATTGTGACATATTTTATCATGCCTGCGCGCGTGATATTTTTTTTTGCAATCTCCATAAATTCAGGCGCCACATCAAATGTGTATACATGCCCTCTTGGTTTTACTATACTGGCCAAAAACGTAGTCAGTGCACCGCTTCCAGTTCCAATCTCCACAATGGTTTGGCCAGACTGGACGCCAGATCGTGCCGCAATGTATCCCAAATCCTTAGGATAAACGATTTGTGTGCCATGCTGGCTTTTCATGACATAATCATGTATTGTCGGCTCTAAGAGATAGACATACTTGTCCTTGTTTGTCCTAAGGCGCGAGCCATATTCTTTGCCAATTGCATCCTTGTGTTTTATTACACCCACGTGAGTATGCAAGGATTGTTTTTTGTCTATCTTGTTCAGCCATTTTTTTGAATCACTATAGAAAAACAGAACATGTGAATTGTTTTTTATCTTCATAATCTGGCACTTTGCGAATTGAATAATAATCTATCTAGAAGGTTTTTGCTTTTTGGATCTTGCGCAATACCTCAAGATAATCACGAATTTGTGCATGAGTTGGATTCAAATCCATCAAATTTTGCACATCAACATTGAGCTTGGCAAGCTCCTCATAGATGTTCTTGTCCTCTACTGTATCCACCAGTGCTTGCAATGAGAATGGTTTTTGTAACAACTCTACAATTTGCTTTAGGTTTTTGATTGAGTCAACTAGTGTTTCTTGCACATATGCGGATGCAAAGATAATTCTCTGTGATGGATTTAATTCGAGGATTTCTTTTGCAGTCTGCAATCCGTTGAGTTTTGGCATTGAATAATCAAGCACTACAGCATCAAATGGGTTTTCATGGTTTTGTGCTAGAGCACGAGAATACTCCACGACACATGACTCACCGTCGAGTGTTGTTACAATATGATGATCACGATCTTCAAGAATTGTTCTATACTGAGACAGCAAATCTGGCTCGTCATCAGCGATTAGTATTTTCATGTTATAATAACAAAATTCGACAAATATAGTGTTTATTGCGTTAGTATGAGAGTTTGTTTGTAGAGTTTGTGGATGACTTCAAGAATGCTATCCATTTCATACGGTTTGTAGACTATTGCTGATGCGAGTCCTTTGAGTTTCTTCTCAGTATCAAGCGTTAGATCTGCAGTAACCATTATTACTTTGGCATCTGGATTGATTTTTTTGATATTCTCTAATCCGTAAAATCCATCATATTCAGGCATCATGACGTCAAGTAGCACAATATCTGGTTTGTATTTTTTATACAGTTCCACCGCAGTTTGACCATTATAGCCTCGGCCCACAACGACAACATCTTTAATTTCTAAATATTCACAAAACACCTCTACGGTATCAACATCATCATCAATCACTATTGCTTTGATCATACAGACGTAGTTTTTTGTTTTGAGTTGATTTTATCACATAGTTTGTTTAAAACAAACGAGCTACATCCTAGATGGTGTGTCTATTCCAACTAACGCTAATGCCTTTTGCAGGCAAGACTGGAATGAATGTACAAGACATATTCTTGCGTTGAGTAACTGTGGCTCTGCATCCAAAACGCGCACATGTTCATAAAATGCGTTAAAGGATACTGCCAGGGAATAACAATATTTTGCAATAACTTTTGGCGATAGATTATTTGTAGCATCTTGGACTGCCAGATCTAGCTTACCAATTGTCTTTATCAGACTAAACTCGTATTGATCTTTGAGCAAGTCATATTTTGCATCAAAGTTTGGAACTGTGTTCGATTTTTCTATTATTCTACTAGCCCTAGCGTATGCATACTGAATATACGATGCGGTGTCGCCTTCAAGGCTTAGTGATTTTGCAGTATCAAACGTTATTATTTTATCCAAATCTTGCTTTACCATTTCATATCGAAGTGTGGCGACAGCCACATTTTTTGCAATTTCGTGCAATACTTGTTCTGATAATTCGGGATTGCGCTTTTTTGTCTCGTCTAGTGTTTTTTGTTCTAGTGCGTCAAGAATTTTGTCTGCATTAACATACAATCCTTTTCTGCCAGACATTTGCGTGCTCTTTCCACCAGTATCAAGCCCAAGAGAGTTTGCAGTGTCAGCTGAAAGTGTAACAGATTCGTAGCTCAGATGGACATATTCTTTTTTGTGTGTACCAAACTTTGCCATCAGCGTTGTGATTATATTTTGAAGTCGTGTCTGCCGAGAATCAATTACCGTGATGACTTTGTCAGACGAATAGCTACGTTTTGGAAAATCATTTGGCTCTAGTGTCGTCTGGTATAGTATTTTGTTGTTTGGTTGTGTGACATATTTTTTATAATAAAATGGATCCTCAACCAATCCTAATTTCCATGCCGCATATGGAATATCTTTTGCAATGTATGTTGCAGTTCCATTGCTTCTAACCAAGACCTTGTCTTCTTCACCTTCTGCAATTATTACCCAGCAGTCCTTATTTTTTCCATCTGATTCAAATTTTATTAGATTCATTTGTTTTAGTTTATCAAAGATTTGTGGCCATAATTTGGAGCGGACGATTTCGGATTCAAAGTTCAGGCAATCATATGATGCGCCTAATCTCCAACACGTCTTTAGTTGTTCAGATAGAACCCGCGAAGTTATTTTTGATGCAAATTTAGCAGTCTCGGACTGACCATCCTCAATTTCTTTAAGAATTTTGTTTCTAATTTCTTGTAGTTCTGGAGTAGTCGGATATTTTTCAGTAGTTTTGACATATACCTCATCTCCGCAATAATGATCAAATTTTTGTCCCGCCGGAGGCTCTTGTGAAAATCCCAAATGTGTAAAGCCAAGTAAAATGTCTGCTACTTGTAATCCAGAATCATCAACATAGTTTAGTATTTGAACTGAATAGTTTGCTTTTTGTAGAATTCTGATTATAGAGTCCCCAACTACGACATTACGTACATGCCCAATGTGTAATGCCTTGTTTGGGTTAACGCTAGTATGCTCTACTGTGATTTTTGCACCATTTCCAACATTGATTACGCCAAAATCAGCGCTTTGAGATTGCACGATTACAATTTTTGCCAGATTGGTACCGTCTACGTGAAAATTGACATACCCTGATTGATGGGCCTCTACTTTTGATACTAATCCACCAATGAATTTTTCATACTGGTTGACAATAGATTGTGCTATTTCGTTTGGTTTTTTTTTTAATATTTTTGCTGCCAAAAATGCAACATTACAAGTCACATCACCAAAACCTTCCTTTGCTGGCTCTAGTACAAAACCAAGATCAGAAATGTTCTGTTCTCGTAATATGATCGTAAGATTTTTTTTGATTTCGTCTAATAAGACACGAAAGCTCATGATTATAGCTCCGAAAGAATTGGGGCTATTTTGTCTAGCGCTTCAATTACACCATCACCTGCATGAGACAAGGTCACTAGACTTGCATGTGATTTTACATCGTCAAATGCATTACCCACTGCAATACTGAAATTTGCCAGTTTGAATAATGGGATGTCGGTTTCACTATCACCGATTGCGATTACGTCTTTAGAGTGAACATCTAGCTTTTTCATTACCTCTTTGAACCCCGTTGTCTTGTCTATACCGAACGAGTTTATGTGGATTGCATATTGACTGTCTGCCAATACAACGTCAAGTGAGGCATTTTGAACAATTTTTTGCGCATTCGCAATATCAAAGGTTCTTTCCAAGACCACCTCAGTCATTCTAGGAAAGACTGGTTTTTCTTTGACATTATCAAGATTTGAGCGGATCAGAGAAAGTGCTTCAATACATTTTTGTTTGTTTCCAAGTAATGTATGATCATTGGGCCCATATGTGATACATCCACCGTTTTCACCAACGCCAATTGTGTCTAGTCCCCCAAAAACTCCAAGCAAATAAGCTTCAACGGATGATCTTCCGGAGATCAAAATCACGTTGTGTCCTAGTTTTTTCATATGACGCAAAGAACTAAGTGCACCAAGATGAATTCGTCCTCCACCATTTTCTGTTATGGTACCATCAATATCTACTGCAAAGGTTTTACGTCTCATGTGGTGGATTATGTGACAACCTAGATAATAATCAATCAAAAGATTTTATTGACAAACCAAGACAACATATTTGAAAACAATTGGGAATTCCTGAAAAAATTAAAGCTATCCAAGATCAGATACACTCCACGCAACTAAACAAAGCAACAGAGCATCACATTGGTTTGCTTAAAGCAAAAATTGCCAAGCTAAAGCGAGAGCAGGAAAATAATCAGACAAAAAAATCAGGAATTAGTTCTGATGGCTTTGATGTAAGAAGAACTGGTGATGCAACAGTGGTATTCATTGGACTGCCAAGTGTTGGAAAATCTACATTACTAAACAAGTTGACTGGATCTCGCTCTGCAGTTGCAGCATATCAATTTACCACGCTAACTGTTGTACCCGGCATTATGGAGTATCGTGGTGCACGAATCCAAGTATTGGATTTGCCCGGGATCATCGAAGGTGCATCAAAAGGAAAAGGCCTTGGAAAGAGGATTCTTTCAGTTGCTCGCAGCGCTGATTTAGTAATTTTAATTTTGGATGTTTTTCAACCATATCATGAAAACGTTCTGAGAACTGAGCTCGGAAATATTGGGATCAGACTGGATCAAAAACCACCAAACATCATAGTGGAAAAGGCATCAACTGGTGGTATTGCCATCGCTCAACAGGTAAAACTGACCTCAATATCTGAAAAACTTGTGCGTGAAATACTTAATGTGTATGGAATTACAAGTGCACGAGTAGTAATACGTGAAGATATTACCTCTGAACAGCTAGTTGATCATTTAACTGGAGATAAAAACTACGCCGAATCCCTTACTATTCTAAACAAAATAGATCTAGTTGACCCAAAATTTGTTAAAGAGGTTAGAACCAAAGTAAAATCTGAGGTCATTCCAATTTCTGCAGACTCTGGCCTAAACATAGAACTAGTCAAAGAAAAAATCTACAAAAAGTTAGATTTTATCCGATTATACATGAGGCCAAAAGGTGGTGAGACAGATTTCAAAGAACCGTTAATCATTAGAAGAAACTCTACAGTTGAAGATGTCTGCAACAAGTTACACCGCAACATGAAAAAAGAATTCCGCTATGGTTTGGTTTGGGGAAAAAGTGTCAAGTTTGGAGGACAGCGAGTTGGATTACAACATGTGTTACAAGATGAAGATGTTTTAACAATTATCAAAACTCGATAAGAAATTTGACAAAAACATGGATCAAGAAATAGAGAACCGTTGGTGTAGATATTGCATGAGCAAAACAAAACAACAAGTTGTATTCATTGCAATTAATGCAACTTACAAGCGTAGAAGACAATACAAATGTGCAATTTGTAATCATACAAGTTGGTTGCAAGGAAAAAGACCGTCAGCTGAAAGTGTTTATTGAAATTTTTGCGATCAGAAATTTTTTTTTGCAAAAAAAATCGTGTACATTATGTAATCAGTTGGTGTAATTTTGTTTAGTATTACTATAGAAAAACAAGCAGACAGCACTTTTTGTAATGGCTACTAAACGTAAAGCAGCAGCTAAACGTAAAGCTCCAAAGCGAAAAGCAGCTTCAAGAAAAAAGGCAGCTCCAAAACGCAAGGCAGCAAAGCGAAAGGCTCCAGCAAAAAAGCGACGACGATAAAAAGTCGTACCGCGTCAATCCAAGGATTGACGCAAATTTACTTTTTCTAGTTTAATTTCTAACTAAACATTTGACTTGGTGGTGGCGACGATTGTTTGTCTTTGAGATTTTTCTCAACCGAAAACTTCCTGTCATTTGGAATGATAGAAATTTTCACAGATGTATTGATTGCATAATGTGGTGTGCCGTCAGGATTTCTGTGATTAGTTGCAATACCTACGCGATCTAGATCAACTTTGACTTTGACTAGTGCGCCATCCTCTAGTTTGAATGCGACAAAATCGTCACCCACTCTCTCATAGTCAAGCATTTTGAAATCGATTTTATTTTTTGATTCGCTCATTTTTGTCTCCAGATAGAATTAGTAGAGATAGCTCATTAATTTTATCTGCTCTTCAGTTGAGAGAATGTTTTTTGCAGTAAGAACATCAAGTAATTCTTTGAATAATGCTTTTTGTTCATCAGACATGCCTGTAGCTCCTGGTGGACCTGGTGGACCTGGTGGACCTCGTGGTCCCTTGTCTCCGGATGGGCCTTGTGGGCCAAGCGGTCCTTTTTCGCCAGCAGGGCCGTGTGGACCTGCAGGTCCGCGCTCACCTTGTGGGCCTTGAATTCCTTGTGGGCCTTGTGGGCCTTTTTCGCCAGGTAATCCTTGAGGACCTGGCTCACCTTGTGGGCCTTGTGGGCCAGATGGTCCCTTGTCTCCGGGCGACCCAGTTGGACCGGTTAATCCTTTTTCTCCCGCAGGGCCTTGTGTACCTCGTGGGCCTCGTTCACCTTGTGGTCCAGGAACACCAGTTAATCCTTTTTCTCCCGCAGGGCCTTGTGGTCCTTGTGGGCCTTTATCGCCAATATCACCTTGTAATCCTTTTTGACCTTTGTCGCCAGGGGCCCCAGGTGGGCCGAGTGGTCCATTATCGCCAGCAGGGCCTTGCGGACCTCGTGGGCCTCGTTCACCGATTGGACCTTGAATTCCCTTGTCTCCTGGTGGGCCATTAGGACCTGTTGGGCCTTTGTCGCCAACTGGTCCTGCGGGGCCAAGTACCCCTTTATCACCAATAATTCCACCAATTCCAGTCGGGCCTTTCTCACCTTGTGGTCCTGGTGGGCCGGTTACACCTTTGTCTCCTGGTGGGCCTGTTGGACCTTTGTCGCCTTTGTCACCAGATGGCCCAGGTGGGCCTTTATCGCCTTTATCACCTTTATCACCTTTATCGCCAGTAAGTCCTTTGTCGCCTTTTTCTCCTTTGTCGCCAGATGGTCCACTTGGCCCGCGGTCTCCCTTATCTCCGGGCTGGCCTGTTGGGCCTTTATCGCCACGTTCACCTGGTGGCCCAGAAGGACCCATTGGTCCTTTGTCTCCTGTAAAACCTCGAGGCCCGGGTGGACCTGGTGGACCGCGTTCACCTTGTGGCCCAAGTGGACCTCTTACACCACGTTCACTTCTAGAAGGTCTATCTTCACTGGACACTGAAGAAATTGTTGGTTCTCGTTTTCGTTTTGGTGCGGATTCTGGCGCATCAGTTGGTTCAGAAAGGGTTTCTGCAGACGTACTAATTTGAACTTCAAAAATTGTGTGTAATGAGGAGAATTGATCGCTGACTATAATCCAAATTGAGGACAAGCTAAAAACTGAGTCAGGGATAGGATTTGAATCGCTACCAAGTGTTTGGGTAAACTTGCTGTCCTTTACATGCAAGTGAAAGTGTTCTTGCCAGAGAGATGAAAACCGTTTTGATACAATCTCCTCGGTAGTTGGTCTACCGTCACAAATTGAGACTTGAACCTCATATACGCCCGATTGCTTAAATGGCGCAGTTCCAGAAACCTCAATTCGTTTAGCCTCAGTAGACATCAAACAGGTTGTAATCTGCAAGTATTTTTGTATTTTCTATGTTTTGTCTAGTTTTTTGCTTGCAAATGATCAGAGGATGGTATTTATTCAAACTAGATACAAAAACAGCTAAATGAAAAAGAACTTGGAGGAAGCCGAAGAGAAAAACCTGCCAAAGCCAGTAGACGGTAAAGAAACAAGCCTAGTAAAGGCGGATTATCAACAAAACAGACTATTCAAAAAAGGCGTCCACCTAATGGCGGATGAACGTCTCGAAGACGCAGTTAAGATATTTGAGCAGATAGTCAGACTGGATTCTTCCAATATTGACGCCTTTCTTAAATTAGGATATTCTAAATTCCACCTGGATGATTTTGCAGGAGCGCTACAAGCGTACGATCGTGTTTTAGAAATTGATGTTGCAAACTCTGAGGCGTGGAATCTCAAAAGTTTGGTTCATTATCAACAAAAAAACTATGTAAAAGCTTTGGATTCTGTAGAAAAATCAATCGAGTCAGATCCAACCTTTGGCATGGCATGGTACAACAAGGCATGCTATCTTTCATTGCTAAACGAAGTTCCAGATTCATTGGAATCGTTAAAGCGCTCAATTGAGATAGATGTCAAAAACGCAAAACGCGCAGTGAGAGATAAGGACTTTGTTAATGTTAAGATCGAAGAAGGTTTTAGAAGAATTGTAGAGCTTGTAGTGTTTGAATCCATCAGACAGGGATATCATACAATTGGCGCAATTGTATGGACTACGTTTATCAGCAAAGCTGAAGTTGAAGACTCGCTCAAAAAACTTCTTGAGAAAGGATTGATAGTTAGAAATGAAAAACGACAAGGCCTCAATAAAATTGATACGTATGATATTGAGCCAGAGCTTGCTGACAAGGTTGGTATTGAAAAACGAAGTCTAATTGGCACTAGTAAAAAACTACCAAGTACAATTAAATCGCTCAAAGGAATCAACGAAGCAATTCAAAATACCAAAATCGCAATTGAAGAAGAGAACATTGGAAAAATTATCAAAAATTTTGATTCGTTTATCGATGTAGACAAGCTTGGTGGAATGATGATTGAACAATTCTTAGAAGAACATAGAGAGGTAAGACTGCTTAAAGTAAGACTAGATGACAGTGGATTAGATTATCTCAAAGAGAATAAGGAGAAAATTCTTGCATTATTTGATAACTTGGAAGCAATAATTACCAAAAAATTGCGCGGCCAAGTATAATTATTCTGCAGACAAGTCCCAATAGTTTGCATTTTCTTGCTTCGCTATTGGTTTGTTGAGGCCCTTCCATTCTTTGAAAGAGCGTACATATAGCTTTACGTTTGGATAATCGGCTGACTTTAATGCATAGTATGCTAAACCGGAAAGTGTTCCAACACTTCCGCAGTATGTTATTATTTCAGAATCTTCTGAGATGTTTCTGTTTTTGAGTAGTCGTCTTAAGTCATCTTTTGGTCTTAGAATTTTATCCTCTGATGCTAATGTGCGGTATGGAATGTTGATTGCGCCTGGTATATGTTGTTCCAAATAGTTTAATCGTTCACGGTTATCAATTACTATGATATTTTTGTCTTCCTTTACTTTTTCTAAATAATCGGCAGTTGCCATAATCTCCGGTCGTAGTTTTACAGAATGCGTCTTTTGAGACGCCATGGTTTCGATGCTATCTGTTTCAAGCCCTAATCCCTTCCATTGAGAATATGTCATATCAAGTAGTGAGACATCAGAGTGTCCAAGGTATTGCAAAGTCCATGCTACACGTGATGCCAGTGCACCAAAAGTATCATCATATATGACAACAGGGGTTTGATCATCAATTCCTAGGTTCTGTGCAATTTTTAGTACCTTTTCTGGAGAGTCATCTGCCAATAATTCTGCAAGCGGTAGGTTTACGGATTTTGGAATGTGATCTTTTCTGTAGTCTTCTGCTCGTCGTACATCAATTACTCGAACGCTGTTATCGCGGATTTGACCACGTAAATTATCAGCACCTATAGTAGATTTACTCAAGCTGCGCATTCTCCCTTGCCAGTTCTTGCGTGGTAGTGAGAATCGCTTCCATAATCAGCATAGAAATCTTTGTCTACCTCAATTGACGGTACTTCAGTGAACGGCAAGAGGATTTTTTTTATATCATCCATTGACTTTACTGCTGAATCTGCATGACCAGTTACAATTTTGTGAATCCAAGACTTGAAGTCTTCCCCTTGCTTTTTGTTTGCCTTGAATATCTCAATTAGCTTCAGTGTTGCTGGGATTACTCGCTTTGCTGGAATTCTCAATAAGGTTAGGCCAAGCATGGTATCACCATCAGATCTTCCACCGAGCGACATTTGATACACAGGATACATGTCTTTACCTGCTCGTCCCCCCCCACCAAAGAATCCAAGTGTTGCAATTTCATGCTGACCGCAAGAGTTCGGACATCCGCTAATTTTGATAGAAGCCTCTCGCAAGTCTTCATCTTCATCCAATTTTAAATCGATGAATTTTCTTTGTATTTCCTTTGCTAGTCTATGTGAGTTTGTTAGTGCCAGATTACACGATGTTGTTCCAGAGCATCCAATTGGGTGTATCATGGTGAGAGAGCCAGGATTTGCAAGACCAACCTCTAATAATTTAGAGTACAGTCTAACTAAATCAGACTCGGAAACCCATCTTAGATAAATATCTTGTACAAAGCCAGTTCTGGCGTAGCCTTCTGCCGAAAACTCACGTGAAATGTCAGCAATTGCTCGAAGCTGGCTTGCAGTTATGTCGCCAGCCTCAAGGGTTATCGATACTGAATAGTAGCCAACCTGTTTTTGTGGAAAAGTGTTGCCTTTGTGCCATCGCGAAAAACCATCTTGGACGGACTTGCCATCAAATCCCAAAATTCGTACATGTGGTTCTATTTTTTGCGAGTTTTGATCAACTGCGAGTTTGACAATTGTAGATTGTGTCATTTTAACTAGTGCGCGCTCTTTTAGAATCAAATTCTGGAATTTCTCCCAACCCATTTCATCAACTAAATATCGCATTCTGTTGCGAGCCATGTTCTTTCTGTCTCCTAGTCTATCAAAAATTCTAAGTGTTGCAATTGATGTATACAACAAGTCTTCTTCTGGCGTCCAGTCTTCAAGCTGGTGTCCAACAAACGACTTGTTACCAAGACCACCACCCAGAAACACTTTGAATCCTCTTTGCTGCTTGCCATTAATCGTTTTAATTTGTGGGATCAGTCCTACGTCCACCATTCTTGCCATTCCGTGTTTTTCACAGCAAGTGAAATTGAACTTAAATTTTCTTGGGAGGGATTGGTTTAATGGATTTCGCAAGAAAAACTTAGCAGTAGCTACTGCATATGGAGTAACATCAAATTCCTCTGCACTACATACGCCAGCAAGTGGGCTGCACATTACATTTCTGACTGCATTTCCACATGCTTCTCTTGATGTCAAGCCTACTTCGGCCAAGCTTCGCATGATTTCAGAGACATCTTCCAGTATGACCCAATGAAGCTGTACATTTTGTCGAGTAGAAACGTGTGCACTGCCAATAGAATATTGTTCGGACAATGTTGCAAGTCTTTCTAATTGGTGTGGATAAACTTCTCCTGCAGGTAGCTTCACTCGCACCATTGCATAATCATCAGTCATTCTAGTACCATATGCACCATGTTGAAGTCTAAATCGACGAAATAGATCAGAGTCTATCTTGCCTTGTCGAAACTGCTTTACTGTATTTGCAAAGTGATCGGCCTCTTCTATTCGTGCCCAATTTACCTTGGGTTTACGGCCTTCCTTTGGATTTGTTATAGTACTCAAATTCAACTAACTTCCCTTAAAATTGGATATAAATTTTTGATAAAAATTAGAATTTGCCGACATAACAAAAACATTGGCAATATTTTCCGGCTTGTGTTAGTGTCACCTAATGTAAGAACATTGTGCGTATTTGACAATAACTATTAATGCCTTTTAATTTTAGCTAACTTTGTGCAAAGCGCTCAAACAAAAGAAAAAACAAAAATGTTTGCAGATGTCAGTGAAGCAAAAATCACAGCTGCAATTGCAGACGAATTCTTTGCAGTCTTTAAAGAAAGAATTACATCGGATGTCATAATTATTGGTGCAGGCCCTGCTGGTCTTACTGCCGGACGAGAATTATCGTTAATGGGTTACAAGGTTTTGATCATAGAGCAGAATAACTATCTTGGTGGTGGTTACTGGCTTGGTGGATATATGATGAACCCAGTAACTGTACGAGCACCAGCACAGAAAATCTGGGATGAGCTCGGAATTCCATACAAGCAAGCAAGTGAGGGGCTATACATCACCGCAGGACCACACGCAGTATCAAAACTAATTGCGGCCACCTGCGATGCAGGTGTAAAATTTTTGAATTTAACAAAGTTTGATGACCTAATCCTGAAATACGGTCGGGTGTCAGGTCTCGTCGTAAACTGGATGCCAGTCTCTGCATTACCAAGAAACATCACATGTGTAGATCCAGTTGCGCTAGAAGCAAAAATGGTAATTGATGCATCAGGTCATGATTCTGTGGCAGTGAAAGGACTGGTTGACGGAAAGCTTGTAGATTGGAAGGGAATGAATCCAATGTGGGTAGAAGAAGGCGAAGATAAAGTGGTTGAATCCACTGGTGAAATCTATCCAGGACTAGTTATTGCCGGTATGTCAGTTACAGAGACGCATGGACTGCCAAGAATGGGTCCAACCTTTGGCTCAATGTTATTTTCAGGAAAACGCGCTGCGGAGATTACTGCTCAAAAGTTAAAAGAACTAAATCGAACCTAAATCGTGAAGTTTTCTAAAATATTTCTCTACGATGAACCATCCATCCCAGAAATTAAACTAGACAAGTTAGCTGATTTTTTAGAAAAAACATTTCACACACCAGTACAGAAAAGAAAAAATATTTTTTTAGAATCTAGTAGAGAAATTGCAGAGTTGCTTGCTGCCACTCGCATCTTCAACTATAGACAAGAATTTCAAAAACACGAACCAACACAAGAAGAAATACAATTTGAATTGGAATCATTTGAGAATTCAGCAAAGACTGAAAATATTATAATGTATGATGGATTTGAATTTCACAAAGTTGTTACGTCTCTGATTCCAAAAGATGAGTCCGATCTTGATAATTTTCATCTGATTTTTACAAACAAGCTTATGTGCACATTTGATAATTCTGATTTCAGATATCACGGTAGAGCATTGATTGGTGCAAATCCATCAATTGTATCCACTACTGGAATAATTGAAGCCCCTGCCAAGCCCCGTGAATATTACTTGGAGATGATGGCAAACTATGGTATGGGCCTGAACATTGATTCCATCAGAGAGAAATACAAAGGGCAGTATCTAGAATATCATGATCCAAGATTAGGAACAGTCATCCAAGGGTATGTACTGCAAGCAATATTCTATCACATCACAGGCAACCCATTCTGTAAACTTTTAGATTGCAGATTAAACAATGCACATTGGCAGCATGATCTTTTGTATTCCCAATTAGAGTTTGGCAAACTCTGCACAAAACATCAAAAAATAATTGATGACTGGTTGACTTAAATTATTCAAACAACTAGACACAGACATGATGGCATCAGATGGCGGATCTACCGTAATGATTGAGAAAGAGTTTCCAAAAACAGAGAAAAAGAAAACAAGATATGATGT
>JBQTIZ010000052.1:0-23060 GCA_052387615.1 Candidatus Nitrosotenuis sp. | reverse complement strand
TATTGGTGAAGTCTCATGGTTAGAAGCTAGCTACCCAGCTAGCGGAACAGGCGTAGTAAGAATCATTGATCCAGATATGAACCTAAATCCAGAATCTGTCGATAATTTCGACGCTGATGTCTGGTCAGATTCAGACGCAGGCGGTATTGACTTGACTGTAACTGAGACTAATGAGGCAACTGGAATCTTCGAAGGTACTGTGTTCTTCACAACTACTGACGAATCATCCGGTCACAGACTCAGAGTCGCAGAAGGTGACACTGTCACTGCAGAATACCAAGACAATACGCTACCTGATCCATATACCACCGCAGATGAACTCGACATTACTGGCACCGCGTTTATCGGAACTGTAGTACCACCTCTTGAGAGAGCACCAGCTTCTAACGCAAGAGTAGTTGACGCCTTCGGCAACACCTTAGATGAGGTGTCCGTAGACCAACAGGTACAAATCACAGCCGATTTGACCAACGGCCAGGACAGAGAGCAACCATTTGCATACTTGGTACAAGTTCAGGATGAAAATGGCGTTACAGTCTCACTAGCATGGATCACAGGTTCACTATCAGCAGGTCAATCTTTCAGCCCAGCATTGTCCTGGATTGCAGCAGCACCCGGAACATACACTGCAACAGTGTTTGTCTGGGAAAGTGTTGACAACCCAACAGCGTTGAGCCCACCTGTATCAGTAGACATAACTGTCAGCTAAGACGAAAATAAAACTATCCCTTTTTTCTTTTTTTTATTCAAGCAAAACCTAGCGGATGCTATCATAAGCAATATCTAGCAGATCTTTTCAATACTAGACAAATGAAACTATTGTTGTTGTTTTGCCTAATATCTTCTCTTAGTATTCCACTTGTATTTGCAGAACAATTGAACTTTTTCACTGATAGTCAAATCTACTCTCCAAACAAGCCTCTTTTTGTATATGGAAAGGCGCTTCCAGAAGAAGATATTGTTCTTAGATTTTCAGGCCCTGACGAAAATGTAATCACGTTTACACAAATTACTACTGATAAAGACGGCCAATTTCAGACTGAATTGTTTGTATGGCCGGAAGCATCCACAACTACTCCATATGGAACATACACTGTTGAGGCAATAAGCACACAACAAAACGGCTTTGCGCAAAAAATAGAAATCAAATTCTCACCAACTACTGAGATTGAAAAAATTCCAATTTCAAGAACTGTCACAACGCTGGTCTTTGCTCCAGAAACTGCCGCAGTTGACCACCCATTTAGAATATTTACCCAAGTCACAAGTGATGGTCTGCTAGTTGGTGGAAATCCAGACAAGCTGCTTGGCACATCACATGTTCACTTGCCGGATGGGCAAGTAGTCAATCTCTCGAATTCCTTCAAAACACTGCACCAAGGATTATACTTTGCCGAATTCACACCAACACAAGAAGGAACACACGTCTTTCATGTAGTTGCCTTCTCACAAGGTACGATATCACATGGTTCTGCAGCAACAGTTGTGCTAAAGCAGGACCTTGGAGGAATATCAAAGCAAATCATAGAGCTGGATTCTGTTCTTGAGGACACCTCATCTGAGCTAGACAATCTAAAATCAGAAATTGAGGGATTTGGTTCCTCACTAAACTCCGCAAGCCAAAATATTGACAATAGTGTTACCTCAATTTCGGATTCAGTAAAAAACATGGAAACTGCAACGACTCAGCTAAACTCTTTGCTGTTTCCAATTGTTGCATCAATTGCAATAATCGTTGCATTGCAGATTGTTATCCTTGCAAGACGAAGATAATATACTGACATGGAGTATTTTTTCATATGAAACTAGTCTCGATAATTTTATCTGCACTTTTACTATTTTCAACGCTTTCGTATTCCAATGCCTCGCTAGAAATAGAAAGCCCAAAATTGGCAAACAATCAGATCTCTGAGTTAGTTATTGTTTCACCAGAAGTAGTACGGAATCATAATTTGGAGCGATATTTGGTTTTTGGGCATGGATCAATTAATGATATGCCAGAAATAATTCCGATTTCAAGTGTTAGCGCAAACAATGGTTTTTTCTCTGTAATGGTATTGCCTGAACAGTCAATTCCGATTCTCAATGCAAAAGGATATCATATAATCAAAGATTTTCCATTAGAATTTCATACAACAAAAAATGATATCGCATACTCTGCAATGGATCAGATAAGGGAATACACCGGATCAGAGCTTGCACAAATAAAATATAATTACACGGGAAATGGAATCAAAATAGCAATTGTTGATACTGGAGTTGATTTTTCAAATCCTGATCTCAAAGATTCTCTAGCACGCGATGAAAACAATTATCCGATAATGCTTGATTCTGATGGACAAGGAATAATCATAACTAATGCTACATTCATTGCAAACATTGACAAATACGGTGTACTGGAAAACACCACAAAGCCAGTCATTGAGGAAATAAACAAATCTCTGGTAAAAAACGCCACATCCAATGTCTATCTGACAAAAAATGGTGTATTTTTGAACTTGAAACAAAAGGGAAAAGGAACTCAAGTATCTATTTACAATTCATTTTTTCCATCCAGTGGACCAGCACCAATTTTTAATGGTACAATTCTTGATGATTACAAAATTGGAAAAACTAATCGTGATTATATCAAGTCTGCAAGCGGCATCTATCATTTTGGGATGATTTACCAAGGTGCAATACAGGGCCCGTTTACAAGTGTTCAGGCGGTTCCGGTATTGGTAGTTGACTCACAAACTCCTGGAGTTTACGATACCATAATTCCTGATCTGACTACGTCGTGGCAAGACTACACCAAGTTTGATCTAAAAAAAGGACAAAAGCCTACCTATGATTTTGATTTCACAGACGAGTCTCCAATCAAACTTGGTAGTGGAAATGAATTTTTGGTATATGACTCCAACAAAGACGGCAAGCTAGATTACAGTGCCGGAACCGTAGGTGCACAAATTGTTGATGTTTACGGTGTCATCTCGCAAAACAAATCATCAGTTGATAAATTTCTCAAAGCAACAAACGGAACTCTATTGCCCTCAATGGATCCAAAGGGTAACTTTTTTGGTATAATGACTGATTTTGTTGGACATGGGACAGGTGCCGCATCATCAATTGCATCAAAAGGAAAAGAACAATATGATATTTACAACAACACAAAAAAATACACACTTGCTGGAATTGCGCCAAAAACAAAAATCATACCAGTTAAAGCACTCTGGTTTGGTGACACTGTCTATGGGTGGTTGTGGGCCTCTGGGTTTGATGGCAAAAACAATACTTGGCAGTTCTCTGGCAAACCACGAGCGGACATTATATCAAATAGTTGGGGCATATCCAACTTTCCGTCACTGAAAACATCCCCGGGAGTTGACATCCTATCACTAATTGCAAATGTATTATCCACACCGCAATCCGTTGACGCAAAATATCCGGGCGTAGTGATGGTCTCTAGTGCTGGAAATGCAGGTCATGGATATGGTACAATGGGGCTTCCAAATGCAGCTCCGTTTGGAATTACAGTTGGCGCCACAACAAACAATGTATATGTTGGATATGGCGCATTCAAGGGCCAGCCGAGATTTGGAAACACTACTGATCACGCAAATGATGTGGTTGATTTTTCAAGCAGGGGCCCAAGCATAATCGGTGATCCAAAACCAGACTTGATGGGCACTGGCGCATATGGATTTGTACCAAGCAATGTACTCAAGGCAAAGAAAGACTCTAAACAAGAATCATTCTCAATGTTTGGTGGAACCAGTATGGCAGCACCACTTGTTGCAGGTTCTGCTGCAATTCTTATGCAAAGCCTAAAGGAAAAAAGCGTAGACTATGATTCTTTTATGATAAAAAATATTCTAATGTCAACTGCAACTGATCTCCAAAATGATCCTTTTACGCAAGGATCAGGACTGGTCAACTCATACAAGGCAGTTCAGTTTGTGAATGGAAAAGATGGAGTATTTCTAGTACACAACAATTCAACTTATAATAATATCAAAAAAATACTAGACGCCCCCACAATGAGATTAAATTCAACATTGCCGGGATTTGATGTGTTCGAACTTCCTGACAAGACACATCCACAAACAAGCTGGTTTGCAGGAAGACTGGTTTCTGGTGAGAAAAGCTCAACCGCATACACAATAGAAAATCCAAGCAATCATACCATAACAGTACAAGTCGTTCCTCAAAAGATAAAACTCATTCAAAAATCTGAAGCCAACGCTACTACAAAACTACGACTAAAAGATGTTTTATACAACAAGACGAATGTGTTTAGGCCAGATTATATCGCACTGGAAGATGTAAAGCAACACAACTCGTTACTCTCATATTATGAAAACAAGACTACAATCCCGCAAGATGCTGAACTGATGGTGATGAATCTTAATTTTGCATTTTCAGATTTTTTGAACAAAACCGAAAAACTCTATGCGTCTGATACTAAAATTGCCTCGTTATACTTGTATGATTGGAATGACAAAGATAAAGACGACCAAGTCTCAAGCAGTGAGCTCTCACTGGTAAACAGGGGTGGTTCTTGGGGCACAGTCCAAGAACTACGTGTCTCAGAACCGAACTCTAAATTCGAAAATGTACCATTGGCAGGGATATACCCAGTTCCAACAAGATACTCGTATTGGCTTGGAGATACAAAGAAAAATTCAACTGAAATGAACTATGTGCTATCTACCAGCTATTACAAAAAGGAAAACTGGAGTGATATCTGGATTGACAGTGATTCGGTTGAGGTTCCACCGCATGGCTCTGCTACAGTCTCTGCAACAATTACCATACCGGACAACGCAAAACCTGGGCTGTACCAAGGATTCATTCGCTTTATTGGTTCTAATCACACTGCAAATGCCCCTGTATCGTTTGCGGTTGTATCTGAAATAAAACAAAAGGACAAGCTCACAATAATTTCAGGTGAGAAAAATTCCGATGTACTATATGGAAATAGCTATGTCAAAGGAGCATTTGATATGACAAACCGGTACAATGCTGGAGATTGGCGACAATATTATTTTGACATCAAAGATTCCACAATTAATACTGCATCAATTGACATATTGTGGAAAGATCCTGACACAAACTTTTCTATCTTTATGATTGATCCGCAAGGACGAATCATACAAACAAACGTACCATCTGGCGTGTTTGGGCAATTACTGGATTGGCCTACCTCTGACTGGCTTGGCACAACAACATTCAGTGAAGGCGGCGGGTTTTATCCAGTTAAAAACAAAGATTCAACATCAACTTTACTGTATGCACCAATAAATCAAACTGGAACGTACACTTTGCTTTTACATTCAACATTATTTGGCGGCCAATCTACAACAGAACCGTTTACAGTAATTGCAAAATTTTCCTCAATTTCGGCGGACGATACACCACCAGAAATATCTTTTCCAATATCGCAATTTGTTAATGGCTCAATTCCTATCCCAACAATAACTGACGATGATGATGTTTCTGTGAAATATTATCTTGATGGTAAGGAAACTGTTTTTGATAATATCATAATTGATTCAATCTCAGAGGGATTACATAGTCTCAAAATAGACGCAACAGATGAAACGGGCAATGCTTCGACACGATCTTACTCTTTTATTGTAGACAAGACCATGCCGCAAATTTTTGTCAATACTCCCAAAAATAATACACTGGTCTCTGAAACTCTACGGCTAGACTTTGCCATCGAGGATGAAAATCCAAGTAATCAAACTTTTGTGGTGTTTCCAAATGGTATTGTGATACAAAACAAGACCCTGATTAATTTTGATACTAGCTCACTAGGCGACGGAACATACCAAATTGTAATCTCATCTTCTGATAAGGCAAATAACAAAAACCAAAAAACCATACTGTTTGAAATAGACCGGACAAAGGTAATCCAAGGCGATATCGCTCAGACTAGTGTCAAATTTGATTACAATTTTGTTTTATTGGTAATTGCAGGTGTATTTGCGATCGGAATTACCGCCTTTATCGTTCTTAGAAAAAAGTCACAAAAATTATCAAAATACTGAAACAAGGTTTATAAGAAAAGTTTCAAAAAGCAGCTTTGAATGTCGCAAGGGGATAGTACCAAAGTAGCTACGCTATCTCGAAGAGATTTTCTTAAACTAATGGGTGCTGCAGGGACCGCACTTACTTTTGCACCATTTGTCCCATGGGGAAAATTCATGCCAAATCCAGACAGTGCTAAACTAGAAAAAGTGCCAGTAATATTGCCTGACGGCGGTCAAGCCAATGTTAACACTTTTCCAGCAAATCATGCTGAAGTAATCACTTATCCGTCAACTGGGGACAGAGTACTTGATGAGGAGGCATTTAGAAAGTGGCAGTTCATTAGACTCCCAGAAGAGCTGGGCGGTAGTAAGAATGATGCCAGCTCGTTTCGAGCCTTTAGTATGGTGTGTTTGCATTTATGGTGTCTTTGGAAATACTGGCCGCAAGAGGGCCGTAAAAGGGGAGAATGTCCATGCCATGGAAGCATGTACAATCCAATGACTGGAACTGCATTTGCAGGACCTGCATCATTGCAAGCATCCCCGTCTAACACACTTGCTAAGCTTGATTTGGAGGCAGATTCCAAAGGAGACCTGTGGATTTTACCAGCAAAGTTTGGACCTAATGACAATGGAGTAGTAGGATATGGCCGTTTCGTTAAATAGACGCACAGGCACGGTTGCCTTTTTGTATTGGATCTGGGATGGCTTGGATAGAACTGTATTTACCGGTGTAAAGTTTTCATTCCCATCTCGATTTGTAAGCCCATTTGGATTTTTGGGAATGCTTACATTCATTGTATTTGTAATTTTAGGCGTCTCTGGCGCACTGCTCATGTTTTACTACATGCCAGTTCTTGATAGAGCATGGGACACCGTAGAAAAAATCAACGATGTTGTCCCATTTGGATTCCATATTCGTAATATCCACTATCACGGATCAAATGCAATGGTTCTTTTGGCCATTTTGCACATGTATTATCAATACTTTAGTGGAAGATACAAAATTAGAAACGAAATTCTCTGGGTAACTGGCATCATATTGGGTACTGTAACTATACTTGAAGCATTCACAGGCTATGATATCATATTTAGCGAACGTGCAGAACTTGCAATCAGTATTGCAGCATCGCTTACCAACTCTATACCTATAGCTGGGCCTACAATACGTGATGCAATGTTTGGGTCTGGATTTTCAGACTTTGTACTTAGATTTTATGCCCAACATGTATTCATCTTACCACTAGTCATGCTTGGACTCATGGCAGTCCACTTCCCGCGGTTTATGGTCTTTGATGTACCTATGGTAATGGCAATCTCTGGCGCAATTCTGATCACAGGCGGAGTATTTCCAATTGACATGGGATTCAAGTTTGAGCCAACTGTACCGCCTGGAATTACCGTTCCAGAATGGTATCTAACAGGCCTGTATGCATTTCTTAGAACTCAATACGACAAGTTTGTAACTGGTGTTCTCTGGCCGGGATTATTCATAGGGTCATTATTGCTTGTACCATTCTTGGACAGATACAAGAAATTCTCTTGGAAGGACAGACCATTAATCACTGCGTTTGGAATTACTGGAATTGCTCAAATAATGGTCACGACATACTGGGGTTTCTATATTCCGTCAGACACTACCATACCACTAGTGCAAAGATTGGTCATTGATCCGATATTCTTCTACTTGGTAATGATTTTGCTTGTACCATTAGGATTTGGCTTTAGTTACATGATGATAAAAATGGCTCAGGAAGCAGAAAGAAAGGCAAAACTCAACAAAGACAAAGGACCAAAAAAAGTAGCCGAAATCAATCTGTCGCAAAAATGGCTAAACTGGGTTATAGTTGGTCTGCTTGCATTCCAAGTCTATCTAAACATTGCAGCATACAATGCAGCAATTACCGGATTGAATAATCTGTCTCTGTTCTTTACTGGATTGATATTGATTGTATTTGCAGGAATGTTTCATGTGTATAGATATGCACTAAGTGAGGCAAAAAGACCACCGCCAGCACCAAAGGCAGCAGAACCACAATTAGAACAAGTAACAGCTCCAGGATCTCCAAAAGAACTTCCAAAAGAAACAAAGACAGAAAGCTAAGAACATTTCGACACTGAACAAACTTTATAAGACTTTTACCGACCACCCAGAATCGTTGAGCAGCAAACCAACATCAAGCCATGCATATGGAATAGGAGTAATTGCAGTGATTGTTGGCATATCTATTGGAATTGGCTATTATCAAATGTATTATCTTCCAGAATCCTTGGCAAAACCCAAGATCTCTGAAGCAATTCTAAACCCTCCTGACAAAACAGAAGTCAAAATGATAGTGGGTGCAGGTAATAGTGATCAAAAAGATAACTTTGTTCCAAAACTAGTCAACATACAGCTAGGTGTTGATAACAGAGCAATATGGGTAAATGATGACGTAACAGCGCATACAGTAACTCCGGACAATGCATATGTTGATTCGTATAGTGGAGAATTTGGCTCAACTGGCGTGGTCAAGCCTGGAGAATCATACGAATTTCTCTTTACACAAGACGCCGAAGTTGGCTATCATTGCTCACCACACCCATGGATGACCGGCAAAGTTATAGTCACAAAGCAAAGATTCTAGGAAAAATCAGCAAACAAAACATCGTTTTCTATCTCTTTGTGTTGTTCAATTATTGATGCACGGAATTTCACTTCATGTTTCTGATTTGGCTCAAAGGTGATGATCGCAGTAAAATCTACTTTATTTTGGGGCATGGCATCTTTACTAATAAAAAGACGTGAACTGCGCTGTGATATCTTTTTCCCATTATATGAGGTAAAAAGCATCAGCTCATTTGAGCCAAGAATCTGCGTATTTAGAACAATGCTATCGTATTTACCAGAATAATTTATCATGATTGTTCCAACTATGTCAGAATTTGGCTTGATGTGTTTTTCTTGGAGCGTAATTTCAATATCTTTCATGATGGCAACTAATCGTGATGATAAATAATTTTTTAGGTAGACGCACTATTACTGATTAAGCGGGCCAGAAGGGCTTCGATCCCTTGACCACTGGATTAGAAGTCCAGCACTCTATCCATGCTGAGCTACCGGCCCAAGAACTTCAAAAGTTGTTGGCATTTTAAGGGTTTTTACAGCCAATTTTTCTGATTTGATTCTCTGATCATTTTGAAAAGAAACTGTTGGCAATATCCAGCATATGGGCCAAAATATTGCACGATTTGCTCGTGGAGCAGTTGATATTTTTTATCAGTCAAAGTCTTTCCCTCAAAGGAGAATTCTTTTGGATAGTATTGCTGTAAACTGCGAATAATCCATCTATCTAGTGGAAATGCTTCTAGCTTTTCGAGTGAAAAAAGTAAGATGCAATCTGCTACTTTGTTTCCGATACCGAACACTTGCAATAACGATTTCTTTGCAGTGGTGTAATCTGATTTTTTTAGATGATCAAAGTCGATTTGCCCTTCTTTGACTTTGAGTGCTGCTTCCTTTACGAATATAGCTCTGTATCCAAGGCCACACGATAAAAGCTCAGTCTTTGTTGCACTTGCCAGTTTCTCTGGTTCTGGAAACAAGTGAAATTCTTTTTTATCAAAGATCACCTTTCTTCCAAATTTTTTTGCAAGCTTCTGCAGAGTCAGCCTGATATTTTGTATATTGGAATTGGATGACACAATAAATGAAATGTAGCACTGAAATGGGTCTTGTCGTAATAATCTGAGACCAGAAAATTCTCTGACTGCCTTTTTGATTATTTTGTCTTTGGATATTGTTTTGATTATTTTATTGAAATCATCGTTTTCCCGAAATAGATCGTAGTCTAGTTTCTGATATGATCGGATTTTTGCGGATTCACACTCATCAACTAATAATATGTCTGTACCATTGATTCCATACCATTTTGTGCCAACTTTTTCCCACAAAAACACTTGGCCGCTATTGATGGTGTGGGTTAGATTGATTTGCATTCTAAACTGTTATGATGTCGCCCATCATTGGGGCACGTGCATCAAAGCCAAATTTTTCATTGATTTCCTGGGCAAATCTGGTGCAAGAATTTCCATCACCATGAACTGTCAGAACCTTTGGATTTCCTTTAATGCTTTTTATCAGATCAAACAAGCCGTTTCTATCTGAATGTCCAGAAAATTCGAATTGTCGTACCTGCGCTTCTGCCTTTCTCTCTTTTCCCTGAACTGAGATCTTGCCTGAATCAAGCAGTCTTCTTCCAGGAGTGCCCTCTCCTTGATATGATACTAGCGCAATCCCGTTTTTCTTATCAAGCGCTAATTCTTGTAGATAAAACACTGCGTTTCCACCAACTAACATTCCTGCAGGAGATATTACAACACATGGTTCTGCAAGCTCCCGCTTTCGCTCAGAATGAGTCCTAACCCACACTGTGTTTTCTATGGCATCTTTGAATACGTCATAGTCTCGCAAATATTCATGATATCGCAAAAGAATTTCATTTACACTTAGTGCCATCCCGTCCATGATTATTTTGTGCTTGAATTTCGCATTTTTTAAAACGCATGCAATTTCCTGCGATCGTTCTACTGAAAACGCTGGAACAAAGAGCGTTCCCTTTTGATCTAATACTTCATTTGCAAATTCGATAAATTTTTCTTCAGATTCTTGTCTTGGCATCTGCTCCGTTTGCGAATAGGTGCTTTCTGTTATGAGCAAGTCTATTTCACCAATATCCAAGTCTGCCTCACGAAGCATTCTGGAACCCCTGACGTTGATATCGCCTGTGTAGAATAACTTTTTGCCTTCAGATTCTAAAAGTACGGTTCCACCGCCAACTACATGACCCGAATCTCGGAGCTCAAATGATGATTTTCCGCGTGTTATTTTTTCTTTGAATCCAATTTTTTTTGTATGGGAATACATCTTGTTAACCTCTGGGAGGCCAAACGGGTGAGCTTCTTTTTCGAGTCTTAACATGTCCTCGATTAGAATCCTACTCAGATCAAATGTAGGTGCTGTCGCATAGACGGGACAAGTACCACTCACATACATCAATGGGACATACCCTGAATGGTCCAAATGTGCATGAGTCACAATAATGGAATCTACTTCCTTTGGCATTACATGCATAGGTGCTTGAAGATTTTTTCCCAAATTCACTCCATAATCTAGAAGGTAATTGGTGTCCTCGCAATTTACTAAAAAGCCCGATCTGCCAACTTCTAGTCCTGCCCCCAAAACTTTTACTTTCAAGAGCTTGGGATGGATTTTGGTCTATGTTAAAAGGTTGTTACAAAATCACCGATCGTTCTGCCAATAATGTAATCTTCAAAAGCTTTAATTAGTCAAACCTAAGATCCACCTTCATGGGTAGAACTTTTGACCAATGGTGGAGTTCAATTCCTGCAGACCTACGCAACAAAACACGCGCAGGCGACGAAGGAAACAAACCACTGTTAAACCAAATTAATTGGGTTTGGGTAAAAAATCTGATGGACAAAAGAGCTGACTTGAATCCAAGCGCAGCTGAATTGCTAGATTGGGTGACAAGCGGCCAAATCGACGCAATGCGAAAATAAATCGTCACCATCTGTAATACCTTTTTTATATTTTAAAAAATTTTTATTTTGTTGACCGATTAACCCGATCAAAAAATTCTATAACACTGTTACATTTTTGAATCATGGTTTAAATAGTTACCAGCAACTGATCTAATTAAGTGAAATAAATGCCAATAGCAATACTTCCAGACGTTGACGAACAAAGATGTATTGGATGCGCCTTGTGCGTAGAAATCTGTACATCTCTTGGCCCAGACGTACTTCGTGTAAAGCCTGTAGAAGGCTGGAAGAGAGGTAAAGCATTTGTCTTTTATCCAGAAAGATGCATCTCCGACGGAGCATGCATTGGAGTTTGTCCAACAAAATCCATCTTTTGGATGAGACCAATGAACTACACCGCTGGTCAACCAGTTCCTCTTCACAAGAACGGAGTTTTCGTAAAAGGCTGGGCAGAAGACGCAGGTCTATAGACCGCGCTAGTCTTTTTTTCTTTTTACTTTTTTAGATACTTTGTTTTAGCTGATTTTGGCGTTTTGTAATGTCTTAGGAAATCGTTTCTCTCTAGGTGGATTTTATCAAATTTGTTGTTTTGGAAAAACACCTTCCATGTCTTTGCAAATTCGGAAAATTCTTCTGGCTTTGCCTTGTTCTCTGACATGACGTAATGAGCTGCTGGATACAAGTCAGAAATCTCTAATGGAATCAATCCTAGATATGGGTTGAACTGGCAAAACTGAACTTTGTCTGTCTTGTATTTCTTTTTCATTTTATTGTAATTGCCTGACAGGTAAAATGGCCTGTCTGACGCATCTTTGAGTATTACCAGCTCTTTTTTGTCGGTTTTGAAGTTACGTACTGTTTTGTGGTATGATATTATCTCTGGCCTGAATTGATCTTCTGGGGTGTATAGGAACAAGGCCCTGTCCTTGAATTTTGGCGTAGTATTTGCCAAAAATTCGGAATTTGAGGTAAATATCTCTAGCGTCTCGTATAGTTTTGGATGCGCCTTTATTTTTTTGACAATATATTCCCACAGTCTCCCCTCGTGGATTGCCTCTTTTGTTCTGTCGACTTCGGATTTTATAGAATATAGGTTATGCAGGGCAATCTGGGGGATTCGTTCTTCATGTGGTATCTCAGATAGTGACTTTGGGGTGTATTTTGTGCAAACTTCGCAATTGCAGGCAAAATACTGCATCTCGGTTAGATGATTTGTCCTATCATCAGAGATGTATCTGTCATGTTTTGCATAAAGCATGTAGGATGCAGAATCAAATGTGTCATAGCCTAATGCAATGGCAATTGGGATGGTAAGTGGATGACCTGCCCCAAAAAGATGTAGCGGTATTGAACTTGGAACAAGCTTTTTTGCCTCTAGAATTATTTTTGCAAGCAGTCCATATTCATATGACTCCATTACCTCAACTGGGCTACCAAAGGCAAGCATCTGATATCCTTGGCTTAGTAATGTGCTAGTTGATTTTCTTACCAAGTCCAGGTGCTCTGCACCTTGGATGGGCCCAACCCAGATCTGACCACTGTCTTTTTTGTTGTCTATGGTTTTTTTTGTTACTTGTAGGGTGTGTTCTACATAATCTCTTGCCTTTCTCTTTGGCAGGCCATAACCTGTTGGCTTGTCAAGTGGGATGGCAATGTCAGTCATTATTTTTTGCTCAAAGTCTGCCATGTTTTCGGGTGTGACATCTACCTGTCCATACTCTAAGACTTGATATCCGCCAGAATCTGTCATTACACTACCATCAAATCTTATTATGTCGTGAATACCTCGCTTCACAGCTTCATCACCCCACCGCTTCATTGTGATGTACGCATTCGTAATTACTAGCTCAAAACCCATTTGCTTTAGCTTTGAAGTTGGAATGCTTTGCTTTACTGGGTGTACCACTGGAACAAATGCAGGAGTCTCTACCTTGCCGTGATTTGTTTGCAGCACTGCAATTCTTGCCGCTAGATCTGTTTTTAGAATTTCAAACATGTGATCACTTTTTGTTTGGGAAAAACTTGGCAAGATCTCCCCTGTTTGCGACCATGTCTAACCAATCCACTTTGTCTCCTTTGAATCTGTGCTTTAGGATTAATCCTATCTTGCTTATTATTTCATTTGGGGATAGGTTTGTCGCATTGATTTGGAACGTTTTTTTCATGCCAAATCTTGCAATTGCATCATATTCAATTATGCCCAAGATTTCGCTTCCAATGTTTTCAATGATTTTTTTTTGAGTGTATTTTCTTTTTTTATAAATTGGGATTAGCTTGTATGGATTTTTTCTAAGAATAATGGCAAGATTTGTCTGTGATTTTTCTACTACATATGGTGCTAGGTGGCCTACTACTATGGTGTGTTTTTTTATCAGTTTTTTTGTCATTCTTGCTAGCCTTTTTACGTTAACATCAAGGGTGGAATCACGCTTTTGAAAGACTTTGTTTTGTATGGCAATCTGGTTGAGGTCTAAAATTGGAAATCCGAGTTTTTGAGATAATTTTTTTGATATTGTATGCTTTCCGACTCCAGGATTGCCAGTTATTACTATCATGTATGGACTGAATTTCTTCCACATTAAACAATTTCTGCAATACTAATAAGAAGTAGTGATTTTTTCATTTTGATGTTTATTGGATTGCTTGGCAAGGCAAATGTAGGTAAATCCACCTTCTTCTCCGCAGCAACAGAAACAGCAGTAGCAGTTGGAAATTATCCATTTACCACAATAGAGCCAAACGTTGGAGTTACATATGTCAAGACAAAATGCGCATGCAAGCACTTTGGCATTACACACAAAAACCCAATGTGCCTTGACGGAGTGAGATTGGTCCCTGTCAAAATAATTGATGTCGCAGGACTTGTGCCTGGCGCTCATGAAGGGAAAGGACTAGGCAACAAATTCTTAGATGATGCAAGGCAGGCAGATGTTCTAATTCATGTAGTGGACATAGCAGGAACTACTGACATTCAAGGACAACCAGTTCCTCCAGGAACGCACAACCCGCTTGAGGATGTAGAATTTGTTGAAAATGAGTTCAACCAATGGTTTAAACAAATCTTGATGAGGGAGTGGCACAAATTGCTCAAAGAAATCCTTCAAAAAACAGCAACATTAGTGGAGGGAATCACAAGGCGATTTTCTGGCCTTGGAGTAAAAGAGTTCGAGGTATCTGACATTCTCAAAGAAACAGGACTAGGTATGAAAAAACCAACAGAGTGGAGCGAAGATGATATCACACTTTTTGTTACTAGATTGCGCAAAAAAACAAAACCTGTTTTGATTGCCGCAAACAAAGCCGATCTGTGCAAAGATATCTCAATAGTTAATAAAATTAAAAAAGAGAATCATGTTGTGACATGTAGCGCAGAATCTGAATTTCTGCTTCGCAAAGCAGCAAGGGCAGGCCTGATAAAATATGTTGCAGGTGATTCATCATTCGTCATATCTAATGAATCCTCGATAAATTCACAACAAAAACAGGCGTTGGATCTAGTCAAAAACGTCCTATCAAAAATTCATACTACCGGGGTACAAGAGGCAATCAACTATGCAGTATTTGATGTGTTAAAATTCATCACGGTTTATCCAGTTGAGGATGAAACCAAGCTCTCAAACAAGGACGGTGTGATACTGCCTGATGCAAGACTATTACCAGTTAGTTCTACTGCAAAAGACTTGGCTGCAACAATACATGCGGATCTGGCAAAAGGATTCTTACATGCAATAGATGCAAAAACCAAGCAAAGAATTGGCGGAGATCATGTCCTCAAAGACGGTGATGTCATCAAAATCATATCCGCTATGAGTCGTGGGTAAACATGCTTTGTTTAGGAATTGAAAGCACAGCACATACGTTTTCTTGCGCTATAGTGGAAAAACGTGGCAATAAAGGCAAGATTCTATCTGATATAAGAGAAATATATCGTCCACCGGAAGGACAGGGAATTCATCCACGTGAGGCATCACGACATCACATTGAATACAGCTCCCAAGTCTTATCAGAATGTGTCCGTCAAGCGAATCTTTCAATCAAAGACATTGACATCATTTCATATTCTGCAGGTCCAGGCCTTGGGCCATGCTTGCGAGTATCAGGAGTAGTAGCTAGAACCATTTCATCACATTACAAGATTCCAATTTACCCTGTAAATCATGCAATAGGCCATATTGAGCTTGGAAAGATGTTAACTGGCGCAAAAGATCCGCTGGTGTTGTTGGTATCTGGTGGCCACACAATGCTTGCAGCATTTAAACAAAAAAAATGGAGAGTATTTGGCGAAACACTAGACATCACGTTAGGCCAATTATTAGATCAGTTTGGGCGCTCACTTGGATTTGCATCACCATGTGGAAAAAAGATTGAAGAGCTTGCGCTCAAATCTGACAAATACATTGAACTACCATATGTAGTAAAAGGAAACGATGTATCGTTTTCTGGATTAATGTCTGCCGCAAAAAGAATCTCCAAGAAAAAAGAAGACGCATGTTATTCCTTGCAGGAAACTGCATTTGCAATGATTGGCGAGGCTGCAGAACGTGCGTTGTCATTCACAGAAAAAAAGGAATTACTAATAGTTGGGGGGGTGGCAGCAAACAAAAGACTATCACAAATATTCAAACAAATCTGTGCTAGACAAAAGGCCAAGTTTTTTGTCTCACCACTAGAATATTCTGGCGATTGCGGCTCTCAAATAGCATGGACGGGCTTGCTAGAAGCAACCGCAAAAAAAGGCGTATCACTCAAGGACACTTTTGTTAGGCAATCTTGGAGATTAGATACAGTACAAATCGATTATTGAGACTTGTATTCGTCTATTGCCTTTTGGATGTCTTTTTGCCAGCTTCCAGTGCTAAATACGCCAAACTTGTAGTCTTTTTCACCGTCTTTGGTTTTTGCTCTAATGCAGGCCTTTTTTATGAAGAGTCCTTCCTTCCAAACCTTGGCAATATCGCTTAGTGGTACATCCAAAATTGTCTCATCGATCCGCTTTGTAAAATCTGCAATCCTGCCACGGGTCTTATCAAATGCGACTCTCTTGTTAGTTAGTGTGAGAATTCCTGCGCCTAGATTGTCTTCATTACAGTCTTCTTGTTTTAGTCGTTTTTCAGATTCATCCATGACTAGATTTTAATCCAATCTGATTTGGTTATATCTTTAATGAAGCTCCTAAAAAAAGGCGCAGAAGGCGACATTTATCTTACAAAATTTGAACGCAGTTTTGCAATCTTGAAAACACGCAAGAAAAAACCATACAGGCATCCTCAGCTCGATTCCCGTATTAGAAAACAGAGAACCATTCGAGAGTCAACCATACTCTCTGAGGCAAAATCATTTGGTATAAGAACTCCTCTGGTATACCGAGTGAACACAAATGATTGCACCATACTAATGCAGCAAATTGACGGGGTTTTGGTTAGAAATCTTGTTGGTGTCAGGCTGAAATCTGCATGCATGGAAATTGGCAAAATCACTGCAACATTGCACAAAAATGGCATAGTGCATGGCGATCTTACCACATCAAATTTCATATCAAAACAAAACAAAATTTACGCAATTGACTTTGGTCTTGCACAAAAATCCACCAGAACCGAAGATCACGCGGTGGATTTGAGGCTCTTCAAAGAGATACTGGGAAGTGCGCACGTTGGTATGATGGATTCGCTTTGGAACGCGTTTCTTAAAGGATACAAATCGGTTGTAGGTCTTGAGCAATTCAACAAGATACTAAATCATGTTGGTGTGATAGAAAGTAGGGGACGATATGCGCGAATGGAATAATGTGTATTTCGTGTCGTCAAATCGGCATAAATATCTGGAAGCCAAAGAAATTCTATCTTCATTTGGAATACAACTTGGTTTTATCAAATCCACTCTTGTAGAAATCCAATCCAATTCTTTGTCCAAAATTGCAAAAACAAAGGCACTGGATGCTTTTTTAAAATTTAAAATGCCAATCATAATTGAAGACGATGCGTTAATGGTACGATCCCTTGCGAATTTTCCAGGACCGTACTCATCATATGTCTTCCAAACTATAGGAAATCAGGGAATCATACAATTAACAAAAAAAGACAGACGTGCAGAATTTCATGCTACAATATCATACTGCGATAACAAGAAAAAACCTGTCCTCTTTGAGGGGATCACATTAGGTAGGATCTCAAAAAAAATTCAGGGAAAAGGGTGGGGCTATGATCCAATATTCATTCCCCGTGGAAAAACCAAAACATATGCGCAGATTTCTGACAAAAACACCATATCTCACAGATATGATGCGCTGGCAAAATTCGCTAGATGGTTTGTGCGTAGGCGGCAATAAACGGATCAATAAATCGCTCTTGGTTTTGTAATAATACAATTCTTGATGCAATGCTCTCATTCATTACAGAATAGATCTGGTTTTGTTTTGCCAATTGTGTTGCAAAGTGGCTTACTTCTTCAAACTCTAGCATGTCGGATCGAGCAAGTCTGTTAGTTGAGCGGCCAATATGCATGTAGGACTTTATCTCAATAAAGTGGGCATTTGCTCTTTTTATCATTTCTGCAAATGCTGGAATCATTGACTCTGAATCGTTATGATTCCGAATCAGTGTCATGCGAAGGACAGTTCGCGTGTCTAACTCTGATAACAACTCCAAAGACCTATTCCATCGCTCCCAAGAATCATCATACCTTGGCTTGTTTATTCTCATAAAGGAATCATAATCTGCGGCATTTGTGGACAGATAAATCTGGGTTGGTAATGCGTCTTCGTCTTGAAGTCTTTGCAGCATTTGCGGTTCTTGTCCATTTGTTACAAGAAAAATTGATCTTGTTGCTGGCAGTGTTTTTAGGTATTTTATTAGCTCCGGTAATTTAGGATACATTGTTGGCTCGCCAGACAATGAAATTGCATAGTGAGCTGGCAAGAGCGACTCGTCTAGCTTTTTTGTAATTGACTTTGGATCACCGTAATGGCCCATGATCAACCCGCGTCGCTCTACCATCAATTTTGTTATAATATCCTCAGGCTCTGCAACCTTTTCTGGATTCATTTCTAATGAATCGTAAAATTCCATTGGGCGCCAGCAATAGACACATCTGTTCTCGCAATACATCCCAGCAGGTGAGAATTCCATGCACTGGTGCGTTGATATTCCATAGAACTTGTGTTTGTAGCAGCTTTCCTCACCTTTGAATGATTTTTTTGTCCAATGACACAGCTCTACTGTAGAGTGATCTGCAATTCCATACTTTGCCTTCTTCAGCTGTTGTTGAATGGAAGACTTGATTTGTATGATATCGTTGTCCTCTACAAACTCGCCTGAACAGCTCATCAAAACTGCTTTCATACTGTGAAATATGAAATCTCTGTTAGATCGGCTACCATAAGATTTTGAAAATAAGTACTTGTTTTACCAAAATTTTGGAATTAAATCTTAAATATCATAACTTCCTATAACAAACAATGCGGAAGGATGTAAATCCTAACAAATAAACCGCGCGTGGCTCAGTAGAACGGAATAGTGGCCATGAACGCTTAGGCGTTATGGGATAGAGAGGTGTTCTCTCATGTTCTACGCTTGGGGCCACGCCAGGTTGTTTTCAATCATATCTCCAAAATATTGCACAAAATTACGTAAATTGTTCAAAGTTTGTTTGCAACACAGTAATCAAAATTTAAATTAATATTCAGATTGGTTTAGCTAAATTGAAAAAAGAACTATTCATTGCCAAATTACCACACCTGAGAAGACACCCACAACCAAGTGAGGTAATCCAGAGCCATCTGGAGACCATTCAGGGAAATGGGTTTATTTGGACTGACATTCAAAATCCGGATCGAGTCGAAATTGAAAAGCTTGGGCAAATGTACAATTTTAACTCACTAAATCTTGATGACGCCATTTCAAAAATTCAGCTTGCGAAAATCGACAACTATGATGATCATTCCTTTATAATATTGCATTTTCCCCCGCCTGCACTAAAACGTGGAATGTCAAAATTCAACCAGCTCGCGGTATTCATTGGCAAGGACTATCTAGTTACCATCCACTATGGAGAGCTGAATCCTCTAGTTGACATGGTAACCCATTGTAAAGATAATCCTCAGTACAGAAATGAATTACTTGGCAAATCCTCTGGATTTTTGCTGTACAAAATAATTGACATACTGGTAGATGATCTGTTGCATACTCTGCGCAGAATTGTGGAGAATTTAGATGACATAGAAGATGATGTATTTGATGAAAACAAGTCAACGCCAAAGAAAATATCACTACTCAGACGTGAAATCACAATACTTCGCAGAATAGTTCATCCACTACGAAAAACAGTGCTAGAAACATCAAAGAACACACAACGATTCTCAAGTCCTGATGATGATCTGGTGATACACTTTGATGATGTAATTGATCACATAGACAAAGTTGCAGAAACACTAGATGAAGCAAAAGAAACAATGGAAATCTACAAAGACACTGATTTTATGCTAAGCACGGAAAAATCAAACAAAATACTTGCAACACTGACAATCATATTCACACTCACCATTCCGCCTACTGTGGTTGGGGCGCTTTATGGAATGAACGTAAACCTGCCTGGAGGAATTCAAACTGGAAACTGGACTTTTCTTGGTGATTATACAACACTAATCATAATGCTGATAGTATCGTTATTGCCGTCGCTTTTGATGTTTCTGTATTTCTACAATAGAAAGTGGTTAGCTGACTAGTGGAGCCATGGGGAAAAGTAATTTGCTCCCCACCAAACTAGGGCTACAGTTATTGCCATTGCAATAAACCAACCTTTACCTTGCATATTTTAGTGATTTTTCCCAGATAATAATAAACTTTCAAGCAGATTTACAAGAGTTAGGTTAATACTTGATCTAAAAACATGAGTTTTTGCGGCCTTCGTAGTACAGTGGCTAGTATAGGGGACTGTGGATCCCCGGACAGGGGTTCGATTCCCCTCGAGGGCCTGCTACTTAAATCCTAAAAAATCCCGTACTTGCTTGATTCCATTTCTTCCTTTATGGCAAGCTTTACTCGGAGGCTGGTCTTTTCCATTTTTTGTGTCAACCAAGAAAGAAATTTCATTTCCTTTCCTTTCCCCTTTAGCTTTTGAAAGTCTGAACCCATTTGATCTGCAAGCTTTTGGACTAGATCTGCTCGAACTGATACCACGTAAAAATGCCAGCCAAACGCAAACTCTGAATCAGTAACCACAAAGCCATCTTTTTCATGAACCATCTCCTCAAGGCCTGCCAAAGTCTTGGTGATTTCCTTGCTTGACTTGTCATAATCAGTAGCTGAAACATTGATGTTTATTTTACTCATGTTATGATTTGCTCTAACAAAAATAAAAGCATCACTACTTAATTAGATGCTTTACCTCTATGTTGAAAAAATTATCCAGAATCTCAATGTAGGCCTTAACAGGCGCAGGTATCTCTTCGGTGCAGGAAAGCCCAAGATTTCTTGCATTAATCCAGATCATCATTGTTTGTAGTATGGTCAAAAACCTGTCATTTCCAGCATCTGGTGAACCTATTGCTTTCGTGTATCTTTCGGCATGTTCCCATGCTGTAGTAAAGTCAATACACTCTGTCTCAAATATGGACATGATCTGATCTTTGAGGTTTTTTGCAGGAGTAAATGGTGTTTTGTGCAAGAGATATGGAAAGTTTACCTTGTTTGGTATTATTCCAGGCAGTGGATCAAAAATTGTAATTATCCTACATCCAGATCTTAGCTTTGTGAATTTTTCAAACATTTTCTGAATTATAATCTCATCTGAAAACCAAAACAAAATCACGGTTGCATCAGATAGATCAGAATTTGTAATGTCTTCACATCTGAGAGTCGTCTTTGGGTTTTCTTCTTGTTTTGCCTGTGTGATCTTGTTTTTGTCATTGTCAATACCAACTGATTTTGCCCCAAATTCTTTTGATGCTATTGATAGACTATTTCCAGTACCGCAACCAAGATGATAAAAAACATCTTCTTTTCCAAGATTCACAAATTTAAAAATCTCTCTCAGAGAATCATCTAACAGCTGAACTTCTTGGCCAGAAATTATCGATGTTGGCAAAGATGAAATGTATTCTTCAATTTTCACACTATGAATTTACTAATCAGAAATTTAATCTCTTATGCTTTCTAATGTGGATACTGCCTGCCACAGTGTCACTCGTACATATGAGGGCACGTTTGGGTCTTGGCTAACATCATCAAGCTGGCTGATTGCATTTGCGGCCCTGACTGAAACTGGGTCCTGACTGCCTTTTAGGCTGGCAATTAAATCGGTAAGGTTTTTTTTGATATTTTTTGGCGTGGTTGGATTTGCAGCAACCTGAGTAAGCGTTTGTAGTGCCGATTCAAATGATTTCTGGTTTTGCGCCTTTTTGTCTGCCATGCCTAATTCATTTTTGTATTATTGACACTAGTTTTAAAGTCTACACCCTAAAATTCTACAAAAACATTGTCTGATTCTATTACAGTTCGATATGATTTGAGATCCTTGATCTTTGCTGGAAATTTTTCCAGCTTTCCATTCATGCAGTTGAATTTGGCGCCGTGCCATCCGCAGGTGATTATGCCTCCCGCAAGTGTTCCTTCGGCAAGACTAGCTCCAGCATGCGTGCAAGTATCATCACATGCATAATAATTTCCATCAATGTTTGCAACTAGAATATCTCTTCCGTCGACTGATACTTTTTGTGTTTTGCCTGCAGGAATCTCTGATGTTTTTCCGACAATTATCTTGCCCATGTTCTATAATATTTTGATATTTCTTAAAAATCTACTGTACAAATCTTATTGTGTTTTCAAGCTTTCCTATTTTTTCTATTTCCATCTCAATTTTGTCGCCATCTTTTAGAAAAATGGCGTCTGGTTTGTTTAACATTACTCCAGCAGGTGTACCGGTAGATATGATGTCTCCTTTTTCAAGTGTCATTACCTTGCTAAGCTTTGACACAATTGATGGGATTTTTATGAACATGTTGGCAGTGTTTGAGTTTTGGCGTATCACACCATTTACCTTTGTAGTCATTTTCAGATTTTGAGGATCAGATATTTCGTCTACAGTTGTAATCCAGGGGCCACACGGCGCAAATGTGTCAAATCCTTTTGCGCGTCCAAACTGTTTGTCCTGGGCTTGAATATCCCTGGCTGAGACATCATTGAATGCCATATAGCCAAAGACTGCACCCATTGCGTCTTTTTCATCAATGTTTTTGCAGCCCTCGCCTATTATGATGGCAAGCTCTACCTCATAATCTAGCTGCTTTACAAAACTGGGGCAAACAATCTCAGAGTTTGTTCCGTTTAGTGTGGTTCGGGGAATTAGTACAATTGCAGGGTCTGTTGGTGGCGTTAGGTTTTGCTCTTCTGCATGATCTACATAATTGAACGCAAGGCAAATCACTTTGGGTGGATTTGGAATTGGTGCAAGAATTTTAGTGTCTGATAGTTTTACTGAAACATCCAGCTTTGGATTTTGAGATAC
>JBQTIZ010000051.1:0-5970 GCA_052387615.1 Candidatus Nitrosotenuis sp. | reverse complement strand
AATTGCGCTCAAATTGGGTTATTTGGGTATGCGGTGAGGAAGTGAGATGATGCATTTATTCACCATGCAAGCACATTCAATGAATTATGATTATCTGACAAGCTTTGCATTAAGGGATGTCATACAACAGAGAATCGAAGGAAAAGAAAAGGCAGAGTTTGTAACGAAATTCGACCCAGAGCGCTGGGATTATTACAGAATCGAGCTTTAGGAATCTACGCCGACACAGGCAAAACTCTTTAGTATTGCATAATTTTGTATTGTTTCGTGCTCAAGTTAGCTGCCATTTTTGTGATGTGTGTTTTGTTTTTTTCCTCATTTGATACAATTTTTGCACTAGAAGGCACACAGCGTGGAGAGATCAAAAATCCACGCCTAGTCAACTCTTTTGGTGAGCTGATTTCTCAAAATGTAAACACCAACCAGCAAGTCCAGATATCAGCAGAGGTTATCAACAAACAAGCAACTACACAGACATTCGCGTACATTGTCCAAATTATAGACAATAATGGTATGGCGCACAAGCTGACTTGGATTTCAGCATCGCTAAACCCGCAGCAATCCCTTTCTCCTGCAATATCATGGACTCCGACAAGACCTGGAATGTATACTGCGCAAATGTACGTCTGGGATTCCATAAAAGACGCAAATGCTCTATCTGTTCCAAACGAGCTCAAAATTATCGTCAGTTGATTTTTTACAACTAAATAGAACCAAACCAATCCAGATTTGTGAGTCTTACAACTCAACAAAAGAAAATTGCCATCGGATCATTTCTTGGTTGGTCACTTGATGGATACGATATTGTTTTGATGTTACTTGTGGTACCATCAATTTCACAGCTCTTTTTCCCATCTGAGAATCCAGCATTTAGTATAATTGCAACATTTGCATCATACATAGTTACTTTAATCATGAGGCCATTAGGCTCCGTTATTTTTGGAATTTACGGAGACAAGTTTGGTAGAAAAAAATCAATGATAATTACCATTCTAGGATTCTCAGTTGCCACATTCGCTGTCGGATTACTCCCTACATATGCAGTATTTGGTGTTCTTGCACCAGTTTTATTAATCACAGTAAGATTGATTCAAGGAATTTTTGCTGGTGGGGAATGGGGCAGTGGCGCAGTTCTAACCATAGAAAGCGTGCAAAGGCAAAAGCGAGGACTCGTCTCTGGATTTTTGCAGAGCGGATTTTCGTTTGGATTTTTGCTTGCATCAATTGCGTTTCAGATCATCGTCATCGCCTATCCTGGCCCTGCCTTTGAGGAGTGGGGCTGGAGAATTTTATTTTTTAGTGGAATAATTCCGGGCTTTATAGCGTTGTTTGTTAGATTCAGTATGAACGAATCTCCGTTATGGATAGAAAAAAACAACAAAAAGAGCCTAGAGCATTCGCCACTTAGAAAAATTGTTTTAGGCATACACAAAAAAGAGTTTTTTTTGTGTGCAGCCATAATGACAGGGCTTGTCTACATGTACCATGGTTCAATTAGCATCCTACCCACATATTTACAACAATTCGGTGCATTTGATAATAGTGAAACTGCAAAAGTTATGATTTACGCTACAACATCATCGTGGCTTGGAATGATATTGACAGGTTGGTTATCGCAAAAAATTGGAAGGAAAAAAGCAATCATGATTTTTTGTAGTGCATCGGCAATACTGTCAATTCCACTCGCTACAATAATTTTAGAAAAAAGCTATATGATGATTTTGTTTGTTGCAGTATATGCATTTGTCATATCTACTGCATCAGGGCCAATCCCTGCATTTTTCTCAGAAAGATTTCCAACCGTACTGCGAAACAGCGCTGCAGGATTTTCATACAATTCGGGTTTGATTTTTGGTTCCTGGTCTCCACTAATTGCATTGTATTTAATGTCAAGTGTTCCAAAAGAAATGATTCCAGTAGCACTTGGAATAAACATCATAATTGGTGTAATAATTGTCATAATACCTACAATACTAAGCCGAGAAACCAAGGATTTGGAGCTTAATTGATAAGTATTCCCCCTAATTGATTAGTGAAAATAAGATCACCACTCCACAATTCGGTTAAATAATTTTTACAGCCTTCCGCTAATAGAAGATCTTTGCATGTGACATCATCATGATAGGCTATTGCGTAAAATGCAGAGCAAAACGAGAAATGTCAGGCTCAAAGCCAGTCACAATGAAAAATGGCAAGCCTGCAACAAAAGGAACATGTCCATCATGTTCAACAGCTATATTTAGAATTGGAAAGGCATAAGCCTTTTCTATCTTTTTTCAACACTAGAAATTCCACTCAGATGTGTTTCCATTCCACAATGACTTTAGTGGGGTTGGGTCTTTTCCTATTTCTTCTGTAATTCGATTTTTGAGCGCAAAAAACATGTTTTCTAGAGCGTCAACTCCGCCATCGGCGTATAGTTCTTTTCCAATTTCTGTAATTCTTGCTTTTTTTGGAGATATTTCGGCAGAGTCAGGATTCTGAAGGCAAAATGTTAGCAGATCAATCATTTCTTCTTCTAGCAAAAAGTCCATGCATGACTTCGCACTAAATTTCTATAAATAGTATTTTGAATCAATTACAAAAATCACTAAGCGAGATTTCTGTAAAGATTCAAAACAGATGATGTAAAAATTAAAAAATTCTTGGATAAATAAGAATGACTTCTACTGAGCTGGACTAGGAATCGTCCTCAGTATTGATTTTACTTTGTCTTGTATTTGTGCCAAGATGAGTTCTGCTTTTTCCTTGTTTTCAAATGATTCAACCTTGTTATCCATTATTGCGTCAATCTCATAGCTTTTATCAACCAAAACTCGTGCAACGTGTTCATCAAGGGTTCCATTTCCCATCAAATAGTATGCAAAGACAGTGTTTTTTTGGCCAATTCTGTGCAGTCGATCTTCTGCTTGTAGGTGAATGGCTGGACTCCAATCAAGTTCTGCAAATATCACATATTTCGCACGGGTCAGATTGATTCCAACGTTTCCTGCTCGCAGTCCTGCAATCATTAGCTTTGTCTGGCCATTCTGAAAAGAATCTATGCCGTCTTGTCTTTGTTTGTCGGATTGTCCACCAATTATTGATGCAGGTTTGAATTCAGCCAAACTCTGGTGTAAAAGCGAGTGAATTGATTTATGGTGGCAAAACACGACTACGCTTTCCTCAATTTCCATAATGTTTTTGACAAAATTAATCACATGTGGTAGTTTCGCGGCACCTGCAGCTTGTCTTTCACTTTGGATTGCTCTCTGATACGCACTTGATGCATCAAACGCAGTTTGCGCTTCTTTTCTTTCGTCTTCTAGTTTTTTCCAGATTCGCTCCAATTCCTTGTTGTAATAATTGATGTCAGAGTCAATGATTTCTTTGTAACGAATTTTTTCTTTGAGTTCAGATAGTACATCGCTTTTTTTGCGCCGTAGCATTACGTGTTTTTGGAGCATGTTTCGGAGAGACTCGCGTTTGTTTTCTAAGACAATGGCTTTCCCTTTTTCGTTAATATAGCAGAAATATTCGCAAAATTCCCTAAAGCTTCCCAAAAGACCAGGCCTCAAAATATCAACTATTGGCCAAATCTCAGAGCCACGGTTATAGATTGGCGTTCCAGAAAGTCCAATCCTGTACTTGATAGATTCCAGCGCAGCCAGTTTTCTAATTGCGTGATATTTTTGAGTGGTCTTTGATCGTAGATTTTGCACCTCATCGCATACTATGGTTCTCAGGTTTAGCTTTGCCAGGTCCTTGTATCGTTTGAATAACAGTTCATAGTTTATGATGTAAAAATCATATTTCCCCAGGTCTTCTGATTTTCCAACTCGAATTATAGTTGATGTTGGAGCCTCATCTTCAACTAGTCGACCATTTCTGCTTTTTCGCATCATGAACTTTTCAATTTCTCGCTGCCAGTTTTGCAGGGTGACTAGTGGCGCAACAATTAGTGCCGGAAATGCGTTTTTCTCAGATGCCAAATATGACAACGATTGAACGGTTTTACCAAGACCCATTTCGTCTGCAAGTAATGCATTTCCTGCAGATTTTAGCAAAAAGTCAAGGCCTTCTCTTTGAAAGTTAAGCAGGTTTCCTTTGAATTGTTTTCCAGGAGTTGCAAGTTGTAGTCGTTCCGTCTTTTTTGGTTTTTTAGGGACCACTTTGGCTGATGGTGGCAACTTCTTTTGCCAGATGTTTTTTGAGAGAATCTCCAGTGGATATCTATCCATATTCCATTTTATCTGAGAAACATTTTTTGGATCATCTGGAACTATTGCCTCAAACTCGCCATCACCGTACCAAGATTGCGGTATGATTCTCGATACCATGGCAACTGCTCGTTCGCCAGTTACCTTCCAGCTCCATGTGCCAGAAAATTTATCCATTACATATTCTAAAGTGCCGAAATTGGTCATAGGCCTCGTTGATCTCCGTTGGGTTATTTTTTTCCTTTATGAATCTTGAGTTGCAGGATCCATTATTTACAACGATTTTGCAGGAAAATTTAGCAAAACCATACTCAATAAAGGTAATTTTACATAAAAAGAAGCAGTTTTGATTATTTTTCTAAAATTAAATCAATCTTTGCCAAAGTTTTAATCGACAAAGCCAGGAACCCATACATTGAAGTTTACACAAAGTCTTGAGCCAGTAGTAGAAAAACCACTCATTATCGCAGCGCTACAAGACATGGGAAACGTAGGGAATATCGTTATTGATTTCCTAAACAAATCAAAAAAGACCACATTATTTAGACGGGCAGAATCAACAGAATTGTCCTATGTCTTAGATAGAGGTGGCTACATCGAAATTCCAAAAGAGGGATGGGACTACAAGTATAGTAAAAATTTGATAATTTTTGGAGGTGGTGCAGGACAACCAAAAACCTCTGAAGAGCTGCAGGAATTATGTCAAGATGTCATCAATGTGGCAAAAAAATATGCAGTTAAATTCATCTATACTGTAGGTGGCTTTCACACATCTAGAATCATGCAAGACGAGCCAACGGCCTACATCACTACAACATCACAAGAGCTATCAAAACAATTAGAAAAGCTCGACGTTTCCATGACGCCAACAAAATCAGTCATCACGGGATTCAATGGGCTAATACTTGGCTATGCAAAGATAAACGACATTTACGGTATTGGGCTGTACGGCGAAATAAACGAACCATCCATTCCACAGTACAGGGCGGCAAAAAGTGTGATAAAGACGCTTGAAAAACTAACGTACCAGAACTTTGGCTCAACCCAAGAGCTGGATGTTTTGGCAAACGATATTGACAAAAAACTGCGTTCTGATTGGAAAGTAGATTACTAGTGTTTGTGCATTTCAGAGTTTAGGTGACAATCGCAAGTACACAGCTCAGTTTTGTGGTCATTTTGACAGTCAATGCATTCATAATGCTTGTGCTTTTCACAGCTTGAACAGATCATCTTTGATGTAGATATGCTATAGCCATATTTTAGGACTACGTCATAGATCAATTTCGCTTTTTTCTAAAATTGATGCAGTGAGGTCATAGTATACAGTAGGATCGATTTCTTTTGCAAATCCTTTGTCTATGTTTATTAGATAAATTGAATTCAATTTGGCATTTGCAATGTCGTCATATTCTATTGGTGGATTTTTGTAAAAACCATCACAGAAAGATTTGATTTTTTTGAGTTCATCTTGTGGGCGTTGCGATGGTGGATTTAGGAAGACTTTGTGGATTGGAAGCATTCCGATTACTGGGGTTGCTAGGGAAAACTCGTCACAATACTTTGAATATCGCGCAATCTTGCTCACAATCCTTGAAACATAATAATCAATCGTGTCCAGTGCATGTTCTGGTGGCGTAAAGCCAGTTTCTATTTCTATCATGGTGGTTTTATTGTCTTTTTTTGCATACAGGTCACACACCAAGGAGTTGGTCAGTGGTTTTTCAACGTCCACTGCAAATCCTTTTGCTACCAAGTTTGCAGCACAGATTAG
>JBQTIZ010000050.1:0-38295 GCA_052387615.1 Candidatus Nitrosotenuis sp. | reverse complement strand
TGACCAGACATCAGCGTCGAAATTATCGACAGATTCTGGATTTAGGTTCATATCTGGATCAATGATTCTTACTACGCCTGTTCCGCTAGCTGGGTAGCTAGCTTCTAACCATGAGACTTCACCAATATTCCATCTGACCAATGCTGATCCTACAACAGTTTCATCCTCTGAGAATTCATAGGATACTGTTAGACCATCATCGTCGTCAGCAGATAGCAGTCCATCTGTTGGACCAGAAGCAGAGTTTGTTGTTCCGCTTGCATCGCCTGTTGTTCCGTCACCGTCAGCATCATGGCCAGCGAATCCTGTAAGGATTACTTCACCAGTAAAGATGCCAGTGTCGGTACCTGTCTCAACAAGTTTGTAGTTGTCGAGGTTGAATCCTCTGGTAGCTACTTTCAATGGATCGGAGTTTGTATTGCCGATTTCATCTACTAGGTTGCTATCAAAGTTTTGGTCAGGTGCTACTACTGTTAGGTATACTTTGTCAGTCCATGTGTACACTTTCTGGTCAAGCTCAACTGTTGCACCAAAGTTTGATGTGAATACTGTCAAGTTGATGTCTTCATCTTCTTGACCAACATAATCAGCACCGGATGGACCCCAGTCGGTGTATTCTAATACAATCTCTTCGCCTCTTTCCAGTCTATCGTTACTGAGAGTATCTGGAATTTCGATAACAGTCTGGTATATACCAGTGCTATCACCAGTTTCTCTCAAGTCAGATGGTTCTGGATCAAATGCGGCAGCGTTTGTTGCACCGCCTTTGCTACCCATGGTAGTTGTGGCTGCGTCTGAATCCCATTCAATGAGATCCAGATCATAGGTTTCTGCCAAGTCATTATCAAGGTCTAAGTCTGGCTCTATTAGAGTCAGAATCATGTCGGATCCTATGATATAGACAGATTTGTCGGATTGTAATGCACCATTTCTGAGATCAAATGTTGCTGAGTCTGTTACGGTATTTACATCGCCTGATGCGTCAGCTGGGTCTGTGTATTCTACGGTGATAATATCACCTTGTAGGATACAATAGTCGCCAGGTGTAGATGCTGTATCAAATCTAGTTGTTTCAGCGCCTACTGTGCCAGGGATAAGTAAAGATTCAAAGTCACTTGTTCCAGTTGTTGGACATGTTGCTGATGCGGGTCCATCAGTGTACAGTACTTGCAAGTCAAATTCAAAGATTCCACTATTTGGTGCAGTCTCTGTAATTGGACCTAGTTGTCTGACTGATGATACGCCTGTAGAGGTATTGTCTGCATTGACATCCATCACACCATTCTTTACGACAGTGCCACCTGCATAACCTAGGATAACGTCAGACTGTCCTCTTGAGACAGTAATCTTGACTGGTCCTCGGTTTGTGCTAGTAACGTTCTCGGAAATGACGTCTTCACCGGCTGCTGAGGTGTCGAAATCTGGATCGTTCACTTGTACGTGAAGTACCAGAATTCCGTCATCTAGTGTTTCGCCGGTTGAGTCAATGCCGTTTGTTCCAATACCAGTTAAGTGGATTGGGAACAGTGATCTGTCTGGTCCTGGTGCGCTAGTGTCAGAAACAGAGATGCCATCATAGTCTTCAATGTCGCCAAATGGTACTGGATACACGGTTCTATCAAGGCTGATTGAACCAGTGTTTGCTCTAATACCTGCGCCATCTCCGACTTCAACAATTTGTCCTGATGCGTCTCTAAAGTCGACATAGTTTACTTCCATGTCGAGGCCTTGTGTGTTAGCTGGACTGGTTTGTACACCAGATGCTAGGACACATACTTTGCCTGGAACTTGGAAGTCACCAGTGAAGATGCCTGTGGCTGAACCGGTTTCAATTAGTGTGAAACCAGTTGAGAATAATCCATTATCGATTGCTTGGCTTATTAATGAAACCGAGCAAGCGTTATTGGTATTTCTCCACTGTGCATCGTCAAATGTGATATCTAATAGTCGACCTAGGGCGTCACCGTTTGTTAATGTTGGAAGATCTGCCTTACCAACCCTGTCGTTAGCGCTATCTTGGAATAGTGATCCTCCACGTGTGGAAGTGCTGTTCACTGATGTGTAGATATCGATAAGATCAACGTCGGTGTTAAGGTCTTGGTCTTCTAATGTAACTACAACTGTGTCTGCTTTCTTGTAAGTAGGCTGGTTAAACGATACAACACCAGAGTGTGTTGGAGCATCTTCTTGGTCTGCCACTTGTGTAACTACACCGTCTGCACCCAAGTCATTATAGTTGACTCTTGGTGCTTCCTCATCATCTAGGTCTTGATGTACAATAAATGATGGATCGTCAGCAATTGTGCTTAGTCCACTATATGTTGTAGCGTCAAGGATGTTGAGTTGGTTGAGAATTACGAATTCAAGTGCGCCATCGAAGACTCCTGTGTTATCACCGTTTTCTTCTGCTTCAATTCTTACGATCATGTTGTTGACTCTGTCTGTCTTGACTAATCCATCGTTGAAGTAGCCAAATGAGAAGAAGTCAGCAACTACTGGGATGTTTGTACCTGCAGTATTGTTAACTGGTGCGTCTAATGTGAAGACGATACCCATTTGTCTATTTAGAGTCAGATCTGCCAATCGAGTAATCTTTCCGACAGTTGCGACTGCAGTGTCGTTAAGATTAATCAAGCCTTGTGGGCCTGTGTTGTTTGAGATACTGATTGTTCTAAATGAGTTACTTGCAGTTGCAGTTACTCCAGGAATTAGACCCAGTGTTGAGTTTGTATACGCTAAGCGTATAGCAACATCATTAGAGTCCAATGTAGAGTTTAATCCTCTGATATCGTAGTTGAAGAAGTTGAATCCGTGCAATCGTTTTGTTGCACTAGAGGTAGTATTGAAGACAACGTTTGCCAAGTCATCGGCAGTCTTGCCGTAGCTTAACGCAAGTCCTTCAACACCTCTAGCCTGGGTTGTTGAGTTTGCTGTAAGAATTGCTCTGTCACTAAACTTGTCAACAGTGACACTGAGCAAGCTTTGACCAGTAGAAAGTCGGAATGTCTGGTTTGAGCCAGATGTACCCGCTATTGCATACGTTTCAAAGGTCTTTGCTCTTATTGTGCCAGCTGATCCTGTTCCATTTTCACCTAATGTGAATGGGTCACCGATTCGCAATGATGGAATCAATGATACGTCTGGGTTGTTTAGATCCAAGTCCTCGTCTGCTCTGCTGTTTTTGTTTGCATCAGAGTCAGTAACTGAGACTGTAATCTCTTCACCAGAGTTCCATTCTGCATCAACTGGTTTAATGTCAACAGCTGCGAATCCGAATCCTACGACGATGCTCTTTGGAGTCTCGTTATAGTCAATTGATGCGGATTTGCCCCTTGGTGCGGTGCTGGTTATTTCCAGTGTAGATACATCGCCCTCATCATAAGAACCGAAAATACCGGTGTTTGGACCGTTTTCGGTAAATGTGAGTGGGTATGTGAATCTAGTCAACTTACCGTGTGTGCTTGCGCCACCGGTAGTTTGAGCTTGTGATGCGGCATCACTAACTCTAGTGTCCAGGGTAATTACGGTATCAGCATTGTCCTGAATTTGAACAATGTCTGTACCAGAGTTTTGTACGTCTGGAACTAGATTTAGTAATCCGTTATCTTCAAACATCAGTGATGAAAGACTTGCGGCAACATCTTTGATACCGCCTGCGTTTCCATCACCTGCTTGACCACCGTTTTCATTGAATGCTTGGTAAACAGTACGTACAGCTCCGGTTGTGGAGTTGGTTGTAGCGTTACCAGCAAATGTCCAAGAATCTTCGTCTGTTGGGTCAATGTTTAGTTGGAGATCAGTAATTGTTGCGTGAACTTGTGCGCCTCTTGGATATGATGATCTATCAAGATCCAATTTTGCAAATTGATCTACAGTATCAAACTTTAGTGTTGTGGATTGTACTCCGCCACCTTTGTTGTACTGTATAACAACATTACCTGTTGGATTGAACTCGTATAGTTGGATGAATGGCCATGCATCTTTTACTGATGTTGTACCACCACCATTAAGTCCAATTTGACCTCGCTGGACCGTTGTACCGACTCTTGCAGTCGGTTCTTTTGCCTCTCTCACCACGTTTCCAGCACTAACGTTTTGGTTATTGGTGTTAATACCAGGTGTACATGGGTTTGAAGAGTTAACGATACTGTTAGTTCCTTGAGAACCTCCAATACCGTTAGCTGAAGCATTGAAGAGAGGAATTGCGAATCCATTTGTGTCAGTCAGTGTAATGTTTAGAACATTTTGGCCTCTTGTGTTTGCACAGAAGGTACCAAAGTCTAATCCAAAGCCTACGGTTCCTACGCGGGCCGTTTGGTCCGCAGTTTGAGCCATGGCTCTGTCTGCAAAGTAAGCGTACCAGTTACCATCAACTGCTTGTACCATTCTCAGGTCTTTGCCGTTGACTGTAACATCGGGTTCACCTTTTGCCTCGTCAGTATCTTTGATATCACTATCAATTACAGCTACTTCGATGACCATTGGTCCTGCAAAGTAGTTTTGGAATTGAGAGTTTTCAGCCGATACGAACAAGTTAGCATTTGCTGCTGCGGCCTCTGGCATTGTGCTTGGAGCAAATGCAGAGAAGCCAGCAGCTAGCATAATTGTCATTAATGTAAGACTAGTTATTTTACGTCCTATCTCGTTGTTCATGTTATTGATTTTTTGTTTAAAAATCAGTATATAAGACTAATGGACAATTTATCCACAATTTCATCATTTTTTGAATAAATTTCAGGCACGCTTTCTTTCTGATCGATTTCTTTGATCGAAGATTGTAATATTTACATCTCATGGACGGATTTTTGCGGCTTATTTTTTACTAACAAGTTTTTTGTACAATAACACAGCGTCGGCCTCATCTTTTGGTCCAACTATAACAGCTGAGCCTCTTTTCATAAAGCTGACGGAAAGGTCATTTGTTCTCATTGAAAGGCCCAACTCGCCTTGGCTTTCTACTCGAAATTCTAGATCCTTGGCAAGATTTGTAATCTTGTCAGTATCAATTTCAAACTTTTGTGTTGGCGTAATTGAAAATGTTCGTTTTCCTCTGTTTCTTCCACACAGCTCTTCAATTATGAGCTCTTGTTTTGGTATTGATTCGAGTTTGCCATTTCCACATACCGAACATTCTTCCGCTCGGAGTGTTTTTGTCATAACAAAGTCCAGATTTTCAAGATCTACATGTAAAATTTTATCCGAAAGGCTGGGATTTTTGCCAAGTATTATTTTGACTGCTTCAGCTACCTCTATTCCTCCAATTATGGAAAGAATCGATGGGTGTACACCCTCAATACTGCAGGTAGGCATGGAATCCTCGTCTAATGCTGGAAACATGCATGAATAGCATGCGCTTTTACCAGGCAAAATTGTAAATGCTTGGCCGGATACGCCGACTGCAGCGCCAGTTACAAATGGAATATTTTTTTCAACGCATGCCTTGTTTAATGCATATCTTGCATTGACGCTATCCAATGCATCAATTACAACATCGCATCCTTCTATTGCGTCAAGTGCAGTGTAATCATTTATTGATATTGGAAGAGATTCTATTTCTACGTCTGGATTTAATTTTTTAAGTTTCTTTGCTGCAACCTCAACTTTTACTTGGCCAACATCAGATTCGTCAAACATTGTTTGTCTGTGAAGATTTGATAACTCTATTACATCTCTATCTATTATTCGTAATTTGCCAACACCCATTGCTGTGAGTCGCGTTGTGATTGGATTTCCAAGACCGCCAACTCCAACTACACATATTTTTGCAGAACGAAGACTTAGTTGTCCTTGATAACCAATTTCTTCTAACATAATTTGTCTGGAATATCTATCAATGTCTTTGCTGGACAGTTCGGAGCCACCAGCTACTGCAGGCAAGATATAGACTTCATCACCATCCTTGATCTCGGTATTCATTCCACCAGAAAATCGTGCATTTTTTCCATTAACGTAGATGTTTATCAGCGAGCGCGGAGTGCCATCATCATTTAGAACTCTTCGCTTAAAGTCATCGCCCATGCTTTCGGATATCTTGTTAAAAGATTCTAAGAGAGATGTTGCTGTAACTTGGAGTTTTTTCTCTCCCCCACCTTTGTTTAACACTGATGGAATGGTAAATGTGATGTTTGCCAATTATTCCACCACTGCAGAGATTTTTGCCAGATCAGCTTGCATTACTTCTGGTTTTACCAGAACTTCCATGATGGATTCAGTCGTCTTTAGGCCATTTCCAGTCACATAACAAATAGTCACATCGTTTTTGTCAATTTTACCATCTTCTATCATTTTACTCAACACTGCAACAGAAACACCTCCTGCAGGCTCTGTGAATATTCCCTCTGTTCGTGCAAGCAGTAGGATGGCATCGAGAATTTCTTTGTTGTTGGATTCTTCTGCAAATCCATTGTATTGTTTTAGTCGTTTTAGTACATAACGTCCATCTCCAGGATCACCTATTGCAAGGCTTTTTGCTATAGTGTCAGGATTTTCTACTGGAATTACTTCTCTTGAACCTTTTTTGAATGCGTCAACTATTGGTGCACACCCGTGAGGCTGAGCTGCAATCATGTGCATGTTAGATACACTGTTTAAAAGTGAGATATCCTGCAGCTCTTCAAATCCTTTACATATAGCATTAAGCATTGCGCCGCTTCCTACTGGAACTATAAGATTATCAGGCACTTGCCAATCAAGCTGTTCTGCAACTTCGTATGCTAGTGTCTTTGATCCTTCTACATAATATGATCTCATGTTTATGTTGACAATTCCAATGCCTTTGCTGTCACCTATCTGTGCCGCAATTCTATTTGCGTCATCATATGTTCCATCAACTGCAATGAATTTAGAACCATATGCAAGTGCTTGGGCTATTTTTGCGTGTTCTATGTCACTTGGTGCAAACACGTAACATGGAAATCCACCCTTTGCGGCATGTGCCGCAGTAGCAGATGCAAGATTTCCTGTGGAAGCACAACCAACTGCGGATAAACCAAATTCTTTTGCTTTTGATACTGCAATTCCTGCTGGCCTATCTTTGAATGAAAATGTTGGATTGACGGAATCGTTTTTTATGTATAAATTGTTAAGGCCAAGTTTCTTTCCTAGTTTTTCTGCTTTGATCAGCGGGGTCATTCCTGCACCAATACTTACAATGTTTGATTTGTCTTGGATTGGGAGGAGCTCAAAGTATCTCCAGTATGTGTATTCTCTTCCAGAAAAGATATTCTTTGAGATTGGAGAAAACTCGTATTTAACGTCCAGTGGCCCAAAACATTCCTCACAAACATACTTGAATGTGGATTCGTATTCTTTTTTACATTCTCTGCATTGGAGCGATATCTTTGTCATGAGGAAAACCGGTTTATTGTCTAGTTAAAATGTCCTAATATCAAGTTTAGTGACACTTAATTTATAGGGTTATAAATTTAAGTGACCAGTAAGAGAAATCATTATAGTATTTGATACTAATATACGCAAGGTTTTTACATTATTTTTGATCCAGTCAGAAAAAGTTGAAAGCAAAAATAATTGGTACAATAACAACTAGCGCTGTAGTTGTATCTCTAATAATGATAATAATTTTTATCGGTCCAGTGGATGTATCAACACCAAAGGCAGAAGATCAATTCAAAAATTGGAATAGATCTGGCCCATTTGCAATAAACAAGGTAGAATATAGAATAGGCGATAGTGTCTTCATGGCAGTAGAAGGATTAATTCCGGACGATGTTGGAAGCGCGATATTTGTATTGCCGAATGGCACCACTAAATACATATCAATTCCATTTGACGGCAGAGAAAAATCAGGATTCAATCAATATTTCAAACCAGCAATATCAAAAGGCCGTTCCATTTGTAGCATCAACGACTTAATTGGCGAATGGACAGTTGTTTTTAAGGGAACCGAGTACACACCACTAAAATTTAGAATTATAAATGAAACTCTCCCGTCAGAAGCAGGCAACTTCGAAAAAGTCTGCTAATCTAATTTATTGTGAAAACAAACTTGTTCTCCGGTGTGACATGCAGGCCCTGTTGGTTCCACCAGATACACTATAGCATCAGAATCACAATCAACTAGAATTTCCTTTACCTTTTGTGTATTACCAGACTCTTCTCCTTTCATCCAAAGCTTGTTTCGTGATCTACTCCAGAACCACGAATTTCCAGTTTTTTGTGTTAATGAGAGAGATTCTTTGTTTGTATACGCTAATGTAAGTACTTGTTTCGTGTTAATATCTTGTACAATAACTGGAATTAACCCATCGCCTTTCGTAAAATCTAAATCATTAATGGTTTTTTTCATGGTTTTAAAAAAACAAGTTTTACTTATAATCGTACATGAGTGTTATTCTCTTTGAGATATTCCTTCACTCTGTCCACAGAATGTGTTTCATAGTGAAATATTGATGCTGCAAGCGCCGCATCAACGTCTGTATTTTTGAAAACATCTAACATGTGGCTTGGCTCACCACACCCGCCAGACGCAATTACTGGTATACTTACAGCATTAACGATTGCTTTTGTAAGTATCAAATCATAGCCATCTTTTGTTCCATCTCGATCAATACTTGTTAGAAGAATTTCTCCAGCTCCCAGAGTTTGTGCCTTTTTTGCCCAATCTATAGCGTCAATGCCAGTTTCTTTTTTGCCGCCATAAATGAAAACTTCAAACCAGAAACTCTTGGAGCCATCAGAGAAGATGTTTTTTCCATTTGATATGTTATAGTTTCTTTTTACATCTATTGCTACAACCACACACTGTCTCCCAAAAAGATCCATCAGTTCGGTTAAAATTTGCGGATTTTTTACTGCGCCAGTATTAATTGCAACTTTATCTGCTCCGCAAAGCAAAATGTCTCGTGCATGCTGAAGCGTTTTTACACCGCCACCTACGGTAAATGGAATATCAATTACTTGAGCAACCTTTGACACCAACGACCTAATTGTCTCTCTTTGTTCTTGTGATGCTGTGATATCCAAAAATACAAGCTCATCTGCACCCTCGTTGCCATATTTTTGTGCCAAAAGAACTGGATCTCCCGCATCTTTGATTGATTCAAAGTTTAGTCCTTTTACTACTCTACCATTTGCCACATCAAGACACGGTATGATTCTCTTTGTTAGTGTCATGCTAGTTTTTTTGCCTCTTCAATTGTTATTTTTCCTTCGTACAATGCCTTGCCTAAAATCACTCCATATGCATTACATTGTTTGACATTAGCAATATCTGATGGTCCAGATATCCCACCGCTAGCAATTACATTTACATTTTGTGCACATGCTGCAACAAGATTTTGCAGATCCGGCCCCTGCAACATGCCATCTCTTGAAATATTAGTGATTAAAAATTCTCTAAATCCGTTGTTGGAATAATCTTGAATTGCATCAAGTAAATTAATCATAGTTCTTTGTGTCCATCCATTTATCACAATTTTTCCACCATTGTGATCAGCAGATATCACTAGCCTTTCTTGCCCAAATTTTTGTCCGAGTCTAGTTACAAGTTCTTTTTCCTTAAACGCTAGCGTGCCCAGAACCACCCTATCTGCAAAATCTAATGCAGTGTTAATTATGGATTCATCTCGAAGACCGCCTGCAATTTGTATCGGTATTGATATTTCCTTGATAATTTTTTGAATAAGACCTAGATTTGTGCCTCGCTGTAAAGTTGCATCAAGATCTACTATGTGAAGCATGTCAGCTCCTTGTTTTTCCCATTTTTTTGCAGTTTCTTGTGGGTTATTACTATAGACAGTTTTGTTTTCTGGTTTTCCTTGAACCAGTCTTACTACTTGGCCATTCATCAAATCAATTGCTGGGATTATCTTCACTTTTTACACTCTCGCAAGAAGTTTTTAATCATAAGCGAACCGACTTTGCCAGATTTTTCTGGGTGAAACTGAGTCCCATACAAATTTCCCTTACTGATCACTGCTGGAACCTCTATTCCATAATCAGAGTCAGCTACTACAACATCATAGTTTTTTGGTTTCACTCTATACGAATGAACAAAGTAAACCCAAGATTCATCTTTGACTCCATCTAAGAGTGGACTTGATTTTCTAATTCTAAGATTGTTCCATCCCATGTGAGGAATTTTGAATTTGTTTGGCAATAGTAACACATCACCTTCAATTACCGCGAGTCCTTTCTCTTTTCCCTCTTCACTTTTTTCAAAGAACATTTCCATGCCAAGACATATCCCAAGAACAGGGGTTTTGTCTTTAACATAGTCTTGAAATGAATTACTTGAATAATCACGTATGCTTCTTATTGCTGGATCAAAGTTTCCAACACCAGGCAATATCAATCCAGAGTAATTATTGACATTATCAAAGTTTGTTATAACATCTACATCAGTACCATGTTTTTCTAGTGCAATTTTTAGACTGAATATGTTTCCCGCACCGTAATCAAATATAGCTAATCTCATTACATTGAACCTTTTGTGCTTGGTATTCCTTTTTGTTTTTTGTCAGCGTTCGCAGCTGTTCTTAATGCTACCGCTAGAGACTTGATCGCAGCTTCGATTTTATGGTGATCGTTTTCTCCATATCTTACGTTTATGTGAATACAGCTGTTTAGGTTTTGAACAAGTGACGAAAAAAAATGTTCAATATCTTCTTTCGACATTCCTTCTATTTGTACTCGCTTAATTGATAGATTGATTTTACTATACGGACGTCTGATAAGATCAACTGATGCTTCTGCAATAGATTCATCCATTGGTACAGAAGAATAGCTAAATCTTGTGATTCCTGTCCTATTTCCTAGTGCTTTGTCAATTGCATTACCAATTGCAATTCCTGTATCTTCGATCAAGTGATGCATAATTCTGTCGTTTGACTTTGCTTTGACTGTAAGATCAAGCATTGCGTGTTTCCCAAATGATGTGATTAGGTGATCAAAGAAATCAATTCCGGTGTTAATTGAGGTCTTTCCATTCCCATCAAGATTCACTTGGACAATAATTGATGTCTCTTTTGTTTCACGTTTAATTTTACTTGTTCTTGAGATCACAAGTACAAAGTTTAGTCTGCCAAATTTAATGCCTTTGGAAGTAGATTGATTGATTCAAGTATCATGTCCGCTTTGTTTTTTGCAAAAAATCTCTTTTTAGAATTTGGATTTTCGGCAGTACCATAAATTCCACAAAAAATTGTTTTTTTACCCAGATTTCTTGCTTTTTTTGCCATGAGTAAATCTTCCATAGAATCACCAACATAGATACAACATGTCGAATTCAAATTATTAATTGATATGATGAGCGATTTCGGATTGGGCTTGGCCAGTTTTCTCGGCTTGTCTTCAAGAAAGACAGATGCATCTACATTAAATCTACCAAATAATTGATTTAATGAATAGTTGGTGGATTTTTTCCCCCGTCCCGTAACAATAGCGATGTTGTCTTGAAATTTTTTGTTCAGCACATCCAACAGTTTTTTTGTTACAATAACAACATCATTTTCAATTAATCCTTTTTCTTTGAATTGAGATTGTTTATGAAAGATTTTTCTGTACAGGTTTGCACCATAGAAAATTTGATCAAAGATTTTGTATAAGAGATTAGTAGAGTGTGGTCCGGGATAGTCTAGCTTTTTTCGTATGTCGGAAAGATCAACATTTAGAGTATCAAGAAACTTTTCAACGGAGATTATTCCTGTACTGTTTGCATTATTAATTACAGTATTGATGAATGTTTTCGGATCTAGATCAAGTTTGTCTGCGACTATAAGGGAGAGAATGGATGCATATGTGACATCTACCTCATCATTGAATCCACCAGTTGCCTTGAATCCACTAATTATTTTGGATGAGATTGGAATGGAGTTAATGTTTGCAAATTTTTTCAGTACAAGCGCAGTTGTTTGTCTTATTGCCAAATCGTATGACTTTGATACATTGACTAGAACACCATCGCAATCAAAAATTATCCCATCAGCTTTGTTGATAAGCTTGATGGTATTTTTTTTGATCAAGATTCCTCTTCCTTTGCTTTGATATGTCATTTCAAAAGATCACGTATTGCAAGCAAAAATTTGGAATTCATGTCTTTTGTTCCTATTGTTACTCGCAAACATCCTTCATGTTTTCCAATTTTGCCCAGCTTTCGAACCGATATTCCTTGTTCCAATAGGGCAGTGTAGATTCTCTTATCTGCGCCGCGCGCGTCAAATAGCACAAAGTTTGCCTTTGAGTCAAAGACATCAAATGCGCCACTTTCTCGAAGCTTTTTGATTATTCGTAGACGTTCATCTTTTATGATTTGAATTGTATCTGAAATTTGTTTTATTTTTTGTAAGGCCAAAACTGCAGTCTCAATTGCCAATGTGTTTAATGGGTATGGATACTGAAGTACACGTGAAAAGACATCAATGAATTTCTTGCTTGATAAAACATATCCAAGTCTTAATCCTGCGAGTCCAAATGATTTTGAAAATGTTCTGACCACAATAAGATTTTCATATTTTTTTACTAAACTACTGACAGAATAATCAGAAAATTCTCCATAAGCCTCATCCACAATTACAATCCCATCAAATTTTTTTATTAATTCAATAATTTCTTCCTTTTTGAATTGAAATCCAGTTGGATTGTTTGGAGAATCTAAATAAAGAATATCTGCTTGTTTGAATTTAGAAAGGAAGTCACCAAGATTGAGCGTCATGTTTTTTGTGAACGGTATTTTTATTGTTGGAATTTGATACAGCTTACATCGCTCTTCAAAAAAACCAAATGTCGGGTTAGACGTTAGTACCTTAGTTTTCTTTGATGTAAAATTTGAAAGTATTATGTCAAGAATTTGATCAGAGCCATTTCCAATTCCAATCATTTGTTTTGGTAGATTAACATAGTTTGCGAGTGATTCGATTAGTTTTTCAGATTTTCCCAGTGGGTATTCACGGATGTCAGAGTTTTTTTGTGCTGCGTTGATAAGATCTTGTTGCAGTTGCTTGTTGATTACAAAATTTTCATTAGAGTCAAGCTTGAGTACACCTTCATAATATTCTGGTTTTTGATATCCCTGTAGTTTTGATAGATCTTCTACTTTTATTGAAAATTGTTTTTTTGTCATAGTCTGCCCCCTACTGCTCTGTAATGATTTGGAAGATTTTCTGACTCTGTCAAAGCCTTTAGGTGTTTGTCGATTTTTTTGAGTGCTAGTGTTGATGATTCTACGTTTGTATTTATTTTTAGAAAATCAAGTACAGATAATGAACCTCGTGATCTTCCAAATCGGTTAGTTGGAAGAATGTGGTTTGTTCCAAGTAAATAGTCACTTGCGGCAGATGGAGTGTTTTGGCCTATCAACACCAACCCAGCGGTTTTGATTTGTTTTGCAACGTCATTTGGTTTTTTTGTGATAATCTGCATGTGTTCAGGTGCAATCCTATTTGCAAATGATATTGCATCCGAGAGTTTACCTATTGCAACAAGTCCATTTTTTTGTAGGCTGGATTTCACAATTTCTTTTCTTTTTATGGCTTGAATTAGTTTTGTGATTTCAGATACTACTTTGTTTGCCAAGCTTTGTGATGTCGTGATTAGATAGCATTTAGTGTCAGAGCTGTGCTCTGCTTGAGAAACTAGATCTAACGCAACTAGTGTTGGACTTGCAGAATCATCAGCAAGTATTACAAGTTCTGTTGGGCCTGCCAACATGTCAATTGAAACGGTATCAGATACAAGATATTTTGCTGTAGTTACAAATGAGCCGCCAGGCCCTACAATTTTGTCTACTTGCGGAATGGATTTCGTACCATATGTCAGTGCTGCAATTGCGTGCGCACCACCTACTTTGAATATCAAATCAGCACCACAAATATCTGCTGCGACCAGAACGAGTGGATCAATACTGCCTCGTCTATTTGGTGGTGTGACCAAGATGATGTTTTTTACTCCAGCTAGTTTTGCTGGCACGATAGACATTACAGCTGAACTCGGATATCGTGCAAGACCTCCCGGAACATAACACCCTACACTACCCAATGGCACAAATGATTTTGTGATTGTTGTCCCATCAGTTATTATTTTTATTTTTTTTAATTGTTTTTTCAGCGTCGTTTCAGTTTTTCTCAGTCTATTTTTTGCCACAATTATAGCATCGATTTGGTTTTTTGATACCAGTTTATAGGCCTCAGAGATTTCTTTTTTTGTTACCTGAAGATTTTTTAGATTTACGCCATTGAATTTTTTTTCAAATTCAAAAAGTGCTAAATCTCCCCTTTTTGCAACTTGATCTACGATTGTCTGAACTGATTTTGTATTGCTATTTTTCTTAACTTTTGTTGCTATAGATGATGCTTTTTTGATTGAAACTATTTTCATCAATTTTCTTCATCACGTTTTATCTCCTCAAGCTCCAAGATTTGTCGTGGCTCGTGTACTACTAATCCTTGAGCAATTTTGCGAAGCTTTGGAATCATTTTGTGGAATTCAGATTTTGGAATTACTGTGTTTATTCCATACCAACCTTTTTCGCTGAGTGGGCTGATTGTTGGTTTTTTTAGTGATGGTAAACTAGACAACAGCTTTGGGATGTTTTTTTCCTCTACATTAAGATAAATGTGCAAGTATTTCCTTCCCTGAACTGCTCCGCGCATTACCGTTAGTATGTCATAGATCTGTTCTCGTTTTGATTTATCACGTAATGCATTTTTGTTTGCAATCAAGTGTGCACTTGACTCCATAACAACTTCGGTTATTTTGAGCTGGTTTTGTTCTAGCGTGGTTCCTGTTTCAGTGACGTCCATTATAGCATCAACCGCATCTGGCGGTTTTGCTTCGGTTGCTCCAAATGACAAGTGGATTTGGACATTTTTGTTTACTCCAATACGTAGCCATGGAGTAACAATTTGTGGGTCTTTGTTTCCATAGAATTTTTTGTATGATTTTTGTTGTTTTATGAATTTAGATGCTGTTGTAAGATACTCGGAAGATATTCTCAGAATCTTTTTTTGTTTTGCATATGATGCAATCATTTCATCAAGCGACTTGAATCGATAACTATCTGGAATTGCAATGACTAGTTTGATTTTGCCAATTTCCAGATCCAAGAGGGACTCTACATCTGATTTTGTTTCAGATATCCAGTCCTTGCCTGTTATTCCAACATCGTAAAGGCCATCTGAAACAAATGTGGGAATTTCTTGCGGTCTTAGCATTTTTACTGTGATTTGTGGATCATCTAGCGTGACTCGATATGTACGACTTTTTCGGTAAACTTTGGTCCAAGACTTTTCCATTAGAGCAAAAACTGCGTCTTCAAGACTTCCTTTTGGAATAGCAAATTTTACTCCAGTCATAGTATAGCCAGAACATTAGCCTCTATATTTTTGGTGTTTATTTTCCTAGTAGTTCTTTTGCTCGATTGATTGAAATTTTGCCTTCGTGAGTCATCTTGCCTACGATTTCATCGATTTGATCAGGTTTTGCGCCTGCAGCTGCTGCGATATTTCTGGCATGAAGCTTCATGTGTCCCTTTTGAATTCCTTCTGAAGCCAAGGCCCTTATTGCGCTAAAGTTTTGCGCAAGTCCGGCAGCTGCAATTACACATGCAAGTTCGCTTGCAGACTTGATTTGGAGTATTTTTGTACAGATTTTTGCCATCGGATGAACGTTGATTATTCCTCCCACTATTCCAACTGACATTGGCATCTCAATTCTGCCAACAAGGTTTCCATTCTTGTCTTTATCCCATTGTGTAAGGGAGCGATATTTTCCAGTTTTTGTAGCATATGCATGAGCAGCTGCATCTATAGCCCTGGTGTCTTGTCCAGTAGCATTTGCAACCGCAATTATTCCATTCATTATTCCTTTGTTGTGGGTAACTGCACGATATTCATCATTTTCTGCGAATTGATATGCTAAGATAATGTTTTCAACAATATCGTCTCCTCCAAGTTCCTGTTTATCAAATGTAGCAGTACCACTAACTAATCGTCGTGTTGAATAATTAGATAGGATTTTGAGTAACACTTTTCCACGTGTTATCTTTTCAATTAGTGGCGCTACCCCTTCACACATTGTATTCGTTACATTTGCACCCATTGCATCACCTACATCAATTAAAATCTCAACTATCAACATAGAACCAGCGTTAGTTGTTATTGTTTTACAAGAAACTTCCTTTGCTCCCCTGCCGATTTTGGATAGAGTGGCACTTTTTGAATTTGCCAGATCCAATATTTCTCCAGAGTGTTGCAAGATTTTTGATGTAGCTTCCTTCGTATCCACGTTTACTACTTGAATTTGCCCAATGCTGTATGATTCATCATTATGCATGGTAAAGCCACCATGAATTTTTGCTATTTTTGCGGCTTTTGATGCTGCAGCTATTACAGATGGCTCTTCAATCACCATTGGAATAAGGTATTCTTTTTTATTTACAACAAAATTAGTAGCAACCCCGAGTGGAAATGAAAATGTGCCAATTGCATTTTCGACCATTTTATCTGCTTGTTCAAATTCAATACCTCCAAATGATTCGAGGATTCTCCTTTCTTCTTGTGTTAGTTTTGCGAATTTTGATACAATATCTAATCTTTCACTTTTATTTTTTTCAAAAAATCGGGAAAATGATGAGTCCAATTTATTTCAAAATTCTCAGTAGTTTGTCATCTGTTTTATCAGGAAATCCCTTTCCATCAGTATTTGAAGTAATAACATAAAGATAGCCATCTGGTCCTTGTATCACATCTCTTATTCTTCCCAGTCCACTCAATATGCTTTTTTGTGATTCCAAGTCTTTTTCATTAATTTCTAGTTTGTAGAGATTAGAGCCTCGTAGTGTAGCCATTATCAACCTATTTTCATATTCTGAATTATTGTCATTATAAAATACAATTCCGCCTGGTTCTATACTTGGATCATAACACATGATAGAGTCTGTGAATTTTTCATTGCCACCACACTCTTGTTCTGGCCATCCATAATTTTGGCCAGCTTTGATTAGATTTATTTCATCATTTTTTGTCGGCCCAGATTCTGATGCAAACATATTACCATTTTTGTCCCATGTTATGCCTTGAATGTCTCGATGCCCTAACGACAACACTGGTGAATTTATGAATGGATTATCATTCGGTATTGTTCCATCATCATTTAGTCTCAGTATTTTTCCTCCAAGAGAAGTGATGTTCTGCGATTCATGTGAAAATTCCTCTGACAAACCAGTTGCTACATACAGTTTCCCATCAGGTCCAAATTTGAGCACACCGCCATTATAGAATTGTGATGCCGGGATTTTATCAATAATTGTGATAGTGTCTTGTATTTTGTTATCTAATTCTGTGACACGTAAAACCTTATTCCAAAGATGCTCATTTTCGGAGTAAGTATAGTACACGTACAAAAAGTGATTGTTTTTAAAATCTGGATGTGTTGCAGCCCCAAGAAGTCCCCCCCCATGTATTTTTGCAGCTCTAACAGTAACCAAGGGCTCCTCAATTAATACGTCAGATTGAATGATTCTGATATCGCCCCCTTTTTCCGTAACAAAAATTCGATCTTCTGAAAAAGCAAGCGCCCAAGGCCTCTCGAGTCCAGTCGCTAAGATTTTGATTGATTCGTCTTGTGATTGTACTGGTGGCGGTAATGGGGGAGATTGTGACGGAGATGTAAGAATAATTACAGATGTAGCCAGCGCTGCTATAATTCCCACAATTCGCAGTTTGTTATTCATAGTTAGAAGGGTTTTGAAAATCCTATTAATTATTTGCAAAAATAAGAGGAGTGTATATATCACTGCTAGCCCCAATTTTAGTCAGCGGGGTGGGGAAGTCAGACTGTCATCAGGACAAAGTCATCCCGGCGGGCTCATAATCACCAACTGATGTGAAACCCGCAGATCAGTAGTTCAAATCTACTCCCCGCTAGTAATTTAATTAGAATAATTCGAAAACCAGGATTCTGAGTTATTGAATTTTGTTGTTTTGTTTATGATGTTAATTCTCTGTTTTGGTCGTGTTAGGTGCCTGTGTGCGGATGGCTGTGGAATGTATAATTGTCTCGTTATTTGTCTTGGAATTTCAAGGATTATTTTTTTGGCCGCTTTTTTACCACATCTTATGCACTCAAATCCTTGATTACGCCCTTTCGATTTCATTTTTTTGTTACATTTCACACATAGCGGATTTTCCTGGATCGCTTTTTTTTGCAGTTTTAACACTTCAAAGAATTCCACATTTAGTACGCGGCCATGTTTTATTGATGATCTTCTAATCCCGCCTCCAATACGAATAAGATCACCTTTGATTAGGCTGCTTGCCTCTTTTGTAATCCCAGTTGGTTTGTATACAAAACAAGTTAGTTCCACATCATCCTTTGATATTGAAAATTTGACGTGTCCGCCTTTTTCAATTACTGGTTCTTTTGATATCATGCCAACAACAACTCCGGAAGAATATGGTTTGATTGAATAAACATCTAGTTCGTTTTGTAAATGATCTCCAGTTCCTTGATTGGATTTGAAGATTAGATGACCTGACGGTTTTTCTTTTGTTTTTATCATTTTTGATGCGTAAAGTAAAGAACTCGTGTCTTCTCCTCGTATACCAAAAAAAACTGGATCTGGTCCACGTGGTGCAAAAATAATGCGTTGTTTCTTTGTGTCATAGCTGTTGAATGTTTTAGGATGTGTTTTTTCCTGCATCTGTCTAACGCTGGAGGGTAAAATCCTTCTTTTTTTGCCAAATTGTGATCTCTTTCTGTAACTCAGTAGCTCGAACGTATGATCATTGAATTGGTACCCTATCGCACCGATAGCACCAATCAACCCTTGCCCATTACCAATATGAAAAGACTGGAGATCGTTATCGGAGATGAATTTTTTTGCATGTTTTCTATTTATTAATTGCCACATGGCATTTTTGCTAAAGTCTGTAAGCTCTTTTGGAATAGTGTCATTCTCAAAGAAGACAATCCCAGGATTTGCGCCGTTTTTGAGATCAGAGAATTTTGTCACAAATCGGATTACTTTGTTTTTGATTTTTATAGGATTTTTGGTTTCCACCTTCAATGAGACTGCTCCGTTGCCACGAGTTTTCCAAGGTATATTTGGATTGAATCGGATAAGTTTTGGATAGTCTACAAATTTGACATTGTCTTTTTTTAGCGAATCGACTAATTTGTATGCAAGATACGTTGTACACATTCCTTTTGGTGAATCAGTATCATCAAAACCAATGTTTAAAATCGTATTTTTCACAAATAATAGAGATCATATCCGACATTTGTGATTTACCATAGTTTGGTTTAAATTAAAATCAAAAGTTTGCTATCTGTTCTATGATAATAATAGATGAAAAGACAATTTTTCAAATAATTGAAGAGCGCAAGCCTGTTTCTGTTGCACTCAATGGCCCAGACGGCATATTACCAAGAGTGCAAGAAACTGCCACGAACATCATGAATAGATTTGGTATTCCAGCATACGTACTAGCAGATACAACTTGGGGAACTTGTGATCTCAACTCAAATGGGGCCAAAGTTCTCGCTGCAGAAATTTTGTTCAACATAGGACATACAATAAACATGCAGAATTTTGAAAAAAATGTTGTAATGATTAATGCTTTTGACGATATTTGCTTTGATAGTGTAGCTCTAAAATGCGCAGAGATGTTAAAAGGAAAAATAGTTTCATTGGTAACTGACAGTCAACACCTAAATCAAGTAGACTCTGTTCTGGCAATTCTTGAAAGCAACGGCGTTACTGTCAAAATAGGAAAGGGAAAAGGTCAACTCAACGACGGACAAGTTTTCGGTTGTGAGTTTTATCCCGCCATGGAAGTAAAAAATCAGGTTGATGCCAATGTTTTCATGGGACAGAGTAACTTTCATGCATCAGGCCTTGCATTATCTACAAACAAGCAGACGTTTGTGTTAGATCCTTACTTTAACGAAGTAAGAGATGTCACTGAATTTGCACAAATGTTGCAAAGAAAGGCCACATTATCAATATACAAAGCAGTGGAAGCAAAAACGTTTGGAATAATTGTAGGATTAAAGGAAGGCCAAATTTCAAAAACTACCGTACTCAAATTCAAGCGAGAATTAGAAAAAGAAGGAAAAACAGTGCAATTGTTTGCGCTGACAGACATTACCAGTGAAAGATTGCGTAACTTGAAAGGAATTGATGCATTCATTCAAGTTGCATGCCCAAGAATCTCAACAGACAACCAGTTTGACAAACCTGTTCTCTCAACACCTCAGGCAAACGCATTGCTCAAAATATTGCGAAATGAAAACGTTGATGACTATTTACAAATCCCGCACTGGCTTTGAATAATATGCTCACAATAATGTTAATATTGAAGAATTTGAGAGATTTTTTGACAAGGAAGTAACTTGAGAACAGCAAATAATTTTCATTTCTTATAATTGATGTAAATGGCGCGTAAAAACAATTTCACACATGCAAAAAAGAACTTTATTCGATATCCCAAAGCTAGAATTCATGTTAGCTGTATAATCAAAGATGAAGAAGGCGATATTGTTGCAATAAAAGGAATGAAGCTTGGTACAACTTCAGTTGTGCGTGATCAAGTTTGGACTGCTGAAGAAATATACGAAAAAAGTGGCCAAAGTCCAAACTTTTCTCAGACACATTCTTTCTGGGCTCGTGACAAGGAAAACAACGAGTCAGAAGTTTATTGTAAAAGGAAAAACGGAAAGATCTGTCTTGTGGCCCCATCAATAGTTGACGACGACGGCAGGGACATTCTAAAAGACATACAAGCGTGCGAGTCCGAAATCTAGATCACTAAAGAATTATTAGTTAACAGTAAGAAAAGTAATCATGACTGATTTTGTTATGCCTGGCGATAAGCTAGGATTTATTGAAGAAATTGAGGGGGGTTCCAATACATTTGATGATGGCGATACCATAAGAGCGTCTGCTGCTGGAATTACGGATGTGGACAAAAAGACCAAAATCGTGCAAGTTAGAAACGGAAAACAACTATCCATTCCAAAAGAAGGCGATATTGTGATAGGCACTGTTGCTATGATGCTTCCATCTATGATTGCAGTTGCAATACACTATCTAAACGGCAAACCAAATTCATCTGGTGTTGAGTGTATATGTCAAAATCCAGATAGAAAAAGAATTATTGCCAGAATGAATGATGTTGTTGCACTAAAAGTTGAAACACATCTTAATGGTGCAATTCATGCCACCATCGATGAGCCTGAACTTGGTGTTTTGTTTACAAAATGTAACATTTGTGCAGGAAATGTGGTTCCTCTACGAGACAGAATAAAATGTCCTAATTGTGGATTCATGGAAGACAGAAAAATATCTACCAACTACGAAAAGGCTGATTTTATAAAACTAAGAGAGTAAAATGCAAAAAATATCGTTCCAAGGAGAACGAGGAGCATATAGTGAGGATGCAGCAATATCGTTTTTCAAAGACGTTGAGACGGTTCCGCTGCCCACATTTCTTGAAGTAATAGAGTCAACTGAAAACAACGTAACTCAACATTCCGTACTTCCAATTGAAAATTCTCTTGAGGGGAGTGTTGGTGAAAGTTACGATTTACTTCTCTCAACTAATCTTTCAGTTGTAGGTGAGATATACTACAGAGTAAGACATTGCCTGATAGGATTTGACGGTATGGAAGGCATAGATACTGTGTACTCACATCCACAAGCATTAGGACAATGCAGAAAATTCATCCAAAAATATAAGCTAAATACAATTCCAACCTATGACACTGCAGGAAGTGTCAAAATAATAAAAAAATTGGGAAAGAAGAACATTTGTTGTATTGCAAGTAAGAGAGCTTCTGAGATTCATGGAGTTCCAATTATTTTGGAAGGAATTGAGGACAATACAAACAACTATACTCGTTTTTTGGTTTTATCAAAAACCAGAATTCGAGACGGCGACAAGACATCAATCATATTTTCAGTAAAACACGAAGCCGGGGCTCTGTTTAACATTCTAAAAGAATTCAATGAATACAAGATAAATCTGACAAAGATAGAATCTAGGCCAAACAAAAGTACACCGTGGGAATACAATTTCTACGTTGATTTTGATGGAAATGAAAATGAATCAAAAATATCAGAACTGCTAAAAAAAATCAGCAAGCAATGCATATTTCTTAAAATACTTGGCTCGTACAAAAAGGCAAAACTGCCCTAGAAGCCTTTTGGCTTTCTTACACTAAATGCTGCACTAAATCCAATTATCACTATACCTGCAGTTATCACCATAAAATGATACGTGAATAGAATAGAGTCAGTATTCTTTTGGAATGTACCTACAACTTGTAATTCTGTTTGCCCTTCATTTGTTATCGTAATTTTGTTTGTTCCCTCTTGTAGTAGATACCAATCAAATGTAATTTCGTTTTTGAACCCCTCATCCTTTTGAATGCCGTCTCCAGGAGTCTCTAGTTTGACATGAAACTTTTCTCCAGACACCTTGAAATTTTGGTGTGAGCTCTTTGGTGCAAGAAATTGATACGTAGCAGATTTGGCGACATCGATTTTTTCATCTAATGTGACAATTTGCAGTCCTATTGATGTAACAAGCGCATATGCTCCAATAGCAATAATCACCGAACCTATTCCAATACCTGCTATTGTGAACTTGTTTAGCACAAAAAATTATGTTATGATAGACAATAAAAAACTTACATTAGATCCACGTCATGAGGCTGGCTTTCAGCAAATCCTGCCCTCGACATTTTGATAAATTCTGCATTTTGTTGCATTTGTGGAATTGTGTGTGCACCACAATAACTCAAACCGGAACGGACTCCTCCGGATAGCTGCTTTATGATATCGGTTACTGCTCCCTTGTATGGGACCATTGCCTCTACGCCTTCGGCAACATAATCATTTAGATCATCGTTGACTACGACATTTCCTATTTCCTTCGATTTTCTTCCTAGTGCTGCATAAAATGATGCCATGCCTCGATAGATTTTGTATCTTTTACCATTCTTCATTACAAAAGATCCTGGACTTTCGTCTGTGCCACCAAACAAGCTTCCAACCATCACAGTTGATGCACCAGCTGCCAGTGCCTTTGTTAAATCACCCGAGGTTCTTGTTCCACCATCAGAGATTATTGGTACATCATGTTTTTTTCCAATTTGAGCACAATCATAAACTGCAGTAAGTTGTGGAACGCCAGAACCAGTAATCACACGTGTGATGCAGATAGAGCCTGAACCAACCCCTACCTTAACTGCATCAACTCCTGCTTTAATCAAATCCTCTGTACCTTTGGCAGTTGCTACGTTTCCTGCAATTAGTTCACAGTTTGGAAATGCTTTTTTGATGTTTCGAATTGTGTTTATTGCGTTTTCACTATGGCCATGTGCAATATCTACTACAATTACATCAGCGTCTGCGTCCAACAATGCTTCAGCTCTTTCCATAAAGTCTCCTTTTACTCCCACTGCCGCACCAACTAACGGCCTTCCCTTTTTGTCCTTTGATGCATTTGGATAGTTTTCATTGTGTGTTATGTCTTTACTTGTGACTAGTCCCTTGATGATGCCCTTATCATCAACAAGTGGAAGTTTTTCAATTCTATGTTGGCGAAGTTTTTCTTTTGCTTCTACTATGGTAATTCCAGGCTTGGCAGTGATGACATCCTTTGTCATTATATCACGTACTAGTTTGTCGGATTCGGATTCAAACATCACATCTCTGTGTGTCAGAATTCCAGATAGCTTTGAATCCTTGACTACCAGTAGGCCAGAAACACCTTTTTCATGCATGTAGTTGATGGCTTCTTTAGTAGACTGATCTTCAGATATAGTGTATGGTTTTTCTATCATTACGCTTGCTGATCGCTTTACTTTGAGTACTTCCTCTACCTCTTCTTCGACTGTCAAAAATCTATGAATAATCCCTATTCCTCCCTCTCGCGCCATAGCAATTGCCATAGCAGACTCGGTTACAGTATCCATGTTTGCGCTAATAAGTGGAATGTTAAGTGAGATATTTTTTGATAATTTTGTTCTCAGATCTGTCTGTGATCTAGTGGTGATGTTGGAGTATTTTGGCACAAGAAGAACATCGTCAAAAGTTAATCCTTCTTTGATTTCCAAGTAAACCTTCTAAAGGAGATTTAGAATCTGTTATAAGCCTTTCCTGATTTGTTTTGATAATTTTTGCGCCACAGAAATTGCATCTTTGGTTTCTTTTACATTATGTGTACGAACAATATCAGCTCCATTAAGAACTGAAATTGCTTCTGTAGCGACAGAACCAAAAAGTCGATCTGGTGGATCCTTGTTGAGAATTTTTCCTATGAGTGATTTGTTTGAGACAGAGATCAAAATTGGAAAACCATGTTTTAGAGATGATAGATTTCGTAGAATTATTAGATCTCTTTTGAACCAATCCGTTTTGATTTTTGTAAAAAACTGGCCTTTGCCTGTTTTTCTGAAAAACCCAATTGCAGGATCTAAAACTATATTGTCTTTTGAGATATGTGCATTTTTAGCAATGGTGAGACTTTGTGCAAACAGATACCTAGTTTGTGCAAGAACATCGCTAATTTGGGACTTGCCATAAGCGCACAAAACAAGAGAAGGTTGATGTTTTTCTATGACAGACGCCATGTTTTTGTCATATTTTAGCCCAGAAATGTCATTTATGATATCAGTACCGTGTTCTAATGCTGCGTTTGCTACAGAGGATCTGCAGGTATCAACAGAGATCGGAAGATTTGATACTTTTTGGATTTGTTTGATTGCATCAATTACTCTTTTGGATTCTTCTTTTTCCGAGATTAATGTTGACAGATATGGTGCAGTTGACATTCCACCCACATCAATAAAGTCAGCACCATCTAGTTCCATTTGCTGTACGGTTTCTGAGATTTGTTTTCCTTTTTTAATGGATTTTTTGTAAAATGATTCTGGACTGACGTTCACTATGCCCATTATTCTAACTGGGTTTTGTCCGCCAATACGTACTGAACCGAGTTTGTTCACATCATTTATGATAAAGCATGCTAATTTTAGAGTTGATGATTTCAGGGTGGAGTACAAAATACAATAAAATCATACAAGAATTTGGCTACAAAAAACCAGAAGATATGAAAGCGGCATACACACTAAATTCAATTTTGCAGAAACAATTTTCCATACCAAAACTAAGAAAAATGATATTTGGGAGATCGGTATTTGTTGTAGGTTCAGGCCCATCATTAAAAGCTGCATTGCCCACTCTGAAAGAATACAAAAATACCATCAAAATTTGTGCAGATACTGCACTTGCACCACTAATGAAAAATGGAATTACGCCCCAGATAATAGTAACTGATCTTGACGGAGATTTAGATTTACTAGGAAAAATTAGCAGGACTAGCTTAATCATAGTCCATGCACATGGTGATAATATCTCAAAGCTAGAATTTGCAAAAAATTTTAAAAATTGCATTGGAACAACGCAGACGAAAGAAATTGGCAAGATGCTTAATTTTGGAGGATTCACGGATGGTGATAGATGTGTATTTTTGGCAAGCTATTTTGAAGCAGCTAAGATATTTTTATTTGGGATGGATTTTGGGCCAAAAATAGGTACATATTCTAATACAAAAAAATCCGAAAGGAGAACTAAACTAAAAAAACTTCAATATGGAAAAATGCTTTTAGAGTGGCTTGCACCAAAAACAAAATCAGATCTTTATACTTTATCAAAGCCCCTCAGAGGTTTCGAAAAAATCACTTTCAGAGAACTAGAGCACAACATTTGCAGCTAGAATGCGTTTTAATACCGATATTACCTGAATTGGATCATGCAGTTCTCAGAAGATCGTATTAAAGATATTTTAGAAGTCAAAGAGAAATTAATGTTGGACATACAAAAACACAAAGAAGAAATCGAAGCGCTAGAGAAAAATCTAGCACTTGTCAATTCCATGCTCAAAGAGCAAAGCTTCACAAAAGCTTCTTCATTGAAGGATGTAAAAGCTGAAGTGCAAAAAGACGATTATTTGGTTCCATTGAAAAGAAGTGTAGACGGATCTTTAATTGGAAATGCTCGCATCACTCCTGATCAGGTCTCAATTGTTTTGGATAATACGCTAAACCTGAAAGAGGATATGCATCCATTCAAGTCATTTTTCCTAGAGAGGATAATTGGCGAGATGAAGAAAAAAGACATTGCAGAACTTGAAAGAGGTACGCTAACTGAGGATGCCATAATCAATTGTCTAGTGAATAAAGATGGCTCGTTGTTACGAGAAATAATAATCAAAAACTACCGCCAAAAGGAACGCGTAAATGAGATAATAAGTACTGCAACATGGTCACTCTCAAAAATGATTGAAAACTCCAAGTGATACAATGGATAAAATCGTAGTTTTGGATTTTGGTTCACAGTACAGTCATCTGATTTGTAGAAGAATACGTGAGCTCTCTGTTTACGCAGAGCTTGTTCCATTTGACATACCGCTTGAAACAATAAAAAAAATGAATCCAAAAGGCATCATTTTTTCTGGAGGACCATCAAGTGTTTACAACAAAGATTCGCCAAGGCCAGACTCACAGATTTTTCAGATGGATCTGCCATTACTTGGAATTTGTTATGGTCATCAACTAATAGTAGATAATTTTGGAGGTAAGATAAAACGTGCAAACAAAGAATATGGACACTCCACACTAACAATAGACAACAACTCTAATCTTCTTGGAGGTCTAGGGAATTCTTTGCAAGCGTGGATGAGTCATGGTGATGAGGCAGAAAATATTCCTGAGAACTTTGAGATAATTGGCCACACAGAACGCTCACACGCAGCTGCAATTGCAAACAAAAAACAATCAATCTATGGAATTCAGTTCCATCCTGAAGTAGTACATACAGAAAATGGCATAAAGATTCTCAAAAATTTTGTACTAGACATTTGCGGTGCAAAACAAGAATGGACGATGGAGGGTTTTATAGAAAAAACTGTAGATGAGATCTCAAAAATAGATGGCAATGTACTGTGTGGAGTAAGTGGTGGTATTGATTCAACAGTTGCTGCCCTTTTGATTCATAAAGCGATTGGAAACAGACTCAAATGTATTTTTGTAGATAACGGACTTTTGCGACATAATGAAGAACATGAAATTGAAAAAATGTTCAAAGAAAACTTTGCTGTTAACTTTACACCAATTAATGCGAAAAGACAATTTTTGGACAAGTTAAAAGAAATAACAGATCCTGAAAAAAAGAGAAAAATAATTGGTGAGGAATTTGTTAGAATTTTTACTGAATTTGCGGAAAAGAACGGTCCTTTCAGATGGTTGGCACAGGGAACTCTATACCCAGACGTAATAGAAAGTGGGGTTTCAAAGGGACCTGCAGCGGTAATCAAGACATATCATAATGTAGGCGGATTACCAGACTGGCTCAAACTAGATGTGCTTGAGCCACTAAGGGAATTATACAAAGATGAGGTTAGAAGAGTTGCTGCACTTTTGGGCGTTCCAAAAAGACTGTTTATGCGCCATCCATTTCCGGGCCCAGGCCTTGCGGTAAGAATAATCGGTGAAGTTACAGAAAAAAAATTGGAAATTGCAAAGATTGCAAGTAAGATCGTAGAAGATGAATTAGAACTCGCTGGTTGGTACGATAAGGTATGGCAAGCATATGCATCTGTTGGAGATGACAAAGCAGTTGGAGTCGTAGGTGATGAACGTAAATATGGAAATATTGTCATGATTCGAGTTGTCGAATCAATTGACGCCATGACTGCGGACTGGACAAGACTTCCACATGAAATCCTGGCAAAAATAAGCAACAGAATTACAAACGAAATAGACGATGTAACTTGGGTATCATATGTGATATCAAGCAAGCCTCCTGCCACAATTGAACCGCAATAAAAATAGAATGCCCCCTCAGAAAAACAATAATCATTTATGATTTAAGAGATAGAATTTTCATGTGACTGCCATAAGAAAGATCAAAGATGCGGAAAATATTCTTGCAAAACTAGGAAACACATCTGATGGTGAACTCAAATTAGATCTAGAAGATTTTGCTAAGACAATCAATGATATCTTTTTGCATCTTTTAGACGAATATAATGTGAAATTTGATCTTAAAATTGAGCGCATAGGTATAGAAAAATTCAAAACTATAGCAAAAAGAGCAGGCAAAATTGAGGCCATCAGCTTTTTTATTTGGTATGAAAAAGAATACAAAAAGATAAGAAATAACTCTGATTTCGGACAATTTTTAGAAAAAGGACACATGTTTGAAAACAAGTCCAACATTACCAAATTATGTTCTGCGTTATTGAGTGAAGTAAAAAAAATTACATATTATGCATATGAGAACTTTTAACTTGTTTAAAATCAGACGAGTGCTATTCTAGCAAGGCTGCACCAAAAACTCCTGCAGAGTCACCAAGCTTGTTCTTTAGAATTGGTGTATCAATCATATCACTAAAGACATTATCATATACAGATTGTTTTCCTTCTGAGTAGAGAAAATCAATGTTTGAAACACCACCACCAAGAACTATTACATCAGGATCCAAAATATCAATTACGTTTGCAAGGCCAATTCCAAAGTTAACAAGAAATTCTTTTTTCCATTCTGTGTTTTTGGGAGTCAAGTTTTTGACTATCGTAGGTAAGGATTCTTCTCTTTTAGTAAAATATAGCCATCTTTTTTCTAGCGCAGAGCCACTGATATAGGTCTCAACACACCCACGTCTCCCACAATAACACTGATTACCGTTTTGGTGTAGTGTGTGATGGCCCCATTCGCCTGCAATGTTTGTTCTACCTTTGTGGATTTTGCCGTCAATTACAATTCCTCCTCCAACACCAGTACCCATTATCACGCCAAACACTACGTCATATCCTACACCTGCCCCCATTTTCGCCTCTGCCATCGCAAAACAATTTGCGTCATTATCCATTAAGATTTTCTTTCCAAGAGATTTTTCAAGGTCTTGTTTTAGTGGCATTCCAATCAAACATTGCGTGTTACTATTTTTGATTAATCCGGTCTTTTTTGATATTGCACCAGGCGTACAAATTCCAATGGAATAATCATCGACATTTTTTGCAACATCGTGTATCAAAGAAACAACTGATTCAACAATATGATGATAGCCATTTTGTTGATTTGTGAGAATTCGCTTTCTTTGAATTACTTGGAGTTTATCATCGATACAGATGCCTTCAATTTTCGTTCCACCTAGATCAATTCCAACTTTATACACGGACTTTTAAAGAACAAATTATGTTTTAGAGTTTATTTTTTGCCAGAAACTGCGATAACATCATCTATTCGCAGAATCATGCATGCTGCCTCTGTTGCAGACTTTGAAATCTGCTCTTTTACTGCCACTGGCTCTACGATATTTAGCGAGAGCATATCATCAATTTTGCCTTCCTTTGCATTGATTCCAGCCCACTTTCTACCATTGTTTTGTTTTGCTCTGAGTGTTGCCATGGTGTCAATTGGGTCCATCCCCGCATTTTCTGCTATTGTTAGAGGAATTACTTCAAGTGCCTCTGCATATTTTCTAATTGCAAGCTGCTCTCTCCCTTCAAAATTATCAGACCATTCTTTTAGTTGAGATGCCAAGTATGCCTCTGGGGCTCCGCCACCAGCAACAATTGCTGGTTTTTCTATTACATCTTTAACTACCATTAATGCGTCGTGTAAAGAGCGATCAACCTCATCAACTACCCTTTGTGAGCCACCGCGCACCAAGATTGATACAGATTTGGGATTCCTGCATCCTTCGATGAAGACCCATTTGTCAGATTCTACTTTCTTTTGGTGAACCAATTCTGCATGTCCTAGATCTTTATCTGTCATATCATCAAGATTTGTCGTAATTCTACCACCAGATGCTTTTGCTAGTTTTGTCATATCAGATTCTTTTACACGTCTAACTGAGAGAATTCCATATTTTGCCAAATAATGTTGTGCGATGTCATCAATTCCTTTCTGGCAAATCAGGACATTTACGCCAACTCGCTGTAATTTGTCAACCATTGACTTGAGCATCCTGTTTTCTTCTTCTAGGAACATTTGCATTTGAGTTGGATCAGTGAGTCTGATTTCAGCACTCATTTCTGTTTTTTCAACTTCGAGTGCCGCATTTAGTAATGAAATTTTTGCCTTGTCGATTTTTGTTGGCCTCCCGCTGTGAACTACTTCTTTGTCCAGTACTATTCCTTTTACAAGCTCGGTTGCCTGAATTGAGCTGCCTGCCTTTTTCTCTACTTTGATATTATCAAGATCAACTACATATTTGTCAGCTTTCTTTTCTGCTACTCGTAGCACTGCGTCAACCACAAGCTTTGCCAAAATACCACTGTCTTCCGAGATTAGCTTTGATTGCATGCTAGTTGTTGCGATTTTTAATAATGATTCCTCATCTGTGGGTTCAATTTTCTTTGCAATTTGTGATAATAATTCCATGACTTTTTCTTGCGCTGCCTGATACCCTTCGATTATAACAGAAGAGTGAACGTCTTTTGCCAAGAGTTCTTCAGCCTTTTCCAACAATGCACCTGCAAAGATAACGGATGATGTTGTACCATCACCCACTTCATTGTCAATAGTTTTTGAGATTTCCACCATCATTTTTGCTGCTGGGTGCTGAACATCAATTTCCTTTAGGATGGTTGCACCATCGTTTGTAATGGTTACATCGCCAATAGAATCAACTAGCATCTTGTCCAAGCCTCGTGGACCAAGGCTGGTCCTTACTAGGTCTGCTACAAGTTTTGCAGCCATAATGTTGTTCTTTTGTGCGTCTCTGCCTTTTTGCTGGAGAGCGCTTTCTTTTAATACTAAAACTGGACCGTTTGGTGTTTGCTGAATTGAAGCCATGCTTGCTAAAAAAAATCTTTTAGACCCTTTTTTAAAAGTTTGCTAGGATATAGGCAATATTATCGATCTTTTCTTTACGTCAATTATTCCAGAATGAAGGATTCTAACTGACGGCAAGGCAAGAAACGGCAAGAACAACGGCATAAGATGCGGCCTTTGGAATTTGCATCCGCTGTCTTTGAGGATGTGGTTTAGATCTACAAATCTTTTTAGAACATCATCAAATGGGTTCTTAGATATTATGCCTGCAACCTGAAGCGGTAGAAATGATAGGATTTTCTCATCTTTTAGTACAACCATTCCACCTTGCGATTGTATGAGGTGGTTTGCTGCCAGAGCCATGTCTTTTTCATTAGAGCCAATTACTATCAGATCATTTTCATGAAAGCTCCAAGTAGATGCGAATGCGCCTATCTTTGCTCCAAAACTCTTCAAAAATCCCATTGCGTGTTTGCCCGAACCATATGTCCTATCAAATGCTGCAACCTTCCAGACATCTTTGTCTTGAGAGGGCATAACATTCCCTTCTTTTGTGACAAGTTCTTCGGTGATTAATTTTGTTATAATTTCTGTCTCCATTTCAATTACATTTGCAGTCACGGTTTGATTTTTGCTTTTTATGAGAAAATCTTGTTCGGTAAATGGTTTTATTTTAACTGTTCTTGTAATCCAAGTAGGCAGACGATCTTTACGAACTTTTGTAACAATACTTCCATTTGATGCAACTAGTTTTCCCCCAACAAAGACTCGTTTGGGTTTTGCTTCTATATCATCAAAAACAAGCATGTCTGCAAGCTTGCCTGGTGCGATTCCTCCCAAGTCTTTTCCCATGCCATAATAATCAAAAGAATTCTTTGATGCGCAAGTAATTGCATCGATTTTATCCATTCCAAGGCGCATTGCCTCCCTCACACAATGATCAATATGGCCATACTGTGAAATATCAAGAGGATCTAGCCCATCCGAGCAAAACATCAGCCTACTAAGATATGGCTTGTTAACAAGAATTTGTGGTATGATGTTTTTTAGATCTCGACGGATGGAGCCTTCCCTCATCATTATCCACATTCCTAGTCGTAGTCTTTCTATCACTTGCTCATAGTCAATTGGTTCATGACATGAGAAAATTCCAGAGGAAATGTATGCGTTTAGCTTTTTATCTGATGCACCTGCGGTGTGTCCATTAATTATGCAATTGTGGTCTAGCATGTTTACAAGCTTTTTCATTGTTAGTGAGTCTCGCGCCGTTACCTTTGTCCAAGAAAACACTTCGCCTAGGCCAATCACCCCATCTAGCTTTATTGCCGCTGTGTCTTCTTGTATAGATAATGCTTTACCATGGCTAAATTTTCTGTCAACTGGTAATCCACCAGGTACTACAGAAAAAATTCTAATTGGAAGTCCAGAGCAAGATTTTACAAATTCCTCTAGTCCTTTGAACCCACTAACACTCACAATATCAATAGGATCTGAAAAAAGACTAGTTGTTCCACACAGCAAAGATTGTTTTGCAAGCTCAGACGGCATTACAAACTGGTCAATGTGAATGTGTGGATCCACAAATCCTGGTGTGAGGTATTTTCCTTCTAGATCTATTATGGTTGTGTTTTGGCCTGCGGCATGTGTTGCATCTGGACCAACATATGCAATTCTGTCTTTAATGATTGCAACCTGCGTTGAATTGTTGATTTCTTTTGTGTATACATTGACTAGTGAACAATTCTTGAGAATAATGTCGGCTTTTTTCTCCCCCATGGCAACTGCGTTAAGGAGATTAATCATGGAGACAAGACTAGTCACGCCAATCAATTTGCAATACGCTCTATTATAGATTCAATGAGGCCATTGTTTAAATTACCAAATGGGCGGTTTTGTTCTATGAACGTACCCAAAGAAATGAACAGGTATTGTCCAAAGTGCAAGACTCACACACTGCAAAAAGTTGCCTTGTACAAAGCAGGTAAAAGAAGAGGCTCTGCAATTGGTGAGCGAAGACATGAAGAGGACAAAAAGGGGTACGGGGGACAAAAATTCCCAAAACTTGCCAAGCCTGCCAAGACCACAAAAAAGCAGACATTGATTTTCACGTGTCCTCAGTGCAAGAAAAAGACAAATAAGCCCGGAATCAGGCTACGCAAATTGGAGCTTGTTGCATAATGAAACGAACACACATTCTTGTCCCAAAACCAAAAAGCAAGTTCCAAAAGGTTCAATGCAAAGAATGCAGTGCTGAAAACATTCTGTACTCACATGTAACCACAACTGTAACATGCAAGTCTTGTGGCAACGTAATCGCGGAACCAACCGGTTCTATTGCAAAGATTCACGGAACCGTTCTAGGAATTCTTGAATAAGTCATAATCTTGTTTCGTGTTTAGATTAACTGCAATCCTCTTATCATCAAATATTGTATAGGTTTCATCAATTTTGCCAGATATCTTTGTTGGGTTCACAATAGAGACACCCGTGTAATAGCACTGTGTATCGCCAATGTTTGTGGAGAACTCTAGACTTAGATTGTGCTCTTTTAGAAATTTTTTTGTTACGACGAAGCTTTGCCAAGAAGAGTTTTGTTGATGTTTTGATACCAGTTCCTGTATTATGATATGATCCAACAGCGGTAAATCTCCAGATACTACAAACACTGGTTCATCAAGTTGCGATAGTGCAAGATTCAGATCAGAGACATAGCCGTCCCCTTGTGTTTTGAGTATGGTAACATCATGCCTCAAAAGAAGGCTTTCAGTATTTGGGGAATTACGGCTAGTTGCGGCTACAACTTTTGAAAAACACTTTGATTGTACCAGTGCATCAACTACATGTAAAACCAGAGGTTTTTTGTGTTGAAGTAATAGTTTTTCCTCTGTCGTATTCATCCTTGTTCCCTTGCCTCCGGCCATTACAAGTCCAATCATACCGATACAAACACAAGAAACGACGAAGCTCTGGCTAGCTCATTTATTGCACCCATAATGTCGCCTGAGATTCCACCAAAACTGCGCCTAGAAACCACGACAATTATCAAAGTAACGACTATTCCTGCTGCAAGTGCAACAAATCCTGCACTATTCTGAAATGCGACAATTACAGATATTGTGATTATGGTTGCAATTGCCAGCTTCTTTTTGTCCTTCATGGATTCAACAAATATGGAATTGGAGCCAGCCCAAGCAGACGGACCAATGCTTGCAGACAACACCATACAAAACTTGGCAATAATTTCTCCCATCAAAATTGCATAGAATAGTTCAAAGCCCTTCATAAAAGAAAGTGCAATTACAGTAGTGGCCACATACAATACTATAGCAATTATTCCTGCAGAACCGACCTTTGGATCTCGCATCACTTCCAGCTTTCTCTCTTTTGTTCCTCTGATCATCAGGCCATCTGCAAAATCGGATAGCCCATCAGTGTGATGAATTCCAGTAATTAGGACAAGTCCTGCAGTTATCAATAGTCCTACAACTAGCGGCTCCAAAAACATTGAAAGCCCCCAGCCTGTTGCGCCAAGCAAAAGGCCTATCGCAATTCCAATGACTGGAAAAAGATACATGTATTTTGCAACCGTTTGCAGATCAGAGCTTCCAGTAGGAATTATTGTCAGAAAAGAAAACACAGAGCCTGCTTGCCTAAACATGTATCCACCATCCAAGATAACTCAAAGCTAGAATCAACGGAATTGTTATCAGTCCACAAAACAGAATGCATGTTGTCTTCATTAGTAGTATAGCTGACTTGTAATGAGTTTGATCCATCTCGATAGTTCCATTTCCTAGAGTATAATGGTCGATTTTTTCAAATCTTGTTTGCAATGCACCTGCCATTGCGGCCATTGGTATTCCTGCATTCGGGCTGGAGGTTTTGTTGCCGTCATGTTTCATCGTGTGTAACGAGTTTTTCCAGTCTGCACCAATTAGTAATGCAGCAAGCACCATCACATAGCCTGTGATTCTTGCTGGAAGATAATTCAAAACCTTGTCGCAATTTGCACCAAACCATCCAATGTTTGAAAATATTGAGTTTTTGTAACCGGCCATCGAATCCATTGTGTTTATTGTGCGGTAAACGAATGCGCCAGGAAGTCCAAATAGCCCAAAGTAGAATAAGGGTCCAGTTACCCCGTCTACGATGTTTTCACTTGTGGTTTCCAAAACGCCAGAAACCACATGATTCTTGTCCAATTGCTTTGTGTTTCGCTTTACCAGCATAGATAATCGGTCTCGTGCCTCATCTAGATTATTCCTTGAAAGGGATTCCATTACCTGCTTTCCGTGTTGTTCTAGTCCCTTGATTGCAATTGTTGTTTTTAGAAGTATTGCGCTGACTAAAACAAGAATTATTGTCGATACGACGTCAGTAAGATTTTGAGTGAAAAACTCGTACGAGTATAATAAAAATGCCATTAGACCCGATATCGTTACCGTTACAGCGAATCCGCCAATTCTTTCCATGGTGGGATTTTGTGATCTTGCAAATGGAACTAGTTTTGCAATCAACGTTCCAACCCACGCAGTTGGATGATACTTTGATCTTGGGTCACCGAATGCAAGATCAAGTGCTAACGCTCCAATTACAATCAGAATTGGAATCATTTGATTAGCCTCTCAATTGATTTTACATCAAGGTTTTTTTGGACTATACTTGCAAGTTTTTCTATTTGAGCATCTAGTAGTTTTTGGTTTTGTTTTCTAAAAAGATGGATTTTGTTATCGAGTGAGTCTTCGTTTGGCAAGTCTAGATCAACCATAGGAATTACACCGAAAACAGATTTAGATGTTATTTGTTTTAGTATTCTGAACCCTGGTTGAAGCAATTTTACATTGCCTCTGAACTTGTTTATGACAAATCCCCTGACTAGTTTTTGATGATTCTTTGAAAGTAACGACATAGTACCGACAAGACTTGCAAAAGAGCCCCCCCTCTCGATGTCTGTTACAAGAAGTACCGGTGAATTTGTCTTTTCTGCAATTTTCATATTTGCAATATCATATTTTTGTAGGTTAATTTCTGCAGGTGAGCCTGCACCCTCTAGTATTATTAGATCATGTTTTGATTTCAAATGGTTAAAGGAATCCATTGCTATTTTGAGTCCTTTGTTTAGTGCAAACTTTTCATAGTAAGTCTTGGCAGACATTTTTTTGAGAATCTTGCCGCGAATTACTACAGTACTGATATAGTTGCCAAGTGGTTTTAGCAAAATTGGATTCATGTGTGGGGTTATGGTTGCCCGTGCGGCAATTGCTTGAATTGCCTGTGCCTGTGATATCTCAAAGCCATCCTTGTAGGAATAATTGGACATATTTTGCGACTTGAACGGTGCAACAGCGTATCCTTTGTTTGAGAAAATCCTACACAATGCGGTAACAAGTGTGGTTTTTCCAGCACCAGAAGCAGTACCCTGAATCATCAGAGTTTTAGTCATTATATTTTCTCCAGCGCAAATAGTAGTTTTTGGTTTTCTTTGTGCGTTCTTATTGCTATTCTGATGTAGTGGGAATCTAGCCCCCTGAAATTACTACAGTCACGAACTAAGATATTTTTTTTGAGCAATTTTTTCTGCACTGTCTTTGCAGGTTGTTTTGTTTTAATCAAAATGAAATTAGTCGCAGTATCAATGCATGAAAAACCATCCAACTTTAATATAGAATTTATGAGAAGCCGAGATTCTTTTTTGATCAGTTTTTGCGTTTTTGCAAGAAATGTACCATCCGATAATGCTGCAATTCCTGCTTCTTGCGCAAGACCATTTACGCTCCATGGGATTTTTATTTTATTTAGAATCGAGGTCAGTTTTTTGTTTCCCACACCATAGCCTAGACGCAATCCCGCAAGACCGAAGGACTTGGTCAGAGAACGCAGAACAAAGAGGTTCTCAAACTTCGATACAAGATTGACAACAGACTCATTTGGAGTTTGTGTTAATTCGATAAAGCATTCATCTACAAACACATTAGATGATTTTGCTTTTGCTGCCCTGATGATTTGTATCATTATTGGTTTTGGTATTAGAACACCTGTAGGATTGTTTGGATTGCATACAAAGACGAACCCATTTCTTGGTATTTTTTTCATAAAGTCTTGCAAATTAGCTTGTAAATTCATCGTAGTGAAGAATTGTAGCTTTGCCCCGCAAAGACGTGACGCTGCTTCATATTCCCCAAATGTTGGAGAGACGATCAAAACTTTGGTTGATTTGCCTATTGCCGCCTGGCAAAAATCATAGATTAGCTCAGTTGCTCCATTTCCCACAGTCAGATTATTAATAGAAATTCCTAGGTAGTTTGCTAGCTTTTGTTTTAGTTTTGTGGAATCATGATCAGGATATGTTGTGATTTTTTTTAGATCTAGTGATTTTTTCACAGAATTTGGATGGCCCAGAGGGTTCACATTGGAGCTGAAATCCAGAATTTGCGATTTTGCGTTTTTAATGGAATATGGTCCTCCGTGGCTGACTTTGACATGAGTTTGGATGTTTTTGGCAAACTTCACGCATTAAAGTTAGTCATGACGGGTTTAGTTGTTGCGGTTTTGTCTCTAAAGAATTATTAATTGATCGCGCAAAAATTTTCCTTGATGAAGAAACGCGTAGCAGTATTGGGTGCAACGGGAGCAGTAGGACAGGAGTTCCTAATTTCGCTGGAAAACCACCCTTGGTTTGAGGTGACCCAACTTGCAGCCTCGGAGAGATCTGCTGGTAAAAAATACATTGACGCGATACGCGATCCAAATTCAGGCATAATAAAATGGCAAGTGGGTGGAGACGTTCCAAAATATGCACGTGACATGATTGTAACTTCCATTGACCAAGTCAAAGTATCAGAGCTAGACTTGGTGTTTTCTGCGGTAGAATCTGATGCTGCACGCTACATTGAAACTAAGTTTGCCAAAGACATTCCAGTGGTCTCAACATCTTCTGCATATAGATACGAGGATGACGTTCCAATTTTAATTCCAGGAATTAATGATGATCATGTGGAACTAATAGAGAATCAGAAAAAGAATAGAAACTGGAAAGGCTATGTCCTGCCTTTACCAAACTGTACCACAACTGGTCTTGCTATAACCATGAAGCCATTATACGAGAGCTATGGGGCCAAAAGGATAATCATGACATCAATGCAGGCAATTTCAGGTGCTGGAAGATCCCCCGGCGTATCTGCACTAGATGTTACTGATAATTTGATTCCATACATTCCAAAAGAGGAAAACAAGGTAAGAATAGAAACTGCGAAAATCTTGGGCAAGCTAAAAGATGGCAAAATAGAGCCTGCAAATATCAAAGTAAGCTGTACATGTACACGCGTTCCAGTAATTGACGGCCACACAGAATCAGTGTTTGTGGAAACAACAAAAATTGCAAAGCTTGCTGATGTAAAACACACAATTTCAGAATTTTCTGATCACATCCGTGTCATTGGATTACCATCAGCCCCTAAAGTCTATCTGGTAGTTCATGAGGATCCAAC
>JBQTIZ010000049.1:0-2831 GCA_052387615.1 Candidatus Nitrosotenuis sp. | reverse complement strand
GGTGCCAAAGGAAATGACTGCTGGAAGGCGAACCACTGCATACAAGTACTATGGCGTATCATACATGCAACACAATCTGGTTTTCATCAATGTCAAAAAAATACCTGATGAAAAGGTGCTAGATGATACTATAGCGCATGAACTGATCCATCTGAGATTTCCATACTTGTCACATGGACGCAGATTCAATAAACTAGTGCGCCAAGTTCTAAAGGGAAAAACCTTTCCGCCATATCGAAAAAGAAAACGCTATCTTTCCCCTCAATGATTTATATGCCGTATTTTTAGGCAGGCAGTTATAAAATGGATCTGCAACTAGAACAACTTATTCCAATATTTGCATCCATTGCCTCTTTTGCAGTGGCAGCCGGATTTGCTGCCTGGGTAACAAAGCAAAAACCTGGCACCAAAGAAATGACTGACATCTCTGACGCAGTCAAAGTTGGCGCAGCTGCCTTCCTACGACGCGAAATGAAAATAATTATTCCAATCGCAATTGGACTTTCTTTAGTAATTGGCTACTTTATCGGATTCTCAAACGGCGTTGCATTTGCCGTAGGTGCAGCACTCTCTGCAGTTGCAGGAATTATCTCACTTAAAATCACAGTTAAAGCGGCAGTTCGAGCAGCAAATGCAACAGGAAGTGGTTTGGGCAAGACATTTGCACTAGCATTTAGGGGTGGTGCAACTGTAGGTCTTGCAGTTCCAGCAATGGCGCTTTTGGCACTAGCAATTCTATTCATGGTGTTTCCAGACCCAATCACAATTGCAGGCGTAGGAATTGGAGCAAGTCTTATTGCATTATTTATCAGAATTGGCGGTGGTATCTTTACAAAGGCAGCAGACATGGGTGCAGACTTAGTCGGCAAAGTAGAAGCAAACATTCCAGAAGATGACCCAAGAAATCCAGCAACAATTGCAGACAATGTAGGTGATAACGTGGGTGACGCAGCAGGAATGGGCTCTGACGTGTATGAATCCTATATTGTCACAGTTTTGGCATCAATTCTAATTGCCGCACTAATTGGCATGCCAAAGATTATGACTTATCCAATTCTAATTGGTGCATCTGGTATGATTGCATCAATAATTGGTGCAGCAACAATTGGTTCCAAGACTAAAACTGATGTAATGGGGCCACTAAATCGCTCATTTTATGTTTCAGCAGCAATCGCAATTGGACTAAACTTTGTATTCACATATCTGTTCGTAGGCCAAGACAGACTAGCATATGCATTGTTTGGTTGTACAATCATTGGTGTAATCTTGGTACCTGTGATTCAAAGGATTACCGATTATTACACCAATTACAAGTACAAACCAGTTCGAGACATTACAGATTCTGCAAAATGGGGATATGCATCTCTGACACTAATGGGAATCATAAAGGGAATGCAATCAACAGGACCATTCATGATTGCACTAGTGGTTGCCATCGTAATCTCATTCTCAATTTCTGCATCTGCTGCACCGGATCCATCGCAAGCAATGCTGTATGGAATCTTTGGAACGTCGCTTACTGCAATGGCAATGCTGAGTTTGGCAGGAATCGTACTGTCAATTGATGCGTTTGGCCCAATTGCAGACAATGCAGGAGGAATTGTAGAGATGACTGGAATGGGTGATGAAAACCGCAAAGTAACTGATCAAATCGATGCGGTAGGAAATACCACAAAAGCAGTCACCAAAGGATTCGCAATTGCAAGTGCCGGGCTAGCTGCGCTTGCTATGATCCAAGCATTCCAGTATGAAGCGGCCAAGGTCTTTGAGCACGCATTTGATTATAGCTTGTCCAATCCAGGAGTAGTGATTGGTCTTCTAGTTGGAGGATTAATTCCATTTTTCATAACTGGTCAGCTAATTGGCGGAGTATCCAGAGCAGCATCTAGAATGGTAGATGAAGTCAGACGCCAATTCAAAGCAGATCCAGAAATTCTTACTGGTAAATCAAAACCTGACTATGCAAAATGCGTAGATATTGCAACTGTTGCATCACTACGTGAATTGTGGAAGTCTGCATCTATTGCAATTGCATCACCAATCGTTCTAGGTGTGATTTTAGGCCCACCAGCAGTTGCGGGATTGTTAATGGGTGCAGTAGTGACTGGAATCTTCTTGGCATATCACTTGGCAAACACTGGTGGTGCATGGGATAATGCCAAAAAGCTTGTTGAAATGGGAGGCAGAAAAGGCAGCGAAGAGCACATAGTCGCAGTCGTTGGTGATATCATTGGCGATCCATACAAAGACACAGCAGGACCTGCACTAAATACGGTAATCAAATTGCTGAACACAGTAGCTATTGTGTTTGTTGGCGCATTTGTTGCAATTTTGGTTTTGTAAAAATCTTAAACATAAATCCAAAAATTTTGAAATATAAAAAAATGCGGTCTCTAGTATGTATCTAGGATATGTGTAACATATGCATACCTTATACCATGAACAAACCAACAAACAATATTATGACACAAATTAACAAGAACAATAAAACAAAACCTAGGAATCTAATGAAAAAAGAATATCTGGAGTTCTATGCTGAATTAAAAAATCCATCAGAGAATCAAAAAGTATTGGAGAGAGAACAAAGTGATACGAAATCATAGACCAGAAAACCCGTCTTTGTGTGTACCTGATTTGTACGCTTTATTCTAATGCGTTAATGAAAAAAGGGGGAATGAGCATGAAATTCCAAGTGCTCATTTATCCCATGTTTGTGTATCTATCTGTCAATGGAGGTACAGTTCTTGTGAACTCTACTGGGGCGCCTGCATCTAGAATCAATTCTGCATTGATTTGTGTTGATACGCTTGGTCTGTCTGCGTTGTTGTATA
>JBQTIZ010000048.1:0-1544 GCA_052387615.1 Candidatus Nitrosotenuis sp. | reverse complement strand
GATTTGGATAACCATCCCAAGGCTCCTTACTCAATGATTTTGATACTACTGCGCCCGCACCACTTTGATAAATTCTACTAAAAACCTCAAGCGATATTCCTAAAATTCCCGAAGCAAGCATTGCTGGCCTGCCAAGTGAGATTGGTCCAATCGATACTGAAAGGTCAGGCGTCACTTGATTGAGTTGGTTTTGTTGTCTTATAATAGTTGATTTGTGGGTGCTGATGCAACAGCACCGATTTGTGTTAGCTTTTTTAATCCGAAGATGAGAGAATGCGTGTGTATTTTGTCATAGTGACAGAGCTTGGCATTGTTGTTTCTGAAAATAATACAGTAACCAAATCTTTTGCCTTTGAGAATCCAGCAGCTGAATTTGTCGATGCCAGAGCGGGCAATCTCAAAAACAATTCTTTGCTTGATTATGTCAGAGGAATTAACTCTGGATTTTTCCTAAACGATGATGCACTGCTAATGACACTCAAAAAAGAAGGGCTGGATGTACAAATGATGGAAGAAAAACAATTAGACGAAATTCAGGCAAACAAGCCACAAATCCTAATCGATGCTGGATTTGCAAAAAATGTCCAAGATGCAATGTCAAAGCTTAGAGACTTTGCACTCGCATTATCATCATCAAGGGTAACCGAAGTATCTCAAAGTCCAGACCTTCACATCATCCAATCAATAAACGCGCTGGATGAAGTTGATGTAATGATTAATGGCTTGGCATCAAGATTAAGAGAATGGTACGGCCTGCATTTTCCAGAGCTTGACAATATCATAGATAGCATTAATGGATATGCACAGATTGTCATGGCGGGAAACAGGGCAGATCTTTCAGACAAAGTATACCAAGACGCGGGTTTTCCAGAATCCAAGGTCCAAATGCTTTCTGTTATTCAGCAAAAAAGCAAGGGTGGTGAAATTTCTAAAGAAAACTTGGCAATTGTGCAATCAATAGCAAAACAAATCCTAGACATGACTAAAACAAGAAACGCTCTTGAATCTCACATTGAAACTCAGATGAATGCAATTGCACCAAATCTAGCTGCAATACTAGGAAATGCGGTTGGTGCAAGGATATTAGCAAAGGCAGGTAGTATCAAAAAACTTGCAACCATGCCAGCAAGTACAATCCAAGTGCTTGGTGCAGAAAAGGCCCTATTTCGTGCACTAAAAACAGGAACACAGCCACCAAAGCATGGAATTTTGTTCCAACATCCAGTAGTTCATGCTGCACCAAAATGGCAGAGAGGTAAGATGGCACGCGCAATTGCAGCAAAGGCAGCGATTGCCTCACGTGTAGATGTGTATGGTGCAGGTCTAAACCAGACCTTACTTGAAAAGCTAAACGTTCGAGTAACAGAGATTAGTGAAAAATACAAAGAACCAACAGAGCGTCAAGCACAGCCGCAAAGAATAGAACGAAGGCGTGACGACTCTGGACGAAGAGACAATTTTAGATCAAGAGATAGAAAACCGCGTGATAACTTTAGATCAAGAGACGATAGACCGAGGGACAGCTTCAGATCAAGAGGAGATAG
>JBQTIZ010000047.1:0-23518 GCA_052387615.1 Candidatus Nitrosotenuis sp. | reverse complement strand
ACGGCTTTGATTAGCATTATAGTTGAGCATGCCCTGATAGATATTGGCAAAACCACTCTTGATAAAGTAGGGAATCGACTCTATGAAAAATATGATTGTTATTTTCATGACTGCCTTGAGCATCCAGAGTATCTTAAAGACGTCCTTGAAGATGTCTTTGGTTCTGGTAGCAATGCAATAGTGCAAAAAATCACGGACGAGTTGACAGAATTTAAGAACCAGACACCTATATCGAACTTTATTTTAGTAATATCGAAGTAGTAATTGAAATCCCCAGCAGAAAAACCGCTCAATCTGTATCTTTGGTTGTCCTTGGCAACAGTAGCGATAGTAGTTTTTGCATCAAATAATTTTGGGCAGGAACATGCAATGTTTGCATCTGATTTATTAGATATTGGTATCGTAATACCAATGACTGCATTTTCAATCGTACTTGTAGTAAAAAATGGAGCCGTGGGAAATCATGGCAAAGCCTGGATTTTCTTTATGACGTGTATTGTACTGTGGACCATTGCAGAATTCATATGGGTTCTAGATGAACTTGTCTTCAAAAACGATCCATTCCCGTCACCGGCTGATCCTTTGTGGCTTGTAGGTTACGTGGCATATCTTCTCTTTACATGGTTCTATCTTTACCCATTCAAGAGCTCGATTTCAATTAAAATGATCTGCATTGCAGTTGTAACTTCTGCAATGATACTTGGATTTACGGTCTATCTTACACCTGCAGAATCATCCCTTTCGATGATTGAAGACATAATTGTAATGTCATATCCAGTTGCAGATGCAATTGTAATTGCACCCACAGTTATAGGAATTAGTTTGTTCTTTAGAGGACAAGTAAGCTTTTCATGGCTTATGTTATTGATTGGTACGCTTTGCATTTCCATTGGTGATATTGGATTCCAAGTCCTTTCTCAAAATGATCAGTACTATAGTGGGCATCCGGTAGACATCCCATACATCTGGGGGTATGTTTTTTTTATATTTGGTGCATATCATCACATCAGAATCTTTAGAGGAAGGAATCCTGCAAACCGATTCAATGATCAGGAAAAGCTCCGATAACTTGCAAAAATATTTTTACTGCAACATACGACTAACTGTAAATTGGCCGACTTTACATTTAATGACAAGCTCATCATAGTACAGTATGCCATACAAAAATATGAAAACGAGGCAGCACTACTTGAAAAGCTAAAGACAGTACTCTCAGAAAAAGATGCACAAAGAAGCATTGATACCCTGATTGGCACACAACGAGTGCGACGAATCGGTCCTGAAATGTTGCAAAACAATGTTTCCCATACAGAATTACCAGAACTACCTGAACATTTGCAACTAGTAATTGATAGCTTGTAAAATTTTAGATCCACTACAGACAGGCAATTTTTTAAACATCTTCTAGTCAGCAACTCTGAATAGCATGGAAGAAATTTTAATACAAGTTGGGCAAATGTCGCCCTTACTGGTAATTGGTTTAGGTGTCTCAATTGGATTGCAGCATGCGTTTGAACCTGATCATGTTGCTGCAGTAAGCACCCAAGTCTTGCGGGGAAAACAAATGACAAAATCTACAAAACAACTGATCAAATCTGGAACATTACATTCATCAGTTCTTGGAGCACTTTGGGGTGCTGGCCATACCACCACACTCGTCTTGATGGGTTTGCTAGCTTACTCTTTGGCAGTAAGAATAGAACAAAATGTATTTTCAAGTCTAGAGCTTGTTGTTGGAATGATGTTGATATTTTTGGCAGTAACTACAATTTTGAACAAGAAACTGATTCGATTGCGACACAGACATCCGCACCAGCACGAAGATGGATCTATACATTACGATGAACACAATCATGGTGACACTAATCACAGACACACACACAAATCATATCTGATTGGGTGTATGCATGGCCTTGCGGGAAGCGGCAGTCTGGTTGTTCTTACCGCAGCCACGCTGAACAGTGTTGGAATGGTCTTGGGATTCATTCTGATTTTTGGAATTGGTTCTATTATTGGAATGGCCTTGATCTCTGGAATGATGGGAATACCGTTTGCATTATCGAGCAAGGCACTAAAAATAAGCAAAATTACACGTTATGCGGCAGGAATATTTTCACTAGTAATAGGTACAAACATTGTCTATCAAATTATAATACTGGATAATCTGTTTGGGTTTTAAAAGCCGCGAAGACCTACCGGCCTGATCACTTCTGGATGCTGCTTCATCCAGCTTATTTTGTCTAGCATCATCTGCTTGTCTTGCGGAAATGTTCCCTTGATGGTATATGCGTTGGAACCATGGTTTGCGCGAAATATGGTCTCTGACTTTACATTTATTTGAGATATGAGATCCTCTAGCTCATCCAGTGATTCTGCATCAGAAACTGGGATGAATGGCTCGCCAAACTTTGTCATGAATTCATTCTTGATTCCATTTTCTAGGTACAGTGTGAGGGCACCGACGTAATGTGGGGCAGATGCACTAATTACCTGTGCAGTTCCGCGAATGTGTTCTTTGGAATGGGTCTTTCCTCCAAGGCCCAAAATTATCATGCACGATAAGATATAGCCTGCATCCATTGCCTTTTTGCAGGCCCGAATTATTGTAGCGGCTGTCGCCCCCTTGGTTACTTTTTTCAATATTAGATCAGAGCCGCTCTCTATTCCAAGATAAAACATATCCAAGCCTGACTCTTGCAATAGTTTTAGCTCCTCTGGTGTTTTTTTGAGTACGTTCATCGGCATTGCATAACATGAAATTCTCTCAAGTTTTGGGAATTTCTCTCTAAGATATTTTACAATTTTTTGCATGTATTCAACTGAAAGATTTAGCGCATCACCATCTGCTAGGAAAATTCTTTTTGTGTCTGGCAGTGCCTTTGACATTAGATCGATTTCAGCTCTTACCTCGTCCCATGGTCGCTCGGAGTACTCTTTTGAGCGATACATGTCGCAAAAAGAGCACTCGTTAAATGAGCAGCCCAAAGTAACCTGAAAGATGAGCGAGTCTGCCTCCGATGGGGGCCTGTACAGCGGATAATCGTAGTTTAGCATCATGGTCTTCTATGGTTCAAGTTTGGTAATATTATTTTGCATGCGCACAAATACGTTTTTCTAGCTTTTGCAGGACTTCATGTTTAATGGCAAATGATCCGTACGCAAAACGTCTGCTTTGGTTTGTGTTTGCAGGCTCGCGCGGAGGGATGAACCGGCTTAGATTGGTGCAGGCAATACGGCATATGCCGCTAAATGCAAACCAGCTTGCAAAAGAATTGGGCTTGGATTACAAGGCAATCACTCACCACGTTATGGTTTTAGAAAAAAACAACATCATTACACGAATTGGAGAAAAATACAATGTTACATTTTTCGTCTCTGGGTTTTTGGAGGCAAACTTGGACTCGTTTTTGGAAATAGCGCAAAAACTGGAAAAAAGTAAATAAGCCTAGGAAATGTGATTTTTTCTACATGGAACAAACATCAGCAATACTGTCCGGCGTATCTATTGCTAACATGATAGTGCTTGGAGTCCTGATGTTTGTCTTTGGCAGAATGTATGTGAGAACACGGGCCCAACTTCCGCTTGGAATGATTGTATTTTCGGTAATGCTGTTCCTGCATAATACACTTGGAGCATATGCGTATTTTTCCATGGCAGAATTATTCGCGCCCGAAATATTTCCATATTTGCTTGGCGTGCACATTGCCGAGCTTGCGGGCATATTGATATTTCTTAAAATCACGATGGACTAATTGGATTTATTTCCAAGCTTGTTTTTATAAAAAATAATGCAGAAGAGCTATCGTCAATACATCATACTAAACAAGAATTTGATTTTAGCATTTATTGTTGCGATCACTGTATCTGCACTGGTTGCACAATCGCTTTCTGATCATGCAAGCTATGTCAACTCGAGCTATACTGTTGTGGTTGACTTTGTAGTATTTTATTCAACATTTTCTTTTTTGTTTTATTTTGATAACCGCAAAAAATATCGAGATGAATCAGGCAAGCTAGAAAAAGCCAGACTCAAAAAAGATCTGATAAAAATTGTATCATCACTCGGTGTGGCAGAAATAGTGTATACTGCAGCAAGATGGGCCTTGCAGTTTTATTTTCTTAATTTGGGATATGACGCATACTTGGCATCAATTATCGCACATGTTATTTCTACAATACTATACATGATAGTTGTAAATTTGAGTGTCAAAATAACGAGGCTGTACAAAAATGGAACTTAGCATATACGTTGACGGCTCTGGCGGAGACAACGCGGGATACGGTTATTTTGTCAAAGAAACAGGCCAATCATTTTATGAGAAAAAATCAGGAATTACAAACAACCAAGCGGAATATATGGGAATAATATCGGCCTTGGAAAAATTTTCCCAATCAAGCGATGTCATAGTAATCTACTCTGATTCAAAAAATACAGTGTCTCAGCTGAATCACGAGTTTGCAATAAACTCTGAACCGCTGCGCGAACTTGCAAGAAAAGCTTGGGAGTTGATGGGAAAAATTCCAAATCTCAAAATTGTTTGGATTCCCCGAGCTCAGAATTTGGCGGGCAAGATGCTTGGCAGCTAGAGATCTAAATTTTGTAAGAATAACTTTATTTACGAAACAACGCTGAGCTAAAAATATGGCTGGCTCTCTTTTAGAACCAAAGTCTATTGCAATAATTGGCGCATCTGATAAGGAAGGAAGTGTCGGTCGCACCATCACATCAAATATCATGAAGGGTTACAAGGGAAAAATTTATCCGATTTCTCCAACTCGCGACAAGGTCTTTGATATGCCAGCATACAAGAGTGTAATTGATGTCAAAGATCCAATTGATCTTGCAGTGGTTGTCACAAAAAACGACATTGTACCTGCAGTACTGGAAGAGTGCGGCAAGAAAAAGATCAAGGGCGTCATAGTAATTACGGCGGGATTCAAGGAAGTAAATGAAGAAGGCAAAAAACTAGAGGAGCAGCTAAAGACAATTGTAAAAAAATATGGCATACGGATGATTGGCCCCAACTGTCTTGGGGTGATGAATTTGGATCCAAATACGATGATGAATTCCACTTTTCTCAAAGTTACGCCAAAGTCTGGCCAAATTGCACTGGTATCGCAAAGCGGTGCAATCTGTGCAGCACTAGTAGAAGACGCAAGCGCGCAAGGAATTGGATTTTCTGCAGTAGTCAGTGTTGGCAATAAAGCAGATTTGAATGAAATTGATCTGCTCAAAATGCTTGCAGAACATGATCAAACCAAGGTAATTGTCATGTATTTGGAAGACATGGGCAACGGCCAAGAATTTCTCAATGTCTGCAAGCAAATTACAAAAAAATACAAAAAACCAGTAATCATTCTAAAATCCGGTAGAAGCCCAGAGGGCGCAAAGGCAGCCATGTCGCACACTGGTGCACTGATGGGCTCTGATGAAATCTATGATGCTGTGCTGAACCAGTCTGGTGCAATTCGTGTTGACACCATGGAAGAATTATTCGATTATGCAGTTGCATTCTCAAAACAACCGTTGCCACTACAGGGTGATCTGGTTATAGTATCAAATGCAGGAGGTCCTGCAATCATTTCAACTGATGCCTGCTCTAAATACGGAATAAAGATGGCATCAATTGAGGACATTAGGCCAAAAATCAACGCAGTAATTCCGCCCTGGGGCAGCTCGAGAAATCCAGTAGATATTGTAGGCGATGCAGACTATAATCGATTCAGCGGAGTTTTGGACAATGTACTTGGCCACAAAAACGTGGGCTCCGTCATTGCAATGTGTACTCCATCTGCTACTCTGAATTATGATAAACTGGCCGAAGTAATCGTGTCAATGTCTAAAAAATACAAAAAGACAATGCTTGCCTCTTTGATGGGACTTGATGAAGGCATAACAAATAGAGAGATCCTGGCAAACGGTGGCGTCCCATACTATACCTATGCAGAAGGCGCAATCCGTGCATTACGTGCAATGCTTCGGTTTAGCAAATGGCTCAACACTTCAGAAGGAGCAATTACAAAATTTCCAGCCAAAAAGGCATCTGCAAAGAAGGTATTTGATTCTGTTCGAAAGCAAAAAAGAACTAATCTGCTTGAAGAGGAAGGCCAAGAGGTCTTGCGCGCATATGGATTCCCATTACCACAAAGCATCTTGGCAAAGACTGCAAACGAAGCAGTAAAGGTTGCCAAAAAAATTGGATTTCCAGTTGTAATGAAAATCGCATCGCCCCAAATCATTCACAAGTCAGATGCGGGGGGAGTCAAGGTTGGTCTTGCAAGCGAGCAGGCAGTAAAGGAAGCATTTGATGTTATAATCAAAAACGCCAAAAAATACAACAAGGCCGCACAAATCAAAGGAGTTCTAGTTCAGGAAATGGTCAAAGGCGGCAAGGAGCTGATCATCGGATCAAAGCAAGAGCCTGGATTTGGCCAAGTTATAATGCTTGGAATGGGCGGAATTTATGTCGAGGTTCTCAAAGATGTTACATTCAGATTAGTACCTGTAACAAACAGAGAAGCAGACGACATGATTGATTCTATAAAGACAAAGAAGCTGCTTGAAGGAGTAAGGGGAGAAAAGCCGGCTGATAAGAAAAAACTATCGGAGCTTGTGCAAAGACTTTCTGCGTTATTGACTGACTTTCCAGAGATAAAAGAGCTTGACATGAATCCCGTACTTGTAATGGAACAAGGAAAAGGATGCAAGGTTCTAGATGTCAGAATTGGGCTGTCTTGATTTTTACAACATCGCAGATAAAATAACAGATGCAACAACTGCAGCACTTACAAACGAATAGAATCCTACTCTGTGTCTTGGGCCGTCTTTATCATATCACTATTTTTAGTGCATCTTCAAGTATGTTCTCGGAATTTCTATGGACGTGGTATTGTGGCTCTGTTACTAGCTGACACTTGATGCACACAAACTGTGCAAACTCTTTTCCGCAAGTTTGACATCTTGCCGAATCGTCATACTCTCGTAACTCGATCCCGCATTTTTTACATGAATCTATTCGCATATAGTGTGTTGGGGAAAGTATGATATTAGATAAAATAAGCAACTTAGCTGATTTCTCATCGATCTAGCTTACTATTTCCTATGAGTCAGATTGTTCTACATACATAGCACATGTTTTTTCAGCCGATCGCTGTGCTACATGTATGCTCAAGCGTGCTCAAACACACCCTATTCCTCAGTTTGAGCACTGCCTGACATGCATTAATCATTTCAAATCTATTCAAAATAGGAATGCTTATTTTTTTTATAATTAGTTGATGAGAGTTATGGCAGAAAAAGGATCACTGGCAAAATCGCTTGACTTTGTCTTACTTGGAATGGCAATTGTGTATTTTGTTGGGTTTGTCTCTTTTCATCCCGAATCTCTCTTACTAAAAGAGGCACCATATCACATTCCACATGAATACGAGATTTACTTTGAGGCATTATTGTGGATCTTTTTTGGCCTGTTGGTATTGGATCTCTATCTGAAATACAAAAAGCTAAACAACTGGAAGCTTTTTTTGAGAAAACATTGGCATGAGATAGCAATGGTGACATTGATCCCATTTCTGAGCGTGTTCAAGATTGCCAAGATTTCAGTCAAGCTAGTAAAGACGCTAAAAGCATCAAAAAGTGGATTCAAAATCTTCTATAAAGCAAAAAAGGCCTCAAAGCACTTGAAAAAATAACATGACTCAATCCAAAAAAATTCTTTTCATATGTGTGGAAAATGCCGGACGTAGTCAGATGGCAGAAGGATTTTTTAGAAAATATGCACCTGCAGGATACGAGCCGTATAGCGCAGGAACAAAACCAACTAGCGTGATAAACCCACTCGCAGTTCAGGCAATGAGCGAAGCTGGAATTGACATTACAGTACAAATTCCAAAAACAATCACTGGTGCTATGATACAGCAAGCATTGTGTGTAATCAACATGGGCTGTATGGACAAAGAATCATGTCCGGCATTGTTCGTAAATGATGTGATTGATTGGGCAATTGAAGATCCAAAGGGAAAATCACTTGATGATGTGCGTAAAATTCGTGATACCATAGAAAAAAAGGTTCAGGAGCTATGCAAAACGCTAGACTAGGGATCTCTGATACCAAAAAGAGGTTTTTTGCAGAAATGATTGGAACGTTTGTAGTTGTGGTCTGTGCAACAGGATCTGTTGTAGCAAATGCCCAGTCTGGCGGTAAAATTGGGCTTTGGTATGAGGCGTTTGCACCATTTGTTGCAGTATCTGTCATGGTGTTCTTGTTTGGCAAAATTTCCATGGCACATTTCAATCCTGCAGTAACACTTGTATTTTTGATAACAAGACACATGCCTGCAAGACTGTTACCGGTGTATCTAGGGGCAGAATTCATTGGCGCATTTTTGGCAAGCGTGTTTGTCTGGGGAATAGTTGGCTCTGATGCAAATCTTGGAGCAAATGTACCAAACTATCATTATGACATTCTAGAAATTCTTGGAATTGAAATTTTGGCCACAGTAATTTTGATTTCAATGATTCTACTTGTAGTTCATACCAAGGGACTCAAAAGACTTGGCCCAGTTGCAATTGGGAGTATGATATTTTTTGATATTTACTTTTTGTCATTTGTTTCCGGCGCATCAATGAATCCAATTCGTGCGCTAGCCCCTGCAGTTTTTTCTGGATTTTTGAATGATTTGTGGATTTATTGGAGCGCTCCATTCATTGGAGCTGCAATAATTGGGATAATCTATAAAAAGAAATTTGTGAAATGAAAAACAAATCTGTGAACCAACACGAATGGACAAAAGACCAGATCTATGATACCATATTGTGATACCAAATGCAGTGCCTGTCTACAATGACAAAAACTCTCTGAGATGATAATCTTAGTTCAGGTCAGGCCCTTCTTGGTCTATACAAGAAAGAAAACACTGGATCGCTAGTCAATATTTATACCAGTTCGATGGAATATTGTCATGGCAATTAAGACTGGCCAAGATTACATTCAAAGTCTTAAGGGAAGAAAACTTACTGTCTATCTTTTTGGCGAGCAAGTAAAAGATCCAGTAGAGCACCCAATGATTCGACCATCCATTAACGCAGTGGCAGAAACATACGATCTGGCAGCACGCGAAGAAGATCTGGCATCACCAATGTCAAAAATCTCTGGACAAAGAGTAAATCGATTCTTACACATTGCAGAATCTGCAAATGATCTAGTACTACAAAATAAAATGCAAAGAAAGCTTGGTCAGCTTACGGGAACATGCTTTCAGAGATGCGTAGGAATGGATGCGCTAAATTCACTGCATTCCACCACATTTGAAATCGATGAAAAACATCACACTGCTTATCACAAAAGACTACTTGTGTTTATCAAAAAAATGCAAGAGGAAAATCTTGTAATCGGAGGCGCAATGACTGATGTCAAAGGAGACAGAAGCAAGACACCATCAGAGCAAGCAGATCCAGATCTTTTCGTCCATATCACAAAGAGAACAGCCGACGGAGTCTATGTGACTGGTGCAAAAGCCCACCAGACCGGCGTAATCAACTCCCACTGGATGATAATAATGCCAACCATTAGACTAACGGACAAAGACAAGGACTGGGGAATAGTTGGTGCCATTCCAGTTGATGCACCTGGCATAACTTACATCTATGGAAGACAGTCATGTGATACTCGAAGCATGGAAGAAGGAGACATGGATGCAGGCAACTCACAGTTTGCAGGCCAAGAAGCAATGGTCATACTAGATAATGTGTTTATTCCAAACGATTTGATTTTCATGAACGGCGAAGTAGAATTTGCAGCAATGCTAATTGAACGATTCACATGCTATCACAGACGCAGCTATGTCTGCAAGACTGGCCTAGGAGATGTTCTAATTGGCGCAGCAGCTGCAATATCGGACTATAACGGCATTCCAGACGTATCGCACATTAGAGACAAGCTAGTAGAGATGACACATCTAAACGAGTCCATCTTTGCAGCAGGGATTTCCTCGTCATACCAAGCGCAGGAAATGAAGTCAGGCGTATGGCTAAATGACGACATGCTTGCAAATGTGTGCAAGCACAACGTTACTCGATTCCCATATGAGATTTCAAGACTGGCGCAGGATATTGCTGGCGGCCTTGTAGTTACAATGCCGTCTGAACAAGACTTTAGAAATCCAACAACAGGACCTCTTCTCAAAAAATATCTCGCGGGAAGAAAGGGAGTCGATGTTGAAAACAGGGTAAGAATTCTGAGACTAATTGAAAACATGACTTTGGGCAGAAATGCAGTGGGATACCTGACAGAATCCATGCACGGGGCTGGCTCTCCACAAGCTCAGAGAATCCAAATTGCTCGACAAATGCAGCTTGGCTACAAGAAAAATCTGGCAAAGAATTTGGCAAATGTAAAAGAAGACGCAGAAGAGGCCAAAGAAAATTCGGATTATTTCAAGCGAGTTTTCAAAATCACAAAATAAGTCTCTAACTTTTTTGTTACGAAATTATGAGCATGATTAATTAATCATAATGTGTATTTGTATACCAATGGTGAATTACGTTGGCATATTTGCTATTAGTATCATGACTGCTTTGCTTTTGTCAGTTCTTGCAATTCCAGCAAAGGCAATACAGACAACACAAGATGATTCACACATTCATTTTACATCATATGAATCACCTAGGTTACAATTTCTAAAAACTGGATCTATTAACATGGTTTCATGCGAAGGAGGATTTGATCTGGTAATGAAAAAGAATACTGGCACGCCTGCATGTGTTAGGCCGCAAACTGCAACGGTCCTAATTGAACGCGGATGGGCAATACATGTTTTACCAGACTATAGTAAAACAAACAACAATTCGGAGCTATTCGAAGGAAGCAGCGGAAATCTAGCAGTTGATACGGAAAATGTGAATTATTTTGAGAATTATGTGGGGTATTTGGCAGCTCCAAAAGACAGCAACGAGAATGTCTATCCCGGTTTAGTCATAATTCATGAATGGTGGGGACTAAATGACAACATCAAACAGACAGCAGAGAATCTTGCGTCCAATGGATATGTGGTGCTTGCAGTTGATCTTTATGGGAAACCCGCTGCAACAGTTGCAGATGAGGCAAGGAAGCTTGTATCGTCTTATGATCCGGACAATGGTGTCTCTAACATGAATGGCGCAGTAAAATTCCTTGAGCAAAGATATGGCGTACCAAGGATTGGATCTGTTGGGTGGTGCTTTGGTGGAGGCCAGTCATTAAATCTAGCATTGCACAATTCCGACATGGATGCAACTGTGATATACTATGGAAGTTTGGTTTCTGACAAGGAGCAGCTCTCCTCGATAAGCTGGCCTGTACTTGGAATATTTGCAGGCCTTGACCAAGGAATAACTACAGAATCTGTAAATGCGTTTGAAAAAGCACTTGACGAGCTTGGAATACAAAATGAAATCCACATCTATCCAAATGCCGAACATGGATTTGCAAATCCTTCGGGACAAAGATATGCACCTGAGGAAACAAAGGACGCTTGGCAAAAGACCATCTCGTTTTTGGATTCTAATCTGAAAGGATCTTAGAAAATCAATTTGAAAGAATCGATGTGTATGTTGGTTTTATTTTCAAGTTTGCAAAAATCCCAAAACAAGCTTTGAGAGAATTTGATAACTAGACAGCTTTTTCGTCTGTAGAATGGTCTTTAATTTTTAAGAGACTGGTTATTGGACAAACAAAAATTATCCCATCTCCTGTCTGTCCAGTCCTAGCAGAGTTTGTTATCGCATTAATGATTTTTTCTTGATCTCTGATAGAACATATTATTTCTATTTTTGACTTTGGCACAAAATCGCTGGATTTTTTATTTGGAGATCTCCAACTTACGTGCCCTGGATATATTCCACTCATTTTAATCTCATATGATGAAAATGATTTAACCCCGATTTTTTTTAATGACTCTTCAACCTCATGTAACTTCAAGTTTCTTACAACTGCCTCAATTTTTATCATTGAAGAATTTGTCATGGAATTTGCTGTCTCTCTAAAATAGTTGCTTATTAACTACTCGTCAAGCATTCCCAAGTTATTTCATGTAATCATTATCTGATTTATTATCAAACTTGGGCTCGTCTAATTTAACATCTGATGTTTTTGCATCCTCATTATGCATCATGCTATCTGTTTGCTCAATGCTTATTTTTGCCGATTCAGAATTATCTTTAGGGATTGACTCATCTTCGAATTTAGGTTTTTTATCCTTTGATTTACTGGTGTACTGTTTTACTATCATTATTCCTATGATGACGGCAATTATGATATAGTTGATTGGTGGCGCAAGAATTCTTGTGACATAGCCGATTTGTGGCACCACATAGAAAACCTTGCCAATGTACTCTTCATTGGTAATTGGATAGTCTGTTCCTGGAATAGAAATTGGATTTGCATCTCCCTTGGTTCGCACGGTTTTTGATTCTGGGCGCTCATCTAGAATTGATTCTACTCGATGCACAATTACTCTGTCGTGGCCGTTTGGCCTGTTGAAAACAATAATGTCACCAATTTGGATTTCATCAAACGGTATGTTTCCATTTACCACTAAAACATCATAGACTTCTAAAACTGGAATCATGCTTCCACTAGACACTACATAGAATGGATTTTGCGTTCCAAATACTATCTGCAGTCCAATCCAGATTGCAGCTACTCCTACTGCAACAATAATGACGTCCTTGATAATGTTCTTTGTTTTTGTCATGTTATAGCTTGTTTCCACAGCTTTCACAGAATTTAGAGCCAGCCTTGTTCTCAAAGCCGCACTTGCACTTGAGTGCGCTTGGCCCTGATTGGGATCCGTCTCCCAAGAGGATGATTTCCCCAATTTTTGCGATTTTTGCCCATTCTATTGTTTGATCAGAGCCATCATTTTTGGTAACTATCAAGACGACTTGGTGTGATGAATTAATGCCGACCTGCTTTGCGATGCCTATCTTTTTTGCGTTGATATCATACACTGACATGCCAGTAATTGAGCTAAACGTAGAATCTGGTGATTGCATAACTGGTGCTTGCTCAAAGCCTACAGTTGGAATTTTTGGCTGCTCTGTGCTTGGTGAGATTGGCTTTGCAAGACCTACTTCTCCTTCTTTTTGGAATTCTCTATACTCTGCAATGGTAGAACCACATGTAGTGCAAACGTATTGTCCGCGCTCTTTTAGAATCAGGTTCTGGGCGACTTCTTCGTTAGGATTTTCAAATTCTATTTTTGGGCCGCCCTCATAGTCTTTTTCACATGTATTGCAAAAGTACTTTGAAATTAGCTGAACATCCAGTCTACCAATTGGGGCCAAAAACAAGTCCGGTCCGCCAAGGTTTCCCTTTCTTTGCTGATCGTCCGTGACCTGAGCCATCACATATCCGCCGGATCCACGTAGTTTTTTTAGGCGAAGCTCAGAACTCATATTCTGCAATCAAGGCCAGATCCAATTAAAGTATATGCTGCTTGTTTCGGATCATACCATTAGCTATTTAGGTCTCTTTGGATGGAGCAATTTTGATTAAAATGGCACTAGATCACGTTTCAAACGCAAAAGACTGGCAGATCAAAGTAGTGGATTCTACCAAGCCCGTCTTTGTAGACTTTTGGGCAGAATGGTGTGGACCATGCAGAATGGTAGGACCAGTCGTAGAAGAGCTTGCAAAAGACTATGCCGGCAAGGTAGAATTTGTCAAAGTAAACGTCGATGAGGCAAATGAATTAGCAGCAAAATACAACATCTTTTCAATTCCAACACTAATGTTACTAAACAAGGGCCAAGTCGTAGCACAACAAGTGGGTGCCGCATCAAAAGAATCATACAAAAACATGATCGAACGTGCACTCGCAAACACCGCCTAAACTTTTCTTTTTTAGTACATAAATTGACTTTTTAGCCATTATTTTCTTTACAGAAATAATATCTTGGTAGCGCCCTATCGAGCAGCCATGTCATACTTTGATCAAAAGGTATGTGGCCGCCTTGAATAAAGTACGAATCAGAAAAAAAGCAGAAGCATATTCTCTACGAAGGAAACTATACGATTATACCATTGATCTGGACGAAGTAGAAAATTCCCAAGTCTCAACAGAAAATTGGAACAATGTAACGCATTATTGGTGCAATCAGATCAAAGATTACAAATTTGAAGACGTTGTGTATATAGAAGACCTCGAAATCCCTGACTGTTTTGATCAGCTGGTGTTATGGTCTAATTTTACTGCCAATAGTGAGCATGACAGAATAGTCATCTTAGATCACGTCAAATTCCTGCTTGATGCAATCATCTATGTTCTTCCAGGCACTTTTTACAGATTTTCAAAATATGATGTGTGGCCAATTGCCTCGTATGCCGCATTTTTAGTGCCGTTTTATTTCTGGCTAGTCTCAAACAGCGAATCTATTCTGTATTCTTTGTTTGCAGCGACATTGTTTTCAATTTCTTTTACTTTTGTGTGCAAGCGATTAGAAACAAGATATTACAACAAACATCTAGCTAAGATCACTGCAAGCATACAGCAAAGAGAAAACCCACTATTCAATCAAAGCGATGAGAGCCAAACAAACGATTTAGAAAATATGGATACAAATTATACGCATTCCAAAAACCACAAAGTAGCATCGTTTGTATTATTTTCTGCGGTTTTTAGTTTTATTGCGTCTCTTGCTATAACCGAAGTGCTCACCCTAATGATGGGTGGATGGGACACAACTTTTTCAGAGTATTGGGCAACAACTAGCTGTACTGGCAACCAATTTTGCTACTTTTTCAACTTTGTCTGGAATGAAATCTTTGTTCTTGGCATAGCGTTTTTTGCGGTGGGAATACTGTTTTATCATTGCGGAATAGTCTTTTTGGCCACTGAAGCAACAGATCTAATTCAAAAACATACCAGCAAGACAGTGGTGTTTGCTAGCTCAGTTGTGTTATTTATCGAAGGACTGGTACTTTTCTTTTTGTCTCACAGCGTAGACAATTTACAACTATTCTCGTTTTGGATTTTAGCCTTGATGGGTCTTGATATTCTATGGGTCTTTCTTAATTTATTCAAAAACATTGATACATTATTCCAATGGCTTCATTTTGATTTTGCCATTCTGTTGTTTGGTCTTGGAGTCATGTCTCTTACTAATTTGGATAAAAACATAACAATGGTTGCAAGCCTTTTTGTTTTTGTGGTGCTCACTGCAAGGACAATTTTTGATTATAATGTAGGGTGGGACTTTTGGACCAAGTTCATCCCAAAGGAAGGATAGAATCCTAAAGTAATTAATAATCGTTGGATGAACTTTTTACATGTCGTTAGGTGAGGTAGACACACTAAACCTCTTAGCAGAAAAATTAGATAATCTATTCAAGGACTCACAAGGATATTACGAATCGTTTTTGGATGCAAACAATCTCTTCAAGCAAGGAAAAATGACAGAAAAGGAATTCTTTGAAAAGCTAGGAGATTACACCGTAGCGTATTCGGCATTGGAATTTCTGGCAGTCAAGGTAATCTTTGAGCTCAAAAAAGCGCTAGACAGGGCAGGCGCTGGGAACATGGGCGGAACCCAATCTCCTGGCCTGATGCCCGGCATGGGTTCACCCGGCATGGGAATGGGCCGAGTCCCAGTAATGCCTGCACAAACACCTGGAAGACCGCCATCCGTAGTATCTGCACAACAAGGATTTTCTTCACCAGGCACATTACCCTCACCAGACCCATCACTTATGCCGAGATCTGTATCATATGGTGGATGTAGGTCTTGCGGAGCTGAGCTGCGAGCAGGTGCTAAATTCTGCACGAAATGCGGAACTAAAACATAAAAAATAAAAAAATTATTTTTGCCACATTTTCTGCCATGTCTTGGCAAAGCTGCCCATCAACTCGCCGTATGCTTTTAGCTGGTCCATCCCAGACTGGTTTGTGACATTTTGCCAGTTTTTATCAAACTGCTTGAATGCCTCAAGTGCCGTATCGTTCATGGATTTTTGCCAGTTTTTGTGAAACTCCTTGATGGTTTTTTCGCTGGACTCACTAGCTGCCTTTAGCATTACCTCGTTGTACTTTGATTGGACCTCAGAGCTTGTTTTTTGGAGGGCTTCAAAGTTTTGTGCCCATTTCTTTAGCAGGTTGGAATATTCTGCCCACAGGCTATCCCAATTTTTTGATTTTGTGACCTTGGCTGCTTTTTTCTTTACCATGGTATTATACAAATGGCGATTTGAGATAAAGATTCTCTAATCCTGGGTTGAACCGCACTCTGTACAAAATCTGGCAGAAGCAGATATCTTGGAGCCGCAATCGGAGCAAAACTTGGCATCTGAATCAGTTACCTTGTTGACATTGCCATATGTTCCAGTAATTCGCACAGCACCTGTTGGCTCGTAATGCTCATCGTCAATGATTTCAACTGGTGCAAAGTCTTTTTCCTCAACATATGCCATTATTCGTGGTACGGTGTTGTCCTTGTCCTTTGGGTCTGGGATTATGTCGCCAAGCCAGAATGCATAACGCATCAATGTGAGCTCTGGTGTTGAAAACGCCAAAGTGTGTGCAGACATGTAGTCTTGGGCTGACTGCTTTCCGTTAAAGACCTTCATGATGTGAATCTGTTTTGAAGACCTATAATGTTTACTGGATGTTTTTTTGAGATGATCTGTACTTTAAATCAGAATATATCGTTCCACTTCAGAAGATTATGTCAGAAATAGAAAGTTTGGTAGGTAAAATCCAGATCTATTGATTTTTTCTATTTCACATAGGTTAGTTAATTTTTCATAAATTGTTATATCGTAGTATGACTTTGCTAGGATATGGATGTACGAATAGCGACATTCAACTGTGAAAATCTTTTTGCACGATTCAAATTCAAGTCCAATATTGACCCAAGCAAGGCAATAAAGGATGGCTGGATGGTTGACAAGACAAAATTTGATATTTTTAATCAAACAGAAAAAAAACTTACAGCAAAAACAATTCTTGAGACAAAGGCGCAAATTATAGCGCTACAAGAGGTTGAAAATCTTGATACCCTAAGAAAATTCAGATCTGACTATCTTGGCGGAAGGAAACGATTCCCATACTGTCTTGTGATAGACGGCAACGATCCAAGAAGAATCGACGTCGCATTGTTAAGCAAATATCCAATCGAAAACATCGTAACACATGTAAATGATTATAATTCATCGTCCAAGTCGTACGAATTTTCAAGAGACTGCCTAGAATGTGATATAGTGCTACCAAACTCCAAAAAGATTCGGCTGTTCGTAAATCACTTCAAGTCAATGCTTGATAAAAGTAATCCATGTAAAGGAAGACAACTGACAAGAGAAAAGAGACAAAGGCAGGCAAGAAAGGTAGTGAAAATTGTTTCCGCACAGATGAATCTTGACAAGGACAACTTTGTGATTCTTGGAGACTTTAATGACTATCTTGAAGATGATGAGCAGGGAAAAACAGCCATAACAGAACTAGTGAAATGGAACAAAGTAGAAAACGTGCTTGAAAGGCTCCCAAAAGAAGAACAATGGACTCACTACTACAAGGGGAACAAGAAATGCGGAACCTCAGAATCATACAAGCAGATTGACTATATTCTAATTTCAAAATCACTTGCAAAAGCAAATCCTAACACAAAGCCCTTGATTGTGAGGCAAGGAATTACGACTAGTGCAAAAAAGTATACGGGGCAAAGATTTCCAGGCGTTACAGCAAAACTCCAAGCATCGGATCATTGTCCAATATCGATATCATTGAAAGTCTAATGAATCATATTTTTCAATGATTGCGACAAAAATACGCCTTTTATTGAAATGAGGCACGTGTCTTTACATTTGTAAAGTATCCTGTTTAACTATGGTTTTTTCTTTAGATATGTCATGTCAGAGCAAAAACAGCTAAAGCGAACTGCACTCAAAATTGGCGGAATGCATTGCGCGGGATGCGTAAACTCTATCCAAAATTCCGTGTCAAAGCTTAACGGCGTAAAAAACTGCGAAGTGAATTTGGCCACACAAAAGGCAAGCCTTGAATTTGATCCATCGGTTGTAGAGTTATCAAAAATAGAAAATGCAGTAAATGAGGCGGGATATTCGGTTGTCTATGAGAGATTAACGCTGAAAGTTTCAGGAATTACTGATTCATCTGATGCGCAAAATCTGGAAAAGAAACTGCGAGCAATTGAGGGAATAAGGGATACATCTGTCAATTATGGCAACAGCCAAGTTCTAATCCAGTACAATTCTGCACTGATATCATTATCTGATCTTAGGGGTATAATTGCAAAGTCCGGCTATGCAGTGATCTCTGAAGATCTTTCTGAATCTGCAGAAGAGCTAGAGGCAAAAAAGCTCAAAAAACTGCTTGGCATTGGAATTTTTCTTACCATACCAATTATGATCTTTGGCTATCCAGAGCTTTTCTCGTTTATTCCATTTGTTGGAAGTGATCATTCAGCATACGTGATGTTTGCCTGTGCAGGTGTGGTACAGTTTGTCGCAGGAAGCAGGTTTTATTCCGGTGCATTCAGAATTGCCAAGCTAAAATCCGTAAACATGGACACACTGGTAGTCCTTGGAACAAGTGCAGCCTTTGTGTTCTCTGCATACAATACATTTCCCATCATACAATGGCACAACCTATACTATGATGCAGGGGCACTAGTCATTACATTTGTAGTTCTTGGAAAATATCTTGAAAACAAGACCAAGGGCAAGACATCATCTATAATCAAAAAAATGCTCGAGCTGCAGCCAAAGACTGCAAGAATCGTTCAAGATGGAATCGAGCAAGAAATTCCAATAGAGCACATCAAGCTTGGCGATGTCATAATTGTGAGGCCTGGAGAGAAAATCCCAGTTGACGGTTTTGTCATATCTGGACATTCTGCAGTGGACGAGTCTACCATAACTGGTGAATCAATACCTATTGGAAAAAAACAGGATGATTCTGTGATTGGCGGTACAATAAACCAGGAAGGAGCCTTGCAGATTAGAGCAGAAAAGATTGGCTCTGATACCATGTTATCGCAGATTGTCAGACTAGTGGAAGATGCTATGGGAAAAAAGCCACCAATGCAGAAAATGGTAGATAAAATCTCTGGCTATTTCGCATTTTTTGTTATATTGTCTGCCGTTGCGGCATTCTGTGGATGGTATTTTTTTACCATTCATGGAGAACATCATTTTGCGGCATCTTTGATCCCAGCAGTTGCAATACTTGTGGTGGCATGCCCCTGTGCTTTGGGTCTAGCAACTCCTACCGCAGTAATGGTTGGCATGGGAAAAGGCGCAACACATGGAGTCTTGTTCAAGAGTGGTGAGGCACTAGAATCCTTGGGTAAAATTGATACAATAGTGTTTGATAAAACTGGAACTCTGACTGAGGGAAAACCGCAGGTAACTGATGTTGTTTCTGCAGATGCATCATACTCTGAAGAGAGAATCTTGGAGACTGCATCCATCGCTGAGAAAAATTCAGAGCATCCACTGGCAAAGGCAGTCTTGCTAAAGGCACAAGAAAAAAATATTCCAGTATCTATTCCAGATGATTTTAGTATCACACCAGGAAAAGGTGCAAAAGCTGTCAGTAATGGCTTTATGATTCTGGTTGGAAGTCCTAGGTTTTTGCAGGGGGAAAGAGTTGCAATGGAATCTGTGCAGGATACAATAACAAAACTTCAGCAGCAGGGAAAAACTGCAATCCTAGTTTCAGTGGATTCAAAGCTGGTTGGCGTAATTGGAATACTGGACACGCCAAGAAAAGAGGCCGCCTTTGTGGTAGGTCAGCTAAAGCAAGAAGGAATGAAGCTAGTGATGCTTACTGGCGATAATCAAAAGACTGCAGATACAATATCTGGCCAAATAGGAATAGAGAAGACCATTGCAAATGTAATGCCGTCTGAGAAGGCAGATGTGGTAAAAAAGCTCCAGCAAGGAGGATCAAAAATTGCAATGATTGGTGATGGGATTAACGATGCGGCAGCACTTGCTATGGCAGATGTTGGAATTGCCGTTGGCTCTGGCACGGATATTGCAATAGAAGCAGGCAAAATCATTCTGGTACGGAATGATCTGAGGGGATTGTTATCTGCATTTGAGATCAGCAAAAAGACAGTATCTAAAATAAAGCAGAATCTGGCCTATGCGTTTTTGTACAATGTTTTGCTGATTCCGGTTGCAAGCCTTGGGCTTTTGTATCCTGCAATTGCTGGGTTGGCAATGGCTGCAAGCTCGGTTTCAGTTACTGGGAGCTCTCTAATGCTAAAGAGATGGAATCCGAAATGACATCTGTGAAAGAGTTAGCCTTAACAGATCTGCTTTTTGTTTATGACTTTTCTAAATTCAAAACTCCAAAATTTACCATTATTTTCCATTTTAGTATATAATAGTGGACTGGGAGGGAATTGAACTCTCGACTTCTGCATTGCGAATGCAGCGCTATACCACTAAGCCACCAGCCCTCAAGTACAAAAAAACACTAGTTCTATTTCTAGTCATTTAACAAATCATTATCTTGCACCAACTCTAATCATACAATAATTGAGCAAGATCAAAGACCAAAGCTTGGTTCCACAAGGCAAGGCCCAATACGAATGGGCAAAATCCCACATGCAAATCCTAACACATGCAGTTGGCAATCTAAAAAAATCAAAACCACTCAAAGGTATAACACTTGGGGTTTGCTTGCAAATAACTAAAGAAACTGCGGTGTTGTTGATAGGCCTGAAAGAGCTTGGAACAAATGTTGTGTGCTGCGGAGGAAACCCGCTTACAACCCAAGATGACATTGCAGCGTTTCTTTATTCACAAGGAATCACAATCTTTGCCTGGTCAGGCCAGACCAAATCAGAATATGACTGGTGCCAAAATCAAGTGATACAACACAAACCAGACATCATAACAGATGATGGTGGCGACCTAAACGTCAAGGCCCACAAAGCCAAGCTCAAAATTCTTGGTGGCACAGAGGAGACCACAACTGGTGTGACAAGATACCATTCAATGCAAAGACAAGGCAGGCTACACTATCCAATCATTGCAGTCAATAATGCAAAAACAAAGATGCTATTTGATAATCAATACGGAACGGGCCAGTCTACAATTGACGGATTCTTGCAAGCAATGAATCTGCTTTTTGCATCAAAGAGAATAGTGATTGCAGGCTATGGCTGGCTTGGAAAAGGCATCTCAAAGAGATGCCAAGGAATGGGCGCAAAATGTATCATAACAGAAATCGATCCAATCAAGGCCCTAGAAGCTCACATGGACGGATTTGAGGTAATGCCAATAAGTCAGGCTGCAAAGATAGGCGATATTTTCATCACATGTACAGGCATGACTGGCGTACTCACAAAACAACATCTTCTGTCCATGAAAGATGGAGCAATTGTAGGCAACGTAGGACACTTTGATGTGGAAATTGACGCAAAATTTCTCTTAACCAAATCAAAATCAGTCAAACAAGTAAGACCAAATCTTGACGAGTGTATTCTGTCAAACAACAAAAAAGTCTATCTTATCAGCAAAGGCCGAGTCGCAAATCTAATTGCCTCAGAAGGCCATCCACCAGAAATAATGGCAATGTCGTTTTCAAACCAGATATACTCAATACTATACATTCTGAAAAATCACAAAAGACTAAAAACCCAAGTCTATCCAGTACCGCAAGAAATCGACAACCAAGTAGCGCTAGATGCACTTTATTCCATGAATGTCGGACTGGACAAGCTCACACAAAAACAGATCAGATACCATACCAGCTGGTAGGATCAAAGAATAATAGCCAGAGTTTTTCCAATTAGTGTGATTGACTGTAGACTGTGTAATTGTTGATGCAAAATCAATCACACCAAAGGGAATGATTGAGCGAAATTTAGTAATTGATGATGGCAAAATAACAGATTTTACAACCGACATCCCATCATGTGATAAAAAAATCCAAGCAAAGGGGCTAGTTGCAATACCTGGTCTAATTGATACACATGTACACTATGGAGTTTATTCCCCAATAGATGAAGCTGCAAAGACCGAATCGAAGGCAGCAGCACTTGGCGGAGTCACAACAATGATGAGAATGCTAAGGCTTGGCAGGCCATACAAGACACACCTGCAGGATCAGCTAAACGCATCAAGATCATCTCACTATGTCGACTATGCAATTCATGCCACAATATTTGATGAAAAGCAAGCAGACGAGATGAAGTATTGCATGGAAAATGGAATCATCTCATTCAAAATCTACATGAATCTTGGAGGCGAGGTAGGCCATGTCTATATGGACATGGATCCGGGTGCATCAGATCTTTTTGAATCCCAAGTCCAGCTAGAAATTTCAACAATACGACAAGTCTGCCAAAATGCAGCAAAGCTTGGCTGCCCAGTTCTGGTACACGCAGAAGACTATGAGATGTGCGGATGTGGAATAAAAAAAGCAAAGCAAGACAAAAAGGATGGCCTTGCAGCATGGTCACAAAGCAGGCCGCCGGACTCGGAGGCAAAAAGCATCAGAAAGGTTTGCGAAATTGCAAGAGAGTTTGGAACGATAATCTACTTTGTGCACATTGGCTCTGCAGTAGCATTGGACACAATAGATCAAGAGCGAAAAAAGGGAACCAAAATTTTTGTAGAGACATGTCCGCACTATCTCACACTATCATATGAAAAACAAAATGGATACCTCGCAAAGGTAATGCCACCAATTCGATCAACATCTGACAATGACAAAGTTTGGTCCGCAATCTCTGATGGCATGATTGATACAATAGGAACAGACCATGTAGCAAACAGACTCAATCTCAAAGTAGGTGACGATGTCTGGTCTTCTCTTGCAGGTTTTCCGGGAATTGGAACCTCTCTACCAATTTTACTATCGGAAGGCGTCAACAAAAACAGAATTAATCTGCAACAGCTAGTAAAGATGTCTAGCGCAAATGCCGCAAAAATCTTCGGTATGTCTGAGAAGGGTGCAATCCAAAAGGGATTTGATGCAGACATTGTACTAATTGATCTGAAAAAAGAGCATGCTGTCAGCTCTGAATTCTTTGGGTCATTTTCTGATTATCTGGTGTATGAGGGATGGAAGCTAAAGGGCTGGCCCATCACGACAATGGTTCGGGGCAAGCTAGTCACAGAAGACATGCAAGTTGTCGGAAAGCCAGGACACGGAAAGCTTGCCAGTAGAAAGTTACCTTAGGATGTCGAATCTGCCGTTTTCTTTTGCCTTGTAAATTATGTCGGGCTTGCGCACAAAGATTCCGCACTCCATCACGCCTGGAATTCGCTTTATTTTGTCAGCAAGTGGTTTTGGCGATTTTATTGTGCCAAAATCGCAATCATAAATGATGTTGCCGTTTTCCGTGATGAATGGATAGCCGCGCTCAATAGTTCGGATTTGTGGCTTGCCATCTAATTTCTGGATGAATTTTTTAACCGTATTCCTTGCAAAGGGGTGGACCTCAACTGGCACTGTTCTGGTGAAATATTTGACAAACTTTGTTTCGTCTGCCATTATCACGAC
>JBQTIZ010000046.1:0-4799 GCA_052387615.1 Candidatus Nitrosotenuis sp. | reverse complement strand
TTCACCTCGTGTGTATTTTTGAGAAAACCGTGCCCATAATGATCGCGTATAATCCTAGATCACTTGGCCCAAAAGCGACTCGTCGCCAATTATGGTTCCATCTAGTGTGACAATTTTTGCAGATGAGACATTTTTTATTTTTTCAATGATTGGCGAGATTGATTTTTTGTATGCCTTTTTCTTGGTGGCATAAAAATATCGATTAAACGATGGAACTATGATTATCTCTAATTCGCCTGACTCTGCTGGAAAGATGTTTTCTTTTCGTGCCTTGATAGACACCCAGACTCGCTGACCATTCAAAATGGAGTCTTCATCAAAGAACACCGGATGCACGTGACCCATCACTATTTTGGAAACATGGGAAAAATTCACAGTGGGCATTGTGTGGCCATGAGTTAGTAGAGTGTCTTCTAGGATCATTCCAAGGGAGCTTATCAGCGTGATGTTGTCTGGTGCTAGGTGAGAAATGTTTGCATCGTGATTACCTGGAATTAGAATTGTCTCTGTCTTTTGTGCTAGTGTAGATAATAGTTGCGGAATTCCATCCCACTCTGATTTTGAAATTCTGCTGATTCCTGATTTGACATCGCCTAGTAAGATAAGCGAGTCTGGCTTTTCCGCATCGATGAGTGATGTGATTTTCTGAATTGACTCGTTTAGCGTGGTATTTTTTCCAACAAAGATTTTGTTGCGCGCCAACTTGTCCTCAAAGCCCACATGCAAGTCAGTTAAAACCAAATGTCGCTTTTGGCCCTCTAGAATTAGTGCTGGCTCGCCTGTTATGGGCTTTGTCTTCATTAAAAAATAATACAAAGCAATTTGCATTAAATTCTTGTTGCCCAAAAAAGAGAAAACCTCGGTTATACTCTCGGAGAGACGAGTCAAGTGCCATGTCTTTGAGCCAAGCAAGAGACAAGTCTGGACCGTAGTTGGAATGGGAAAAGAGCACTGGCTTGCGCCAGAGCATGACTTTTGCTCCTGCGAAGGATTTTACTTTGGCTCGCTAAAGGGCAAAAAATCATGCTACCATTTGGACTCGCTAAAGTTGGCGCAAAAACAACATGAAATAGAATTCATTACTTTTTCAGATGACGAATATTTGGATTTTCTAAATGGACTAGTTGCAGAAATCTGATTATTCGTTTCGAATAGAGTCTCTAGAGTGGCCCTTGTTAGTTATCATCTGAATTACGGCCTCTACCGAATAATCAATTCCATGCTCTGAATCAAAATGGTCTCTGAGTGTTTTTATCGAAGAAATGCTTTTCTTTCCGTCTAATACATAATCACACTCAAATCCGTAATCAGCACATCTTAGTTTGATTGTCATCTGGCCAAACATCTCTAGTATTACTTTATAATCTTTTTTCCAACGTCTTAGATCAAACACTTGGGTAATTCCAGTTTTGGAAAAATTATAGTGGAATTGTGGCGATGTCTTCTTTTGAGACGACCTTCCAAAGACCGATCATTCCTTGTGGTTCTACTGGTTCGACACCGGTGATTTTTTGTATCTTGATGTGGTCTGGGTTTGGCGGCATCCAAAGCATTGCCATGTATTCTCCTATCTGGCCTACCTTTGTTGGAACAGCAGATATGATCTTGTCTTTTGAGAATCCATTTGATACTAGGACATCAACTGATTTTTGCATTAGATCCATTCTTCCATGGACAAACAAATAGACTGTCTTTGTGTTATCGACTGACATTACTCGTTCCACCATATGATGTTAAATCAACGTTTTCATGATTGAAAAACGGTTAAATTAGTACGCGTAGGCGCAAAATCGTGAAGATTGTAACCATTGGTAGCAGAATCTTTGTTACAAGTTTTCAGCTTGCCGGAGTACAAGGAATAGTAGTGGACGATCCACAAACTGGGTTCTCTGAAATAAAAAAACTTGCAAGCGATCCTGATGTCGGGCTGGTTCTTGTATCTGAAGACATTTCCACACCAATCAGCACGGAACTTACCAAGCTTCGTGCAACAAAATCAAAACCGTTGATATTTTCGCTTCCAGCGTCTGGCTCTGAGAAAAAGGAAGTTGATTACAGAAAGATGCTCAAAACAATTTTGGGCGTCTAGAATTTACTGTGTTTCACAAAAACCGTGAATGTACATATAGTCTGGCCAAACAATTCTGATATAATGAAGGCAGCCTTTGTCAAGGGACCCGCAGCAGTTGATGTTACAGAAACTGCAAAGCCCACAATGAATTCTGGTGATATTCTAGTCAAGATGCAGTCTTGTGGAATCTGTGGCTCTGATGTTGAAAAAGTATTTGGAAAATATGGGCAACCATCCATGAGGCTTGGACACGAGCCAGCAGGTACAATACTGGAGGTTGGCTCATCTGTCAAGGATTTCAAAAAAGGAGACCGAGTCTTTACACACCATCATGTTTCATGCTATTCATGCCATCTATGTCGTCATGGAAATGAGACAATGTGTCCAAAATATTCTGAGACAAATCTTTCACCATGCGGTCTATCAGAAGAATATGTTGTTCCTGAATGGAATGTTTCTCATGGCGGCGTTCTGAAAATCCCAGATTCGATGTCGTTTGATGAAGCAGCAATGATAGAACCGCTCGCTTGCTGTGTTCGCTCTTGGAACAAGTTCACATACAAAAGAGGAGACACATGTGCGGTCTTTGGCGCAGGACCAACTGGCATGATGCATGTCATGCTTGCGCAGGCAAACGAGTTTTCCAGAGTCTTTGCTTTTGATGTTAATAATTTTAGATTGGATTTTGCACGCTCATTTGGCGCATTTCCATTAAAATCTGCCGACTCTCAGTCAATACAAAAGGTGCTAACTGAGACGCAAAACCAAGGAGTGGATGTGAGCATTGTTGCAACTGGTGCACTCAAGGCAGTAAATGATGCCATAATGGTAACTCGCAAAGGCGGAGTCATAGTGATGTTTGGTGTTCCATCAAAAGGAGCCACTATGGATATTGACATGAGCGTAATTTACTCCAAGGAGCTTACATTGGTTCCAAGCTATGCAGCATCAGATCATGACACAAAACAAGCACTTGATTTGATTGCATCAGGCAAAGTTGCTGCAAAGCGACTAATCACACACAGATACACACTGAACGATTCTCAAAAAGCGTTTGAGCATGCACACACTGGCCAAAACGCCATGAAGATAGTCATTAACGGATAGGAAAAGATTAAGAAGGGTCTGGAATCGTCGAACTTTACAGATATGGACTATGGATTAAAAAGCAGAATCGCAAGCATTCTCAAGCCAAACAATGGCAGGGGTGTAATGCTTGCAGTAGATCATGGCTATTTCCTTGGACCAACAGAAAAGCTCGAGACCCCAAAAAGAACGATCGCACCATTACTTCGACACTGCGATTCTTTGATGGTGACTCGAGGTATAGTCAGAACATCAGTTGATCCAAACTTTCCAGTGCCAATCGTACTGCGAGTTTCCGGCGGTTCTAGTATAATTGGTCAGGATTTGTCTAATGAAAAAATTACAACAAGCGTAAAAGATGCAATTAGAATTAACGCAACAGCACTTGCAATGTCTATTTTTGTCGGTGCAAAACATGAACACGATTCCTTGGTGAGCCTTGGAAACTTGGTAAATGAGGCAGAAGAATATGGCTTGCCAGTGCTTGCGGTAACAGCAGTAGGAAAGGAGCTTGAAAAACGAGATGCGAGATACCTATCACTGTCATGCAGAATTGCATCTGAATTTGGCGCACACATGGTAAAGACATACTATTGCGATAACTTTCAAAAAGTAGTCAGCAGCTGCCCAGTACCAGTCATTGTTGCTGGCGGACCAAAAATCCCAGAGCGTGACGCACTGGCACTAACATACAATTCCATCAAGGCAGGGGCGGCAGGCGTTGACATGGGAAGAAACATTTGGCAATCCCAATTCCCGATTCCAATGATTAGAGCGGTCCGAGCTATAGTTCACTCTAATTACACACTGGATCAAGCATACAAGATGTTCCAAGACCTATGCAAGGGACAGCCGCAACAAAGCAACAGCAATTTCAATCAAAACCGACCTCAAGGAAACCGACCAAACCAGAACCAACAAAGACTACCACAGCAAAACCAGAACAGGCCACAAAACCGTCCACAGGGGAACAGACCAAATCAGCAAAACCAAAGCAGACCCGGCCAACCAACCCAAAACAGAAACCAACAACGACCACCACAAAGACCAAACAAACCACAACAAAAACTAAATCAAGCTAAACCACAGCAAAAGCCACAACAGAAACCACAATCTCAGAAAAAGCCAGCACAACAAAAGCAAGCACCAAAGCCAGCCGCACAACCAGCAACTCCGGCACCAGCTCAGCCAAAACCACAGTAAAATTTTCTAAACTCTAAGAAATTTTTGACAGATGAATATGAGCTATCTTCCAGCTCGGCTTTCTGATCAGAACAAAGGTTGCGCGTCCTTCAATAACAATGTGCTCGCCTGTAAATGCCTTATTATCTACTAGCATCCCCTTTTGAATTAGCTCAAACGCTACTACTGCAACATCTCCAAACAGACTTATCTTTGGGTTTCGAATTGTATAATCATAGTCTGATATTGAGATAAAACGAAGCTCTTCTAACGCAATTGTTGTCTTGTAATCCTTGAGGTCATATGGTGGAACATCTGAAAAGCTAGAAAACGCTGGATCATCGAGTTGTATTTCACGAAGTGGAGTGAGGTCTTTAGTTTTCCCGATTTCAAAAAACTTTTCTATTATTTGTATAATGTCTTCTCTGTCTGACACAGCAAATCTTGCAGCGCCTAATCT
>JBQTIZ010000045.1:0-16471 GCA_052387615.1 Candidatus Nitrosotenuis sp. | reverse complement strand
TTTCTTGTTTGTAGGAAAGGACAGTTTGGGTTTGATTAGGAGCAACACGCAGATAAAAATCAGGAATATGCCTAAAATCAATTTGAGCATGGTTTGTGATAGATCCCCAACCAAAGTAGCACCAACTAGACTGAGAACAAAACTTGGAACTCCGAAAATCAATAAAATATTTCTGTCTAATCCATGTCTGAAAAATGTAATTCTGCTGATGTTGCCAAAGAGATGAAATATCGCAACCAATACCAACGCAGTTTTAAAATCTACAAAGTATGATGCAAACGGCAGAAATATTGTGGATGAGTCAAAGCCAGCTGTAGTGCCGACTATTTCCGAGACAAAGCCTATTACAAAAAATATGATCTCTGAAATATCCATATCGGATCAATTCTATCTCAATTAATCTTCTAGTTATTGCTAGTGTTTTGAATAACTGTCATCCACTTATTATCGCCTTTGATCTCAATTCCTGCTTTCTCACTTGGCGTCTTTCTGTCTAGTGACAGGTGTGGTCTAATGTAATTGTGATAAATCCCTGAACCGTCAATCGTGACTCGATGCCTTTTGTATGGTCTCCAAAAGCGAATTTATCGATTTCAGTATCTGCTGTTGGCGCTCTAGGTCTTTTTCCGCTTGTAGCTCTTTTGCCAGATCTTCTAGCTTTTTGTTTAGCGAGTCCAAGAGTGGAGTTGATTTCTGATCTGTTTTTTGCGGCACGACTTTAGCCTGATCCGGCTCTTTGCCACAGCTAACACATAGTGCATTCCCATCTTTCATTACACGGACGCCTTTGCAGTAGGGGCATGGTTCCGCAAGCAGTGTTGCTCCTTTAAGCAACATTTCAACTGCTCTTTTTCGCACATCTTGCGACATTGTTGTTTTTGTGCAATTGCATTGTAAAAACTTTGTAAAAAAATCCAACAAGGCTTAATAGTCGGCTCAAAGACATATCACTAGTAACTAATGGCAGTAATTTGCAACACATGTGGACTACCTGAAGATTTGTGTGCTTGCGGTGATCTTAACAAAGAATCAACTAAGATTGTTATAAGACTAGAAGAGCGACGATTCAAAAAGAAGGGGACCATGATCGAAGGCCTTGACTCAAAGCTAAATGATTTGGACGGTACGCTGAGTGAGTTAAAAAGAAAATACGCCTGCGGCGGCACAACAAAAGACAATTACATTTTTCTGCAAGGTGACCACCGCGACACCATGAAAGAAACCCTAGTCAGACTTGGATTTTCCGAGTCCAGTATTGAAGTTCACTAGGGCTTGCAAGACCACAAAATCTTACAGGGCATAGCAATTCCATATTCTGCACTAATTTCAGTAATTTTTGGCCTAATGGTATTATCGTTTCCAATTGGCGCATATCTTTTCTTTAATTCACAAATTGGAAAAAGCATCGATTATGAATTGCCAGTAACAGAGTTGGAAATTGCAAGACAATTTGATCTGAGTTGGCTATCCTGGCTAGGAATTGGGGATGTGTTCATTGTGGTGTGGGCCGCGTTTTTGATTTTATTTACGGTTGCAATCATTGGCCCAAAAAAGAATTTCCTCAAAGTTCTCTCACCAATAATGTCAGGCTCGTATGAATCACATGCTGGTAATTATTTGGTGCATACAATAAAGTGGTTTTCAATCATAATTGTATTATCAGGCGCAATAGATGTAATACAACAAAGTTTTGGAATTTCCATAACACCTCCAGCAGTTGAAAACGATTTGATGCAGTTCTTTGATGTTACGGTTGCACCTATAATGGAAGAGTTTGGTTTTAGGGTCATACTGATTGGGATCCCGCTCTTTTTCCTTTATTCAAGCAAGGCATCAGGTAAATTATTCTTCAAGTCATTGTGGAATCCATCGGATAATCTTCCAATTACTAGCTCAAAAAAAGCAATAGTGTTGATTGTCTTAGTGGGTGTTTTCTTTGGCACTGCACATATTTTATCTGATCAGTGGAGCAACGGCAAGTTTGCACAGGCAGCAATGTCTGGAATAATAATTGGGTGGGTTTACTACCGATATGGATTTATTGCATCATTGCTGATCCATTGGGCAACAAACTACGTTATATTTTCTTATGGTTACTTGGTATCAAGTGTAAACGAGGCAACGATTACAGATTCATTTTCTCATTCTTTGATCCAGGCAATAGAAATAATTCTTCTAGTTACAGGTTCGCTCGCAATAATATTGATGATATTAGAATATAGAAAAAACAGAATTACAGCTTTGAGTGAGTCTAGATTTTAATTAAAAACTTAGGATGATGGTTTCCAGTCTTTTGGCATAGAGCCACGATTGGAGCTTGGTTTGGAGCCCTCTTTTGGTTGTGAGTCTGCTGGCAATGAGCCTTGTTCATAGACGCTTGTGTGTTGTTTGTGACTTGTGTCATCTGTAGCTAGTTCTGCCTCGCCTCTGTTGGTCTTGTATCCGCCAGATGCTTCGCTGGTATCAACACCTCTTAGGTATTTTGGATCAATTCCAGTTTGGATGTATTCGGAGTCTCTCTTTGCCTTTTTGTTGCTCCACCAAAAGAATCCGCCTGCACCAGCTGCTGCCATGCCAGCCATTCCATATACGATGAATATTGGGAAAGAGCCAGATGATGTCTGAGCGCCAGTGGATGGTGCAACTGGTGATACGCCCACAACTTCGCCTCCTCCTAGTTTGTCAGGTGATGCATAGCCAGCAAGGAAAATGTTTCCAGAGTCACCAGACTCGACTGTTCTTACATGATAAGTTTTATCAGCGGTAAATGTTGCATCAAATTCTTTTTCTTTGATTTGTCCTTCACGGAAGCTACTCTCGCCCATTGTAAATGAAGATACTACAACTTTGGCGCCGGAGATACCGTATTTGCTAGTCTCTGCAACAATACCAGTAGGGTCTGCTAAAAAGTGCCAGCTCCCAATGTCTAGTGAACCAAGGCCAGATGCATCAATTAGTGGCATGCTCAATACATCTTTGGCCTCTCCTGTGATTTGTGATGCTACATCAGGAAAGTTCATTTCGTAAAATGATAATGGTTGGTTTATTTCAACTGGGCCAAATTCATCACTAGTAATTGTGATTGGGCCGTTGATTGTAATCCCCCTCCATAGCACATCAAATAGTGCTGGTGAGTCTTGTGTATACGGTTTGATAAGATATCCATCAATTGTTGGAATCAAGATGAGTCTATAGTCAACTGAAGCGTTATCGCCTCTTCCAGTCATTGATGCATGATAATCTATTTTGAGGGCAGTTACACGTGCTGAGCTCTTTAGTTCTGCCAAGTTATCATTAATTTTGTCGATTAGTTCTGCAACGCCAGGAGTTGATGAATCTGCTGAAAATTCAATTGTTGTGTCTTGTCCGCGTAGTGCATCTGCTATTGTCCCCCCCTCTTCATATTCAATGAATGCAGTTCTTTGGAACTTGAATTTTGGTGTTTCAGCGCTCTCAGGAGTTTTTGCATCCCAGTTAAGCTGAGCTGCTAATGCCGGAGAAACTGAGCCGATAATTAGAATTGCTAAAACAGATAATGCTAATAGAGAACCCCTATTCACGCATGGATTCCGATCCGGCGGAGTAATAAATCTTGTCTTGAAGTATGAAAATCGATGAAATAATTTTACAAAACAAAGTTTCCTTGAATTTTTTACAATTTTTATTTATGATTTTTGTTTTGTATTATTTTCACAAATATTGAAAAGGTAATATTGATCCGCGGCTTGATACAAAAAGGGTTTTATGATAACAATTCTTGCTGGTGGCACAGGTTCGGTTAAGTTTGTCAGAGGTTTGATTTCGCAGTCCAAAGATGTCAATGTGGTATGCAATGTTGGAGATAATTATTGGTTGTATGGCCTCTACGTGTGTCCTGACATTGATACCATAATTTACGGCCTAGCAGATATTTTGGATTATGAGAAGGGATGGGGAATTCGCAAAGATACTTTCGGTTTTCTAAGACAGATGGAGATTTTTGGAGAAGAGACTTGGTTTAGAATTGGCGACAGAGATGCAGCGACTCATCTGATTCGAACAAACATGCTAAAGAACGGCAAAAACTTGGGAGACATTACAAAGTGGATGTGTGAAAAATTTGCTGTAGAGATCAAAGTCATGCCAGTGACAGACAACACCATTGAGACAAGAATCACAACCAGTAAAGGCGAAATGCACTTACAAGAATTTTGGGTAAAATACAAAGGGAGGGACAAAGTTGAAGGCATCCAGTATATTGGTGCGGATAAAGCAAGGCCAAACCCAGAGGCAGTAAATGCAATTCATGATTCAGAGATGGTGATAATTGCACCAGGTAACCCCCTGACTAGTATCGGCCCAATGCTTCAGATCAAGGGAATCAGAAAGGAGCTATCAAAGAACAGGCGCAAAGTTGTTGCAGTCAGTCCAATTACGGGCAACAAAGCATTTTCTGGTCCTGCCGCAGAATATATGGCAGCAGCTGGAATCGATGTGTCACCATATGGTGTTGCACAAATGTATTCAGATGTTTGTGGAAGCATTGTGATTGACTCCAAAGATAGACTGCTTACAAAGAAAATTCAAAACCTAGACATGAAAGTGTACGATACCAGCATCAAGATGAATAACAAGATAGCGGAGGATGCGCTGGCATCATTTGTTTTAAAGAACGCACGATAGATTGCAAATAGCATCAATAGTTCCAGTCAAGACATTCTCAAAGGCAAAAACCCGTCTTGGGTTGTCTTCAGAAAAGACAGAAGAGTTATGCAAAATAATGCTCGATGAGGTTCTATTAGCAATATCGCAATCCCAGATAAACAAGACCATCATAATATCACGAGACGAGATGGCGTTTGAGATTGCACGAAAATATGATACTTTCCAAATTTTTGAGGATCGTGAGAATGGGGTAAATGCCGCAGTGGCGCTAGCAGAAAAATATCTCATAGAAAACAAATTTGATGCATCGGTGGTCTTCCCACAAGACATTCCATTGATGAGAGCTCAAGATATTGATGCACTACTAAGATTCCAAAAAACACCCCAATCTTTGCTTGTAGTACCATCGAGAAAATTCGATGGTACAAACGCATTGCTACGCAGTCCAATTGACGTAATGGAGACACATTATGATGAAGATAGTTATAAAATTCATCTAACCACTGGCAAATCGCGCAACATACCAACATCATTTGTCCTGATCAATAGAATGATGTTGGACATAGATGACAAGTCAGACCTAGAATTTATCATGCGTAATATTGAAAAGCCAGATCTATTTGAGAAGCTCAGAAACATACTGGAATAATCATGATATCACTAATTGGAATATTTTTGGCAGTAACGCTTCAGGCAAGCACGGTTCTAGTGCCAGGTGGAACAGTCACATTCTATATTCATGACGATGACCTAAACACTAGCCATAGAGGAATTGATGAAATATCCACTGCTGGACTCTTTGAGTTCAAGCTGGCAGGAACAGCAATTGCTGGACCATCAACAATATATGAAACAAATGCAGATTCTGGCGTATTTATTGGCAAAATTTCAATCCCAACAACGATTAACGGTCGAGCAGTCACGCAAGGCGATGTTCTAGTAATAACATACAATGACGAGTCTGATGCCTCAGGAAATGCACAGACAGTATCAAAATCAATTACCGCGAGAAAATCAACCACATCCTTTGAGACATCTGCAAAAAACATTCGAATTGGTCAAACCTTTCAAGTAAGAATTTACGATCCTGATTTTAATTTGGATTCAAGAACTGCGGACAATATTTCACTAAATCTAATAGAATTCAAAGGCGTGAATGGAATTCGAACCACGCTAACAAATCCTGCATTTGATGCAAAGACAACATCGCTTCGCGAAACAGGGGATAACACAAACCAATTTGTCGTATCGCTAAAGATGCCAAAAGAGATTGACGGAAAACGAGTAAAGATTGGTTCTACTGCTCAGCTCAAGTTCACTGATACGACATCGCCTTCTGGAACTACAGAAACACTCAAGACAAATATCAAAATTGGCCTAAGATGACATTTGTTTTCCAGAATTTTTCAAATAACAAAAAATTTGCGTGCTGGCCGTAACCCTCCTTCTGTTTGTAAACGACATTTCGCTTTGCAGCCTACCTGAACTATAGGTGCAGATCCAAGTTCTGTTTGGCTTTTCTCTGTATGGGACAGATTTTTCATTCCGTACTGCTGGAAATCTCAGGTATTTACCATCATCGTGCGCCAGTCCGGATTTTTTCTGTTCTGTTGCCTGCCATCTCTGGCTTTGCGTCACCGCAACACACATCTGCATTGAGGGAGGAGTTTCCTCTGCTTTCGCAGTAATCGTCCACCAGCTCGCACAGAATACTGGCAATATCAGATATTTACACTATTGTTTGAACTTGGAATCAAAGTATTCCTCATCGTATCTTCCATGCGCACGTCTTTCCTTAATGGTGTAACCAAGATGTGCAATGTCAACATAGATTTTATACAAATGACGATTCTCGCGCATTCTAGATGATATAATTCTCCAAAATCGTCTTGCGTGAAATTCAGAGAATTGATGGTCTCGGATAATAAAAACAGATTTTTTTGTCTTATCGACTACTTCTAGAGTTTTTGGCGAAAATGCAGAATCTGCCTGATTACCAGCACCCAAAATAATCGTCTCGTCATCTATTTTTTCAAAGCTTTCCAAAAGTGTTGGGGCTACATTCTTTGATTTTGGATAGACTTTTTCAAATTGGATCTTTTTCATGTCAAGATCAAACATTATTTCGTTTATTCTATTCATTATCTCAATTTCAGTTTCTGGTTTTTCCACAACACCGCGAACTATTCGAATTTTGCTAGAATGAATCTTTGATATTGCATGTGCTACTCGAAGGCCCAGATCAGAATGACGTCCTTTATCGTAAGATACAACCAGATTCGCAAGCTCTTGTTCAAAGTTTTTGCCAAGTCGAACTCCAACGAAATCGCATGTAGACAGTGAAAGTAGCTTTCTATTATTTCGCAAAAACGAAAAATCAATTATTACCAAATTGATTCCCTGTTCTTCTACAGTCGACAGTATAGCATCGGTTTCATCATGAGATACTCTAACTAGGTATCTGTGTCGAATTGACTGTGGAATTTCTTTTTTTAACTCATTGAATTCCTCAATTTCAGATTCCGTCACCTTATTTGTCGCAGTTAGAGGCAAATGCACCGGAATTTTTACTACGCTCAAGAATGAGATCTCCCCCCCCTTTTCCTGCGCTATGGAGTTTGCAATTTTATAATAGCTAGTGACGTATTTTGGATGATAAATTATCAAGACACGGTATTCTTTGCGTTCCTTAGGCCCTTGATTATACACAAGCGGTGCATAGTGCTCAATTTCCTTTTTTGATGTGTATGATTTGTATATCACAAATCCAGATACAACCCAAATTATTGCGATTACCCAAGATATTGGTTCTGTAAAAAGTAGATATACCGAAAGTCCGATTGCAGACAAGATTCCGAGAGTTGGAATTATAGGAAAAAATGGAGTCTTGAACGCATAATCTAGCTTCTTGCCATACAATCTTCGAATTGTAATTGCGGCATAGTTTACTTGAGCAAACAAAAATAAGAACATGACACTTGCTGCAAATGCAATTGCAGTAAGATCCAATGCCATTGCCATTACTAGCATAATGACCCCGGATGCGATAGTAGAGATAACTGGGGTTTTGTATTTTGGATGTATCTTACCAAAAAAGTGCGGTAGATTGTAGTGCGTGCCCATCGCGTATGAAACGCGACTTGAAGAGTATGTTGTGGCATTAAGAGCTGCAAGTGTAGACACAAAACCGCCCGCCAAAACAATTAACGCTCCAAACGGCATGAAATTCTTTGCAGCTTCGATTATTCCAAGCTCGCCAAAGCTTCCAATGAATTCCCACGATGGCTGCCCAACTTTCTCAGACGACAATCCACCAATGAATGAAAATGTAAAGAGAATGTAGATTGCAATTACAACAAGCAATGAAATGAATATTGCGCGTGGAATGTTCTTTTTCGGATTTTTTAGCTCATTGCCAGTTTGAGCAATTACCTCGTATCCCTCAAAGGCAATAAAGGTAAGACCCATCGCCACCACAAGGCCTGAAATACCATTTGGGAAAAAGTCCGCAAAATTTCCAGGCCATGTTGGGTTGGTAAACGCCATTGCAGAAAGTGCACCCACAATCAAAAGCCCGATTATTGTAATTTGGGTTATTGTGATTGCATTGCCTACCTTGCTTGTAGGCGCTGTTCCACGTATGTTGATAAAAGTAAAAATTACAATCGCTATCGCGGCAAATCCCTTCTCTAAGAAAACAGAAGATTCTACGATTCCTGCAGTATCTAAGAGATGTGTAAAAAACGAGGCAAATGCAACAGCATAAAGGCTGCCAGCTATTGTATGAGCAAACCAAGACATCCAACCACTCAAAAATGCATTAGGCCTTGGCATGCCTTCTCGAACCCACCTGTATCCACCTCCTGTGTCAGGCAAAGCAGAACTGAGTTCAGCATAGGTAAACGCAGTAAATATTGTGATTATGCCATTTATCAAAAATGCAATCATGAGGGCAGGTCCTGCCTCGCCCATTCCAGGCCCTACCAGAACAAAGATGGCACCTCCGATCATGGCGGCAACACCTACCATTACTACATCTAGTAATCCTAAATTTCGTGCAAACCCTGGGTTTTGTGCTTCCGAGACCATGTTTATCTACCGCTCCCAAAGAGAGTTTGAATAAATCTTTACTCTGAATAGCTTATTTGCTACTCAGTCAATATTTTATACAATTCCGTATTCTTGTAGCAATGGCTGAACCTGCTCTTCTAATTCCAGCTTGGAGTAGTCTCGGAGTAGATCTTGGTTCAGATCGTAAAATGTGTGGCCCCAATTGAATTTCGATAACAGTTCATGCATCAATTTCTCATGTCCCAAGATGAACACAGCACCTGCAATTGCCTCAACGGTGGTTAGCTTGCCGAGTTTAGAGTAATTCACAGGGTTGCCTGCCAAAAGCGGTGGTAGTTTTCTTGGGATTCCTCCAAATTTTTTTGTGAATGTGTTTTCTACAAGATTCCAAGAGCAGTCAATACCAGTGATAGAATTGGCAAGTTTTGAATCGTGATTAAATAAAGTTTGTTTTGCAAACGGATCCAAGATTATCGTGCCAGGAGTAGTTTTTGTGACACACTTTGCTAGATTGAATTTTACTAGTTTTGCGGCAGTACATTTTTTTGGATCATCTTGACGAAACATCAAGACTTGAATATACATGATGGAATTCCAAATTGGTACAATATTTCTCTACTGGATTTGCTTGTATACTATTTCATAGTATATCTTGGTAGAAGGAGTATGGTTTTCTGCTTCTATAATCCAAGTAGAATTTGGAATTACATCTTCATCTAGCTCTGGTGTGATTGAGAACTTTTCTAGGATTTGGTTGTGTCCAGAATATGTTATCTTGTATGGAAGTCCAGCAATTGTAACTATTTTGTATGCAAGTCCATTTGTTTTTGTTGGACTCGAAACAAGACAGTCATCAGCTTGCCCTATTATGCAAGAGCCATCATCTGCTAATATTATTAGATTTACTGTTTGTTCAGATCCTCTTGGTGCAATCAAAGAGCCCTGTACTGCGCTTGGAGCAATCAAGGTGTCATCTTTTGTCTGCTCAAATAATCCAATTTCCACGATTGGGTCAGCTATTCGATTAAATTTTTCGGAGATTTTTGTTCCAGCGCTATTTGCCTTTTTGGCAAGCTTATCCACCACTTCAAAAGATGTGGTAAATGTACCAAAGTCAGTATCTGCCTTTACATCATATGTTCCAAGTGCAGCATTTATAGGAATTTTGTAATCATATGAATAAAGTCCATTTTCATATGTACGAGAAATATCAATTGCCTTTCCACCAAGCCCGCAATAGAATTTACCACAATCAATTACGCCCTCTTTTTTAAGATCAACTACCAAATCCAATGTAGTCAAAGACAAAACCTTGTTTGTAGAACCGGTGATGTGTACAGTGTCACCTGGCAAGTATTGTTCTTTGTCAGTTACCACTACTAGAGATATTTTTCCATTAGTTCCAAGTGGAATGTTGGTTTTTACTTCAAATGTAGTGTCTGCTCTTAGTCTTTGGTATGTTGCAACTACTTTGTATTTTCCATCTTTGAATATAGTTAATGGCAAATCATGTGTAGACTTGAATGCACCGCCATTATCCAAATCCAAGTTAGAGATGGACAGTACCTTATTTGACATCGTCCTAATTTCCACGCTAACTCGGTCTTTGATCGTACCAAGTGAGGTGTCTGCATTGCTTTGTCGTTTTATGGCAGCGCCAGTAACCAGAAGTTTTTCACCTGCACGATATATTGCCTTGTCAGTTTTTACCTCAAGTGGTTTTATTTCCAAGGTATCGTTTGCTGGATCCTTTGATATCTTGAAGAACACGTCGGTATTCTCAGATGTTGCAATTACTGAAATTTTGTAGGTACCAAACACGCTTGGCCTAGCCTGCCTTGGATCGCGAATGTCTGCCAAATCATAATCTTTGATTGGTGCAGTCCAACTCCAAGTAAATCGACTATTGTCTATTTTTGCACCAGCATTCATAGTCTTGCCATCAGGTTTGGTTAGAATGATTTTGACTGCAGATTGACCGCTGACTAGCGTTCCTTCCAGTTTTACTGTCTCACCCAGTCCATAAACTGACTTGTCTGTTTTGACGATAAGATTACGATTAGCAAGATTAGTATCACTATTTACTACAAATGTAACTTCCGCAAGGCGCTTGTCATAGCTTGCTCGAATTGTATAGACACCTGATGTAAATGATGAGGGATTTATCTTAAAGTCCAGCTTGAAATTACCTGCAGCATCGGGAATCGATGTAAATGAGTAAGTACTGCTTTTATCCACCACTTTGTCTTGTACTAGTTGTTTTTTTGAAACGTGAGATACAATTGTAATCTGCTTTCCCTGATCATTCATTATTGAGATATGAACTGGCTCAAACACGCGTTGGCTACTTTGTTCATTCACTAACTCGACATGACCACTTACGTTAATTGTGTCCCCTACAACATACTGCTCTTTATCGACTTTGACAAAATATTTTGCAGGTGCAACATATTCTTCTGGATTTTCTACTATCTTGAATTCAATTGATGCATTGCCAAACTCTTTTGATACTGTGACTCGGAAATCACCAAGATTGTCCTTGTCTGCAGGTATCTTGAGTTCATATCTGAATGTGCTATCACCTGCAAGTTTGACTTGGTCTTTGATTTTGAAGATACTGCCTATCTTATCAGTAGATTCACGATGATAACCGCCAAGATAAGTTGTTCCTGATTGAATTACTTCCAAATCCAATGCTACAACATGCTTGTTGCTTCGGCCAGAAATTACAATTGGTTCGCCTGGCGCATATACATCTTTGTCGGTAACTAGAAGAATTCTTTCTGTGTCTTTAACATCTTTTGCAAGCTCAAATGATGTTTCGGCATGCTGCTCGCCATAATCCGCAATGATGTCAAGTGTTCCATAGATTGGCTTTGTTGGACTCATGTAGACATTACCTGAGAACATGCCTGCCTGATTCGGATACAGCTTACCTGAGAATATTTGAATGTGATTTGCATTATAGACTACATACTTGAGTCCCTCTCCTGGGATGATTTTGCTTGTGCTAGCAGATATTAGCACAGTTTGACTTGGAATGTAAACTGCCTTGTCGGTAGATATTGTGAGTTCGGTTGCTTCTTCTTCTGAGGATGCAATTTTTTTCTCGCCCACTGAGAATATTGTAGTGTCATATGCTGCCCCATAGCTTACATTAACAGTATAAGTTCCTGCAACTGCACCCAAGACCTTGTCCAGTTTTATCTGGGTTTTGTATTGTAGATTCAAGTCAGGATATATCGTAATGGTTCTTTGGAATTTGCCAGGGCCACTTACATCGATGAGTAATTGTTGTTGTGAGAAGAGCGGCTTTTCCTGATAGACTTGCTTTGATACGTTGCCAGAAATAATTGCGGTCTCATCAAAGACATAATTTTTCTTGTCAGCCTTTACATATACGGTTAGTTCACTGGAACCCCCGATTGCGGTAGATAGCTTGCCATTGGATGAACCGGCAGAAGATGTCTTGAATATCCAAGAATTAGAACCAGAAACTATGCCATCGTATTTTCTTTGCCACGATTGAAAATCATTTTTTTGATCAGTAATTACTTGGGTTTCATCGACTATTCTTCCTTCTTTGTCTTTGAGTTGAACCTTCTCAGACACATCAGTAAACCACAGACTTTGGTATGAATAAACCAGGAATTGTCCTGCTTTGATTGTTGTGCCAGCAGGTAAGGTTAGTGCCTTTTTTGTAACCGTAGTTGATGCAATTTTCCATCCCCCAATGTTTACATCCTCGTTTGTTGGATTAAACAGCTCAATCCACTCTGATATTGATTTTGAATCATCTCCTGTAGGGTTTGTATCAACTTCATTAATCACAACATGATCCGCCAAGCCTTCAGCGGCATATGATGTGCCAAATATGCCGACAAACAGTAAGGATGCAAATACAGCAGCTATGGGCAAAGTCCTCATTTTTTCTACCTAAGTATTTTGACGCCAGACATCATTTTAGATCTAAATTGAGCAAAAGTTGAGCAAGTTGTGAATTGGAGGTGCATTCTACATAAATGAGGCACCAATTGCTAAAAAAGAGTGCGTATGACTCCTATCTTGTGCCGTCACAGTTTGGGCATTTGCCGCCAAGGATTTTTGCGCCACAGTTAACACATATTCCTTCTGGTATGTCTTTTACAATTTTTAGTCGACTTCGTCCAACATAGACTTTGACTACGACATAGATTGACACCGCAATCAGCACAGAATAGATTAATGCAAGTCCGACTCCTAAAAGTCCAATCATAAAAAGCAAGATGCCGGCAATCAGAATCCATTCACGTTTTGCACTCAATTACATATTGAAGACATGCATTGATTAAAAAATCATAGTATTAGTAAAGGTGGGATCGGCCGGATTTGAACCGACGACCTCAGGTACCCAAAACCCGAATCATACCAAGCTAGACCACGATCCCGATGTGTCTGCAGATTTTTTGCCCCAATTTAAGCTGCATGATTTTAAATAACTATTCTAGTCAATGCAACCATTGCAAATTGACGATTATATCAAGGCGGGTAAAATAGCATCAGAGGTTCGTGAGATTGCAAGAAAAAAAGACTGGGTTGGAAAGACACTTTACGAAATCTGCGAAACTGTAGAATATGAAATAAAGAGTCGCGGTGGAAAATGCGCATTTCCAGTAAATGCAAGTCTGAATGAAATTGCAGCTCACTATACTGCTGAACCAAGTGATCCCAAAATCTTGACAAGTTCTGATCTTATCAAAATAGATCTTGGAGTGCAAATCAATGGTTACATTGCAGACACTGCGGTGTCAGTATCATATGATCCAGAATCTACTATCCTAGTTAATACCGCAGAAGAAGCACTAAAGGCTGCCATGTCAATTGTAAAAGAAGGAACGAAGTCAAGCGACATTGGCAGAACCATACAAAAGACTGTAACACAGTATAACCTAAAGCCAATTGCAAATCTTTCTGGACATTCACTAGAACAATACACGATTCATGCTGGAAAATCAATTCCAAACATGTGGTCTATTGGGTCATTTTCACTATCCACGAAGGAGGCATACGCGTGTGAACCATTCGTTACAACGTCAAGAGGGCTGGGATTTGTCAGAGAGGGTAAGACAAAGAACATCTTTGGTTTAGTATCTCGTAAAAAGACAAAAAATGAAAATGCAAACAAGTTAGTAGATTACATCTGGGATAACTTTAACACGTTACCATTCGCGCTACGGTGGCTTACAAAAGATAATGACGAAAAAGAAGCAAGGACGTTGCTGGAGGAATTGATCAGAAACAAAATTGTTCGTGCATATCCGGTCCTAAACGAGGCAAACGGTCAACGAGTTGCACAAGCAGAGCACACATTCATCCCAACTGAAAACGGTGCCATAGTTACTACTCTATAGATTGCCCAAAAATCTTTGAAATGTTTGTCGGGATTTTACAGGAATCGCACTTGGAGCCTGGCGTAAAGAGACAGTCGTTTTCCTTGAATTTTCGCTTAGATTCTTTTTTGCAAGAAGGGCATTCTTCTATTGTGTATACTATGATAGTTTTTTCTTTTTTTGAAAATATCATTGTGAAACTCCTAACGTGTTGCCAACGCCAACTATTAACACGGTATCACCAGATTCTGTGTTTTCTTGTATGGTTTGATAGATTTGCGATTCGACTTCATCGGATTTGTCTGCAATGTCTTTTGTCATCAATGTGATTGCCTCTTTGATTGATTGTTTTATGACAATGGCATAAACTGGAATATTGTGCTTTGTTGCACTTTCTTCTATTTGGAATCTATCCGTTCCAATTCCACCAATTGCTGCGCCAAATCCGTGCGCAATGGTTCCTGTGGTTTCGCCTTCAAGCTTCAGACCCGCGTCAACCATGATTATCACGCTGGGTTTTCTTTCTGCAACCAGGATCTCTACTGCGTCACCAGGTCTGCCAACTGTTGCCAGAGGCCCTTCTGCCTTTAGCAGGCACAGATTTCTGCCCTCAAACTCCAATTCGGAACATATAGTTTCTAGTGCAATGATTTTTTTCTGTGTACCAAGCATCATTTTTCCTATAACCATTGGACCAATTCCATCACCAATTGGCTGGCCTTGTTTTAGTGCTGGAACCGCTCCCCTTAGTGCATCAGCTTGCTCCATGATAAATGGAATCATCATTTGGAGTGGTAAAATCAAAGGAAAGTTGTTTTGTCTTTTGGCGGTAAGGTATAGATGCCGAACTATTTTGTGGAGCAGATTCAAAGACGTGACAACTTCTAAAATATTTTGAATTTTGCTTGCTTCAAGTGGAGTGATATTATCTGCTAATGACAGAACTTGTGCTCTGGTGTAATCTTCTCGGGATCGTAAAAGGTGTTTTATTTTTGGCATTATTCCATTTGGATCAATATCAACGGGCATTATCGTAAAGTATTCAAGGAATCTATCTACTTTTTTTGGAACATCACCTGTCGCATTTCTTTTTTGTAGATAATCAAGCAGATCCTTTCTCGTGCCTTCTTTGTATTTTTGGAGTTTTTCGATACTCTTGTTTATCTCACTTGATGTGATTAGTAATTGAATTCTCTGGCCATAGAATACAAAAATGACAATTGGCACTATCCAAATTACCCACATTATTGGGTTTGATGAATCTCCACCAAACAGATTATCAGTAGAAAATAATTCAGTATAATTCAATTATACACGAATCTTTACTTGCCAAATTAATGGATTTGTGTAGTACGATCAGTAAAACCAAGTCAAATTTCAAAGAAATTGGCTGTCGGGTAAACAATTAGAAAGTGCTCTTTATATAGCCTAGATAAGTCAAGTGGTAGCGTATGCCACAAACAAAGCCGATAGTAAGCATTGAAAATGTAGTTGCTTCTGCTTCAGTGGATCAGAAGATGGATCTCAATGAGATTACTCGTAATTTTCCAGATGTAGAATATCATCCGGATCAGTTTCCAGGTTTGGTCTTTAGACTAAAGAGCCCCAAGACCGCAACTTTGATTTTTACTTCTGGTAAAATGGTCTGTACTGGTGCAAAATCTGAAGAGATGGCCAGAAGCGCAGTCAAATCAGTTGTTCAAAAGCTCAGAAAGGGTGGAATCAAAGTCAAAAAAGATGCAGTGGTGGACATCCAAAATATTGTTGCGTCAATTAATCTTGGTGGAAAAATTCACCTAGAACAAGCAGCAAGAACACTACCGCGCAGTATGTACGAGCCAGAACAATTCCCAGGCCTGATTCACAGAATGCTTGATCCAAAAACAGTGATTCTGCTTTTCTCATCAGGAAAGCTGGTATGCACTGGTGCTAAAAAAGAACCAGACGTATACAGATCCGTTAACAATCTGCACTCACTGCTTGAAGAAAAGAGTCTAATGATCTACGACTAGATCTTTTACTTTTTTTGTTATTTTAAGAAAACTATTTTATTCTCGTTCCAAGTGGAATTGTTTCGTCAACGGTTAGCCAGTATGGCTTGTCGTTAAGATCCGCTGCCAAAAGCATCGCATTTGATTCTACGCCCCCAACGATTTTTGGCTCTAAATTAGTAATAGCAATTACAATTTTACCGACGAGTTCTTCTGGAGCAAAGTACTGAGCACCACCAATTATGAGATTTCGAGTTTCTCCACCCAGATCAATTGTTCCCTTTATGATCTTAGTTTTGCCTGGGATTTTTTCTGTTGCAATTATCTTGGCTACTTGAATGTCTAGCTTGGCAAAATCATCATAGATTATTGTCATAAAAGGGGGTGTTTGCCCCC